>JAWKQM010000015.1 GCA_041390145.1 Gemmatimonadales bacterium | reverse complement strand
CCGCGCGACCTCGCCAGTAGTATAAAGCGCGGCGGCTGCCGCAGATAGAGCGCGCCCTCGTCAGCTGCATGCGCTGGTTAGGCAGCATTAGCAGCAGGGCCCTAGTTGCGAATCGACCACACCTGGGCGATCGCCCAGCCTGACGTGCCTCGCTGCAACTGATACCCTCGCCCGCTTGCACACCTATCGCCGCAGAGCAATGTGAGTTCTACCAGCGCGTGGGAGTACGAGGAGTCAAAGGCCACCCGGCTTAGAACGAGAACGTCGGTATTGGGACCGAAGCGCTCGCGTAGGGCAGTCCAACCTTGGTGATTCGTAGGAAGGCTGTCGATGAGAGGCCGATCGAGTCCTGGCAATAGCTCGCCCGCTAGAACCGGAGCGACCTTCTCAGGTGAGAGGAAGCCGGGAAGTTGGTCCGCTTGGGAGCCAGTCGCATCAGGCCATCTCGGGCGTGTATCCGCACATCGGAGCACAACAAATGACGAATCCTTCCAGAACCACGCCGGCTCAGAAGCACGCAGGACGGCGTACACGGCACGTTCCTGCGCGATTGCGGGCGTCGCTGGAGTCTGGGCCTGAACACCCTGCGCTGCGACGACAGCAACGAGGAGGTGCCACCGGAGCACTGTAACCTCACTCTGGAGCGGGGTTGCTGCCTAACGCCTAATGGACTGAGTGGTACTTCTCCTACAAGCCCTTCCAAGGTACGGCCCGCGAGCTAATCTGGAAAGACCGATAGGCGGCCGAGGGCGCATCTGCCTGACCTGTATCACGATAGCCGCACAGCCCGGCTCAACTTCAGACGGCAACCCGCTGCGTGCCCCGCAGCCTTGTGCCCCTAAGACCCTACTTAGGCTGCGAAGCCTGCAGTGGTTCCGTAGTGGGCTGCCGGAACTCCGCAGCTGGGGACCTCAATGCTGCCAAGTTGGCGGGGGAGCGAGAGTCGCCCTCGGCCCGCTACCGCGCCCCCCGCAGCCGCCGTGACGTCCACTCCAGCAGCAGGCAGAGGGTCAGGGCCGCAACAAGCCAGGGGTACACCGGCGTCCGCAATGGCCGGGCCGGGGGCAGCGAGCTCGGCGGCCCGAGCGCGTCGACCAGACTCGCGAGCGGTGCCCCGTCGCCTGCATGACCGGTGCTCAGCGGAGCGTACGCCACGCCCGCCACCAGGTCCGCCCACCAGGCGCGGTGCGCCGCCACGGAGCCTTCCCCGCCCTGCATCCGCCAGCGCCAGGTATCACGATACCCGACCCCAACGACGCGCCCTGCCCCCACCCGCCGAGCCGCAACGACCGGCCGGTCCTCTCTCGTCTCCAGTGTGACGGCCCCGGGCGACAACGGCCGGAGCTCGACATAGGCAAGCGCACGGCGCGGATCGGCCTGCTCGAAGGCGAGCGCCGTCGCGTGTCGCACCGGCCCCGCCATTCCACCCGGCGCCAATCGCCCGACCGATGCCCCGGCATCCCCCGCCACAACCAGACCGCCGCCTGAACGCACGAAGCCCGCGATCGCTCCGGCCAACCGGTTGGCGGTGGAGTCGAGCACAACGACCGCCGCATGCGATGCCGTATCCAGGGGCATCGGTTCGCCCTGCCTGACATCAATCCGGGGCGCCACGGCATACCGCGCATCCACCACCCAGCCGCGTTCCTCCAACGCCCGCGCCACAAACCGGGCCTCCCACCCCGCCGTGCCGAGCAGGAGAATGCGGCGATGAGTGCTCGCGGTGTCACTCTCCGCCCAGGCGGTCGTCGGGCCAAGGGATGCGCGGACCGCCCCGGCCACCGGCGGCAGCCGCACCGTCGCCCCACCACCGACGCCAATGGACGTGCGATCCAGGGGACCGAGGGCATCAGCGAGCGCCACGGTGTCGCCGGCCGACCCGGCAAGCCGCACCAGGACACCACCGGCCGGGTCTCGCTTCGGTTCGACCTCCAGGCCTATCGGCGCGATACCAGCATTCGACCACATGACCGTTGTTCCAGCGCGCCGGAGCGCAACCAGCCAATCGCGCGCAACCGGAGCGGGCGCCGCGTCCAGCGTGACCGAGAGCGACTCGCATCGGCGGCAACCATGCCCATTCCGCAGCCATGCTCTCCAGCTCGCGCGGGACGACGGCCACGCGACCGCCGACGCGCGCGGGGAGCGACGCAAGGACGATCAGCCAACCGAGCAGCGCCAGTGCCGCCACCCGGAGGCCCCACTCGAACGCGGGGCGGTCAGCGGGTAAGCGCATAGACCACCACGTTCACGGCGAACCGCGTGTTGTCCACCGAATAGAAGCGTTTGGTCTCGGCGTGGTAGTCCCACTCCGAGCTGTAATCCTTGTTGCTGTAGAGCACCGCGATGCGACCCGCACGCTGAACGGCGAAGAGATGCGTGTGCACCAGGTTGTCTCCCCAGCCATTCAGTTCCTGGCTGGTGGCCGGCGGCCCGTCGGGAAACTCGAAGAACGCCGAATAGAGCGGATGACGATTGGGCAGTTCCGTGATCGGCCCTATTGTCCGGCCAATCTCCTCGGTGGCCGACCGGTGAAAGACGCCGTCGATGTCGTGGTTGTGATCGTCAACGAACAGCATCCCGCCGCGATCGATGTAAGCGCGCAGGTTGCGGCGCTCCTGCTCGGAAAAGCGGAGCGGCAGGTGGCCGGTGAGATACACCAGCGGATAGCGGAACAGGTCGGTGGAGCCAAGCGGCACCACCACCCCCTGCGGGGCAAGCGCCAGCGACGTGTAACGGGCCAGGGTGTCGATGATGTTGGCGGGCAAGAGCGGCGCCGAGTCCCAGTCACCCGACTCGTACTGGGCGGTGGCGAAGACAAATTCGCTCATGGCCACCCCCAGGCCGGCAACGTTGGCACAGCAACGACGGGCGTGGTAAGGGTGCGCCGCGCGGCGAGGAGGGCGTCGGTCGCGTCCCGACCGGACTGGAGCGCCACCAGGGCCCGGTCCAGCGCGGCGGCAAACTCCGGCAGGGCGCGCATGGCGTCCAGCCGGAGCACCGCGAGTGAATCCACCGCCGCCGACCTCGGCAGCGCGTCGACCGCCAGCGTGAATCGATCCAGCAGCGCCGCAACGCTGCCCGACTCGACAGGCTGCCCGTGCGCCGGGGAGGGATGCACATCGGTGAGCTTGCCGGCGAGGCGCACCCGCGCGAGGTCGACCACCGCCACCGGCGGACGGCCACGCAGATAGATCCGCTCTGCGGCGCGCGCCCGCAGGATGGCCGCCAGCGCCTCCCGCATCGGCGGGAGCGCGCGCCCTGGTTGGCCCTGCTCCAACTCGCGACCCGCCACCCACATCGCATTGTAGGCCTCGAGCAGCGGTCGGTTGACCGCGACGACCGGCGTCTCGTCTTCCGCAAAGTCGAGTGCGTTCTCGTTCTGCTCTGTCGCCTGCTCCGCCGCGGCCAGGAGTTCCTCCGGCGTCAACGGCGCGGTGTCGGCATCCCCCGACTCTTCCGCACTGGCCTCGCCGCCGAGGCGGTGGAAGATGATGGTCGCCACCTGGCGCCGCAGGGCCGCCTGGTCTTTGGCGATGGCGCGTGACTCCTGGAGCACCAGCCCCGCCTTCAGTCGGGGGCGACGCCGCTGCAACCCCTCTGCGAGGAGGATCAGCATCCGCTGGCTCAGGAGCGAGGAATCGGCGTCGGCCGGCGCCGCGGCGTATACCGACACGCTGTCGCCCTCACCCGCCCTCGGCACGCGAAGCATGCGCGTCTCGGAATAGCCGGTGTCGGGTCCGGTGATCAGGTTGCGATCCCGCGCAACGGCGCGCAGGTGCACGACGTCTCCCGGCACCAGGTGCAGGGAATCGAGCGACAGCGTGGCATCGAGCTTCGCATCTCGTGCCCCATCGAGCGCCCGCCGGCCCGCGACTCCGCTGCGGAAGGTGAAGCGCTCCCCTGCCCCGCTCGTCACCACGAATTCAAACCAGCCATCCGCCAGCCCGTAGTCGTCGTGGATCTCGGCGTGGAGCGGAAGTGGCCCCCCAGGTGCCCGCCACACGGTGTCCCGGGCTGGAGCGGTGAGCTGGACGACCGGCAGCGAATCGGGTGTGCCACTGACCACGATCAATCGCGTGATGCCGCCGGCCTCCAGCCGGAGCGCAACGACAGAATCCGGCATGATAAAGCCGAGGGCCCACCCGGTTTCCGATGTGCCGACTGGAACTGAACGATTCCCCAGCTGCACGGTCAGCGATGACGGTGCCCCCCGTCCGCTGATCCGGACACTGGTCCCCTGCAGCCCCACGATCGTTTCCGGATCCTCGACCGTCTCCTTGCGAAGCCCGGAGTAGGCGGGTGGTACCAGGGTAACGACGACCGGCCGCAACGGATTGCTCGTTGCTTCAGGCCGCGCCGGCGCCGTCAGGATGTCGCCGGGCGCCGGCGCCGACATCCGCGCGACAACCCCGTGGGGCAAGGCGGCGAGTGCCACGATGACCACAGCCGCGGCCAGCAGCGGAACGCCTGCCGCCCGCAGCACTGTCTGTCGAAGCGGCGCGCTCCAGCTGGCATTCGCCACGGCCTGCTCGAGGCGGGGCGCCATCGCCGGGTGTCGGCCCTCCACCAAGGTCACCAGCGCGTACCGCATCGATGGGGCGCGCCCCTCGAGCCACAGTGCGACGGCGGTCAGTGAGGCTGCCCCTCTGTTGCGCCAGAGGATTGCGATGGCGGCCGCCACGCCGAGCATCACGCCACCAACGGCAAGCGCCTGACGCGCCGGCCAGCTCAGGCCAATCGCCAAATCGAGGAGGGCAACGAGCAGCAGCCACCCGCCCGCAACCGCCACGCCCCAGCCCAAAGCGGCGAGCAGCACGCCGCCGGCGAGCGCGAGCCTGGCGTGCCGCAGCCGACGATCAACGGTCATGCCGCCGCCCGGTCCCGGCGGAGCAGCGGCTCCAGCAGGACAAGCACGCCAGCGGCGATCAGCAGTCCGAGATTGGCGGGCACCCGCCCTTCCTCCCGAACCGGAATCGATGACGGGGCAAGCAGCCCACCGCTTCCGCGGAGGCTGTCGAGCTGCGCCTGCGGCACGACTTCGCTTCCGCGTGGCCCGCCGCACGGCTCGCTCAGCTGACGAACCAGCCGAATGATGCCGGGGCGAAGGGGGATGTCCCCTTCGTCGGGAATCGAAATGCCTACGTCGCGCTCACAGCCGGCACCCAGGGCACGCTCCGTGGCGGCGGGGGTACCATCGGCCCACCGGGCGACCACCCGTCCCGACGGCAGGGCCACGCGAGGCCCGAAGGGCGCCACCGCCGCATGAGGCCCGGCGACGACTCCGGCGGCGAGTCCCGGGAGCGACGGCCAGCCAGCCTCTTCCACCGGCCAGAATACCAGCGTTCCGCCCCGCTCCGCCCATGCCGAGTCCTCCGCAGTGAGAACCGTGCGCACCAGGCGGGTTCCCGCCGGAAGCCCGTTCCCTAGTGCCACCGTCGCCGTGATGGGATCGCCCGCGGATGCCCGGAGGCCGCCGCCCTCGATGCCGGCGGGCAGCGCCTTTGCAATCGGCACCAGTCGTATGCGTCCGGACCACGACTCGCGAATGTCGAGCGTCGCTTCGTCCCATTCCTCCGCCATGAACGGTGAGACGATGGCCAGTTCGATCGAGTCGGCGGACCTGGCCAGGCCCGGCGCGGCCCGCATCGCCGCCACCAGCGCGGTGGAAAGCGAGCCCCGTCCCCCACCGGCTGGACGCGGTGCCCCGCCCACCGGCATCATGGTGGCGGTGCTATCGAAGGTGATGACAAGATCGGCGTTTCGCACGACGGCGGCGGCCACGGAATCGAGTTCGGTCGTCGCCGAGCGCGAACGGTCGAGTGCCACGATGGTGTGAACGCGGCGCGGTGGGGCGGTCTGTGGGCGGGCCAGCGCCGCACCCAGCAGGAGCAGCGCGGTGACTCTGACTAGCAGCAGGAGGAGATCGGTCGGTCGGGTGGTCGGTGCGGTGGTCCTGGCTGGCCGGTCGGGAACGAACCGCGCCGTTGGAAGCGCATAGGATCGGGGCGGGCGGCGAGCCAGCAGGTGCAGCCCGACTGCCACCGCCGCGGCCACGCCCGCGGCCGCGAGCCAGATCGGCGCGCCGAAGGTCACCGCGTGTCCTCCACGCCGGCCACGATCCGTCGGATGGCCCGGACCGGTTCCTCCTCCGCCAGCACCTCGGTGAACTCGGCGCCAGCGTGCCGCCACGCGCGCCGCAGGCCCGCGCGCCAGTCCGCAAAGCGTTTGGTGTACTCCGGGAGCGTGTCAGGCTGCAGGACGCGGCGAACCGCCGGTGCCTCCGGATCCACCGCCAGGCGCGTGGTGGGCACCGGCCGCAGTTCGCCCTCCGAGACGACCTGGACGGCAAAAACCTCCGCGCCCGCCACGATGCGCTGACGAACCAGGGGAAGGAGTTCGAGTTCATCACTCAGGAAATCGGAGATCAACACCAGCCGCCAACCGGCGCGCACCTGCTCCAGCGCCGGGCTCAGGGGGGCCGAGCCGCTCGGCGCCACTGCATCGAGCGCCCGCGCCATCTCCGGAATCGTGCCGGCACGGCTCCTGGGGGGGAGGCGCACGGTGCCCCGCTCATGCGCCACCACCAGGCCTGCGGGATCTCCGTCGTGTTGCGCCACGGACGCGAGGCCCACCGCGAGGCGACAGGCTTGCCTCCATTTGGCCATCGTCTCGAATGGAAAGGCGAGTGACGCCGATGCATCCACCAGGATGAGCGTGGAACGCGTCGCATTGTCGTCGGTGAGCCGCAGGTAGGCGCGATCGGTGCGGGCCAGGAGTTTCCAGTCCAGGCGCCGAGGATCATCGCCGAATCGATAGGGACGATATTCGGTGAAATCCGCCGCCATCCCGCGGAGACGGGAGGGGTGGCTCCCCGCCGAGCCCGCGCCGACCGGCCGGCGGGCCGGCCAGGAGAGGCCGGCGAGTGCATCGAGGAACGGGCCGTAGTCCCGGAGGCTCGATGCCAGCACCCTAGATTCGGATTTCCCCACGGGGAGTCGGCACCAGGTCGAGCACCGCCTTGATGATCTGCTCTGCCCGCACGCCCTCGGCCTCACCCGCGAAATTTGTCAGGATTCGGTGCCGGAGCACCGGGTAGGCGACCCGCTGAATGTCCGCCGGCGCCACGACCGGATGGCCCTGCAGGATCGCGTGCGCCTTGGCGCCCAGAATGAGTGCCTGGCCCGCTCGGGGGCCGGCACCCCACCGGACGTAGCGCTTCACGAGCTCCGGCGCGGTCGGGTCGTCGGGACGGGTGGCGCGGGCCAGCGCGCCGCGTATCGCAGTGCCGCATCGGCCGCGGGCACCTCGCGCGTGGCGCGCTGCAGCGCGAGCGTCTCCGCCGCGTCGAGCACCGGCGTAAGCGGCTCGGGCGCGCCGCCGGTCGTGGCACGGAGGATCTCGACCTCCTCCGTCTCGGCGGGATAACCGATGCGGATATCGAACAGGAACCGATCGAGCTGTGCCTCGGGCAGCGGGTAGGTGCCCTCCTGCTCGATCGGGTTCTGGGTGGCGAGCACGAAAAACGGCTCGGGAAGCGCCAGCGACTCCCCGGCAGCAGTCACCCGGTGCTCCTGCATCGCCTCGAGGAGCGCCGCCTGGGTCCGGGGCGGCGTCCGGTTGATCTCGTCGGCCAGCACGATGTTGGCAAACACCGGACCGCGGACAAAGCGAAACGAGCGGGTCCCGGTGGCGGCGTCCTCTTCCATCACCTCGGTGCCCGTGATGTCGCTGGGCACCAGGTCCGGCGTGAACTGGATACGGCGGAAATCGAGTTGCATCGCCTGGGCGAGCGAACTGATCAGCAGCGTCTTGGCCAGCCCCGGCACACCCACGACCAGCGCATGCCCTCCCGCGAGGAGCGCCATGAGGACCTCGTCCACCACGGTCTCCTGGCCAACGATGCGGCGGTGCACCTCCCGCCGCAGCCGTTCGATGCCCGCCTGCCCCGCCTGGTTCAGACCGCCTCCGACAAGCTCGTGAAGTTGAAGTCGCGCACCTTGACCGACGGCATCGCGACGTCTCCCCCCGATTCGGTGCCGGCCAGCCGCTGGGCCGGCCCCATCGCCTCCACGTTGTTCAGCATGAACAGCGGCGACTCATTAAAGCGGAAGTTGCGGATCGCCTTGCTGATCTTTCCATTTTCGATCAGGAAGGTGCCGTCGCGGGTGAGCCCGGTGTAGAGGATGGTGCGCGGGTCCACCTGCCGGAGGTACCAGAGACGGGTCAACAGCACACCGCGCTCCGTCTGGGCGATCATCTCGTCCACTGAGGTCGTGCCGCCGGGCACCAGGCAGGATGACGGTCCGCCGGTGGGCGTGTTCCCCGTCTTCTTGGCCCAGTAGCGGGAGTAGTTCAGCGCCTTGAGCACCCCGTTCTCGATCCAGACCTGGCGGCCGAGGGGCAGCCCCTCGCCGTCAAACGGGCGGGCCAGCAGGATCGGATCCTGCGGATCGGAAATCATGCTGATCCGTTCGTCGAGAATCTTCTCGCCGATCTTGTTGCCGCCGCCCTCCTTGGCAAAGGGGCTCCGGCCCTCGTCGGCCGATCGGGCCGAAAGCGCGTACAGCATGAGCTGCGTCAGGTCGCCGACCGCCTGGGGTTCGAGGATGGCGGTGTATCGCCCCGGCTCGATGGCCACCGGGTCCCGGGAGGCGCGCGCCTTGTCGATGGCGCGGCTGCTCACCGAGCGGAAGTCGAGCTTGGTCCAGTCGGGGTTGTCGGCCCCCGCCCAGCCGCTGCCGGTGCCATCGGTGGTCCGCACCGTCAGCGTGTAGTTGGCCGAGGTGGTGCGGTCGTACGCGAAGAGCCCGGCGCTGTTCGCCAGGGCGGTTGCGCTCGCCCTTGTCTCGAGGAACCCCGAAGCCAGGAGATTCCCCGACGCGCGGGTCACGGACAGCGCGGTCAGCGCCGCCTGGGCACGGTCCCCGGCGGAGAGTTCCGCGGTGGACTCGAAATAGGACATGACGGGGACGTACGTCTGCGGGCCGAGGAGCGGCATGTCCTCGGGGTCCTCGGGGGCGAGCCGGGCCTGCGCCTCCGATCGGGCCACCGTCGCACGCAGCGCATCCTCCGACAGGTCGTTGGTGCGGGCCACGGCGTGCTTCGCGCCGTACCAGCTCTGGATCGAGACGCCGGAGTCGTCCACCGTGCCTGCGGTGGAGAGCTGGTTGGCCGCGAACCTGGTGTTCGCCGTGCGGAAGCTGTTGACGCTCACCTGCACTCGGTCGGCCTTCGAGAACCCGATGACGCGTTCCAGCAGCGCCTGGGCCTCCTCGCGGGTCATCACGGGGCCGCTCATGCCGTCCTCCCGGTGTTGATCACGTTCACCTGGCGGAAGCGGGCAGGCACGCACCCGTGGCTCACCGCGTTGCTCTGGCCCGGCTGTCCCTTTCCGTCGTTCAGCGCGCCGCCCAGCATGTAACTCGACTTCCCGCCGATCATGTCCATCGAGTTCCAGAAGTCCGGTGTGCGGATCTGGTAGGCGACGTCCTTCATCATGCCGACGATCTTGCCGCCGCGGACCTCGTAGAAGACCTGGCCGCCGAACTGGGCGTTGTAGCGCTGCTGGTCGATGGAGAACGACCCGTTGCCCATGATGGCGATGCCCCGGTCGGTGGCGGCGATGATGTCCTCCCAGGAGCGCTCGTCCGGCCCGGGCAGCAGCGAGACGTTGGGCATCCGCTGGAACTGGACACTGCCCCAGTTCTGCGCGTAGGAACAGCCATGCGAGCGGGTCGGGATGCCCTGCTCGTCGTACCACCACTTGAGCCAGCCGGCCTGCTCGCGGGTGGTCTGGTAGTCATTCATGATGCCGTTCTTGATGATCAGAAAGTCGTTCGGCTTGACCCCTTCATCGTCCCACCCGATGGTGGCGAGTCCACCCTCCTGCGACCGGTCGCCCTGGATGTTCATGAACTCCGGACCGTACTTGAGCTTGCCAAGCACTGCCTTGGGCGGCGCCACGAAGCTGGTACCGGCGTAGTTGGCCTCGTAGCCCATCGCGCGGTCGAGCTCGGTCGGGTGCCCGATGGACTCATGGATCGTGAGCCAGAGATGGGTCGGGTGCAGGATCAGGTCGTAACGGCCGACCTCCACCGGCTTGGCGGTCAGCTTCTGCGCCGCCTCCTCGCCCCACTGCTGGGCGTTCCCGACAAGATCTGCGGAGAGTACATACTCCCAGCCTCGGCTCGCCGGCGGAATCTGGGAGGACCGAGACTGGAAGTCGGAACGATCCGGCGCCACGGCCGTGGCGGTCACGTCCGGCGAGATCCGGAAGAACTGCTGGGCGATGACCGACCCGTCGGTGTTGGCATAGTTCCGCTCGTCTTTCACCATCGAAATGGAACTGGATGCGAACTTCACGTTGGCGACCTTCATCGCCTCGGCATTGGCCCGGAGCAGCAGGTCGGCCTTTTCCTCGAGTGAAATGGTGAACGGGTCGATCTCGTAGAAGCTTTGCCAGCTCGCGTCCGGGTACGACGGCGACGGCCAGAGCTCCACCGGCCGGTCCCGGGCAATCCGGTCCGCCTTGGCAATCGCGACCGCCTCGCGCGCCGCGCCGGCCACACCTTCCTTGTTGAGCGTCTTGGTGGCCGCGAAACCCCAGGTCCCGTCCACCAGCGCCCGCACGCCGGCGCCGAGCGTGTCGTTCTCCGCCGAGAACTGCACGTGATTCTCCCGGGTCCGGAGATAGCTGCTGCGCTGGCGGCCGATGCGGACATCGGCGTAGCTGGCGCCGGCCCGCTTCGCGGCGTTGAGCGCCTCCATGAGGAGGTCCCGGGTGGCGGGATCCATGGTGGGGCCCGCGGTGGAGGCCGGCGCGGCGAACGCCGGAGATGCAAAGGCACCCCGGAGGATGCCGTCCGAGGCAAGGGCCGCGGCCGTCACACCGGCGGCCTTCAGGAAGTCTCGACGGTCAGTCATGGGCGAACTCGGGAGGCGGGAAGTGGAAGGAACAGTCGGTCGTCCGCGGATCATGTCTTTCTTAAGGTACGCGGCTCATCAGCGCGGCGCCAATGCCCGAACAGGTGGTGTCGTGGTGTTTCCTCCGGCGAATCACGAAACGGGCGGAAGGGTCCGGTCGGGCGAGGGCTTCACCTTCCCCCACGCCGCCACCGCCCCGACCACCAGTACCCAGAACGGGAAGGCCGCCACTCCGGGGATCGCCTCGACGAGGAGTCCCGGCAGCAGCGGCCATTGCCAGCCCAGCACCGCGAAGAGCAGGAGCGCGGTCCCGCCATCGACCGCCCACTGCAGCGGCGGCGCGAACGACAACGCAAAGGAGGCCGCGTCGGACAGCGCCGCGATGGCGAACGCGATGGCGAGCCGACGACGCATGACCACTACTGCCCGGTCACGCCCCGGTTCACCACGATCGACGCCACCACCCGCCGGTTCTTGGCCGCGCCCTCCTGCGTCTCATTGGAAGCCACGGGGTGCGAGAAGCCCATCGCCGCCGGGGCGAGCACCAGGTAGAGCGGAATGTCCATCTTCTGCTCGAGGTATTCGATGACCGCCTGCGCCCGCCGCTCGCTGAGCTGCTGGTTGTATTCCGCGTTGCCGGAGGCGTCGGTGTACCCCGCCACCAGGATGTTGTAGGACGGCAGCGCCTTGGCCTTGGCGGCGAAGGCCTTCAAGGTCTGCTGCCCCGTGGGATACACCACCGAGCTGTTGACGCCGAAGTACACCGTGTCCTGCGCAATGATGTCGTAGTCCCCCAGTTCGCCGAACCGCTTGCTGAGCGAGTCGGTCTCCGCCCGGTTCTCCGCCACCCCTTCGGCGTTGGTGTCCGCCAGGGCCGCCGTCGGGGCGAGGCCGGCCTGGATCTCGTTGGCGGTCTTCAGGTCGCCCGAGCTGAACTCCACCTTGGTGGCCGCGACGGCGCCGCCGGTCGCCGGCGTCCCGTTCACCTCGACCTTCAGGCCGGGAACCAGGGTCGCCGGTCCCATGGAGGACTTCTTGATGCCGAGTGGGCCGCCCTTGACCTCCACCTTGGTGTCGTTTGAGAGGATGACGGTCGTGTTGCCCGTCACCTCCTGGACGTGGACCATCATGTCCGCACCGGACCGCGCAACGATGACACCATTCAGCTTGACGGTTTCCTGGGCGGATGCAGACACCGGGATCGCCACCAGGGCGACGGCGGCGAGCACGCGAATCGAGTGGCGGCGCATGGCGGAACTCCGATGGGTGGGAGGGACTGGACTGAGCATAATGCGCCCCCCCGCCCCGGGAAAGGGGACGGAGCCGGAGGGCCGAGGAGCGCGCAAACGAAAAGGACCGGGGTCGTCGAGGGCGTACCCTCTCGGTCCCCAGTCCGTTCCGCAGTCCTCGTCCGTTGGTGGGCCCTCCTGGATTCGAACCAGGGACCTACGGATTATGAGTCCGCTGCTCTAACCACCTGAGCTAAGGGCCCGTTGGCCCAGGCCTACTTGAACTGGTACTTGACGCCGAGGGTGATTTCGCCGCTGCCGTACCACGACGTGTCGTAGGCGTAGCAGTAGTAGTAGCAGTAGTAGGAATCTGCGCCGTTCACGTTGACCCAGCGATACCGGCCGTCGAGGGTCATGCCGACCTTCTCGTTGAACATCTTGGTGCCGCCGAGGCCGAACACGGTGCTGAACTGCGTCGAGCTGCCGCTGACCGAGGCACCGGTGCTGTCCTGGCCGCTGCCGTTCAGGTTGCTGGCGCCGCCGCCGATGGCGATGTAGCCCTGCATCTGGGGCGTGCTGCCGAAGTAGAAGTTGAAGGTGCCCTCGTAGATGTTCGAGCCGAGGTCAATTTCCTTGCCGCAGTAGGGGCCGGCCGACGGCGTGTTGCACTGCACCGTCATGGTCGGATCGGCGTGGGCGTACTCAAACACCAGTCCGATGGACGGGTTGAACTTGTAGCCGAGCCGGGCGCCGTAGGTGAACGACGTGCCCACGTCGAGCTTCCGAACGCCGTAGGTGTTCGACACTGGGGTGAACGAGCCGCCGAAGTAGGCACCGGCAAACGGCGTGATCCACGCCGAGGACTCCGAATACTGGGCCTGGGCGGGCGTCGTGAAGAGCGCCAGTCCGGCGAGGGCCGCGACCGCGGCGGTGGTGCGAATGACGGACATCTCATGCCTCCGAAGGGGTGTAGAATCGGTTTCCGGCTACCGCCGGGCCGCCAAGATGCGCTCATAGAGCGCAATGTGTGCCTCTGCCATTTTCCGGCGGGTGAACAGCTCGCGCACCCGCTCCCGCCCGGCCGCTCCCATCCGCACCCGCAACGCAGGGTCGGCGGCCAGCGTGGCCATGGCCTGGGCCAGCGCGTCGGGGTCCCGCAGCGGAACGACCAACCCCGTATGGCCGTGAGAATTAACCTCCCTCACACCGCTGGGCAAGTCAGTGGTGATGACCGGCCGGCCCGCGGCCATCGCCTCGACCGCCACCAGCCCGAACATCTCTTCCGAGGTGACCGAAGGGAGCACCAGGAAGTGGGCTTCCGCCATCCGGCGCGGGATATCCTCGTCGGGGTATTCCCCGTACCACCGGACCCGGTCGGTCACCGCCAGCGCCTGCGCCAGCGTGCGCAGCCGGGGCGCCTCCGGTCCCGTCCCGACGATATCCAGCCGCACGTCCGGCACCCGCTCCAGCGCGCGGAGCAGAATGTCCACGCCTTTGTACCGCGCCAGCCGCCCGATGAACAACGCCCGGATCGGCCCGCCCTCGGGCGCGGGCGGCACCCCCGCCCACCGCGACTCGTCGATTCCGAAAGGAATGACTTCGACCTTCGACTCCAGCCCCACCAACTCCTGGCAGAGCGCGATATGGGCCCGGCTCGGCACCACGATGGCCTTGGCACGCTTCAGCGTGATGCGTGAGGCGATCCGCTGGGGACTGCGTCGCTGATCGGCGTGCTGGGTGACGACCAGGGGCGTCCGGCGTGCACGCAGCATCACGGCCACGTCGGCCAGGGTGTGCGGGTGGTGCACATGGATGATGTCCGCCCGATGCCAGGCGGCGGCCAGGTACCCCGGCGCAAAGTCCTGCGACCCAAGGCTTCCGAACGAGAAGACGCGCGTCACCTGCGACTGCTGCCGGCCGCCACGACCACCGCTCGACGCGCTCTGCACCGCCACGACCTCAACCTCGTGCCCCAGTTCGGCGGCACCCTCGGCCAGGTCCTGCACGACGCGTTCACGACCCCCGGACCGGGGCCAGTAATAGCGGGAGAGGTGAAGGATGCGCATGCCTTAATATACAACCGCCCGGGACGAGAATCCCCCGGGCTTGGATGTGACCGGGATCACAACCATCTTTATGTCCGTGCGCGCCGTCATTGTCTCCCATCTCTATGCCGATCCCGCTTCCCGGGGGAAACTTCGCGCACTCGCTGGACAGGGTGCCGCCGTGGCGGTTGCCGTCCCGGCCCGCTGGACCCCACCCGGTGCGACCGCCTCGATCGAGACTCCGTTTGCTGAAGACAGCGGGGTCCGAATCGTCCCCATCCCCACCCGTGGCCGGCAGGCCAATGGCAGCCCCGGCAGCTGGCGCGCAGGCGCCATGCGCCGACTCCTGACAGACTTCCGCCCCGATATCCTGCAGGTGGAAGAGGAGCCCACGACCCCGGTGGCCGATGCCGCCGTGCGGGTCGCACGCCAGCTCAAGATTCCCGCCGTGGCGTTCACGGCCGTCAGCCTGGCAGAGCCCTTCCCCTTCCTGGCCCGGGCACGCCGGCGCCGCACCCTCTCCCGCGCGGCTGCGGTCCTCGGCGCCAACGCCATCGCCACCGGCCTGGTCCGCGCGGAGCACCCGGCTTTGCCGGGCACCTCGATCCCGCAGCTCGGGCTTCCCGTGCCCCCCGCCCTGACCGGCGAGCCCCACGCGCCGCTGGCCATCGGCTTCGTCGGACGCCTGGTGCCGGAAAAGGGGCTCGACGTCCTGCTTCGCGCCTGCGCCAGGCTCTACGGCGCCTGGACGCTCACCGTCGCGGGCACCGGCCCCGACCAGGAGCGGCTCGAGGCGCTCGCGGAACGGATCGGCATCGCCTCGCGCATCACCTGGCTGGGCGGCATTCCGCGGAGTGACCTGATCAACCTCTGGCCCCGCATCGACTGCCTCGTGGCCCCGTCGCGCACGAGCCCGGGCTGGGTGGAGACGTACCCGGTGCAGGTGCTGGAGGCGATGAGCCACGGCGTCGCCGTGGTCGTCAGCGACTCCGGGGCGCTGCCGGAGTCGGTGGGCAAGGCAGGGCTGATATTCACGGATGGACATCCGGAGGGGCTCACCGAGGCACTGACGCGGCTGCTCGAAGACGCGTCGCTCCGGGAGCGGCTGGCGGCGGAAGGCCGCCGCCGGGTGATTGCAGAGTATGTGGATGATGCCATCGCGCGAAAGACGATGGCGTTTTGGGAGACCGTTCGGCAGGGCGCGCGAGGGTAGGCCGGGCGGCGGCGGAGCAGCGGCTTCAGCCGCTGACCATCACCCTCAGTACTCCAGCGGCAGGTGCACCGGCTGCCCGTCCCGGGCGGACAGGTACAATCCGATCAACAACTCGAGCGAGCGCAATCCCTCGCGACCGTCGGTCTCGGCTTCCGCCGTGCCGCGGAGCGTCGCGATCACGTTCTCGTAGTATGCGGGATGCCCGAAGCCGTAGACCGACGTCGTCTGGTAGCTGGCGTCGGCGGCCCGCTCGTCGTCAGGATCGCTGTCGGCAAACTCCCAGTGCTCAATCGAGTTGACCGCGACGCCGCCGACGCGGGCGGTACCCCGCTCCCCGATGATCGTGATCGATCCCTCGAGGTTCTTCGGGTAGGTCAGCATCGTGACGTTGATGGACCCGAGCGCCCCGGACCGCCACCGCACATTGGCAACACCCGTGTCTTCCACTTCGATGCGCCGGGCGAGCGTGGCGGTGAAGGCGTGCACGCACTCCACCGGCCCCACGATCCAGTCGAGCAGGTCCACGTAGTGGCTGGCCTGGTTCATGAACGCGCCGCCGTCAAACTCCCAGGTGCCACGCCAGCGTGAGCTGTCGTAATAGGACTGCGGACGGTTCCAGAACACGTTCACGTTCACCATGTAGATCCGCCCGAACCGGCGCTTTTCCACCGCCCGCTTGAGGAGCTGGATCGTCGCGTTCCGGCGGTTCTGCTTGACCACGAAGAGCTGCACCCCGGCTTCATCGCAGGCATGCACCATTTCCTGCCCGTCCGACCACCGGGTGGCCATCGGCTTCTCGGTCACCACATGCCGCCCCGCCTCCGCTGCCTCGATCGTCTGCGGGGCGTGCAGTCCGCTCGGCGTCGCCAGGATGACCACGTCGGCGCTTGAGCCCGCAAGGAGCTCCGTCAACGACCGGAACCCCGCGACGCCGGTGCTCGCCACCGCCCGCTCCAGCGCGGCGGGGTCGGTATCACAGACGGCCACGAGTTCGGCGTGGGCGGAATGCTTCTCAATCGCCTCGAAGTGCTTCGTGGCGATGCGGCCGCACCCGACGAGGGCAAATCGAATTTTCCGGTTGGTGATGGGGTCGCGCGAAGGAGGCATGATCGCCAGGGGGTTGGAGGGTGTCGTATCTTAGCCCACGGAGGGCGTGTCCGCCACGCGTGCGCCGAGCAGCTCCACCCCGTCGTGGCGCAGCCGTTCGACCTCCGCCGGCGGCAGGCGGACGCGCAGTTCGAACCCGGACGCGGAGTCACGGCGCTCCATCACCTCGCCAAGCCGGTAGAGCGAGGCCAACTGCGCCCCGGCGGTCAGCGGCAGGCGGAGCCAGACGGGAGGCCGGAGCGCCTGCTCCCGTTCCCGCAGCGCGTTCCGCAGGCTGCTCAGCCCGTCGGTCCGCATGGTCGTCGTCAGCACGGCTCCCGGATAGATGGCGGACACTCGCCGGCCGAATTCAACGGGGTCGGCCAGGCGATCGACCTTGTTGAAGACAGGGAGCACCGGCCGGTCCTGCAACCCCAGTTCCGCCAGCACCTGCTCGACCACGTCCATCTGTTCTTCCCACCCCGGGTGGCTGGCATCCACCACGTGCAGCAGCACGTCGGCGGCGCGCGCCTCCTCCAGCGTGGCGCGGAAACTGGCGACCAGGTGGTGCGGGAGCTTCCGGATGAACCCGACGGTGTCGGTAACGCGGGCCCGGTAGCCCTCCCCCAGGTCCACTTCCCGCGTGAGCGTGTCGAGGGTGGCGAAGAGCCGGTCCTCCACCACGATCTCGTGCTGGCCCGAGAGCCCGCGCAGGACGCTCGACTTGCCGGCGTTGGTGTAGCCGACGAGGCTGACGCTGAGCATCGGCACACGGCCGGCCCGGATCGTCTCGCGGTGCCGCTCGACGTCGCGCAGCTTTCCCTTGAGCCACTGGATCTTGTGGCGGATCATCCGGCGGTCCGTTTCGAGCTGTGTTTCACCCGGGCCCCGGAGACCGATGCCGCCGCGAATGCGCGAGAGGTGAGTCCACATCCGGCGCAGGCGCGGCAGCAGGTACTCGAGCTGCGCCAGCTCCACCTGGAGCTTCGCCTCGTGGCTCCGGGCCCGCGTCGAGAAGATGTCGAGAATTACTTCCGCCCGATCCATCACCCGGACCTTGAGCTCCCGCTCCAGGTTGGCGCCCTGCATCGGGGAGAGCTCTTCGTCGAAGATGACGAGCGTGGCGCCGCTCGTGGCGACAAGCGCCGCCAGCTCCTCGACCTTGCCCTCCCCGATCAGGGTGCCCGGATGCGGCGACTCGAGCTGCTGGGTCAACTGCCCGACGACCTCCGCACCGGCGGTGTCCACCAGCCGCGCGAGTTCGTCGAGATGTTCCTGCATGACGCCCACGTCGGCCGAACCCTTCCGGGGGGCGGCGACGAGCAGCGCGCGCTCGGCCGGCGGCTGGACATTGATGAGGTCTCGAATGATTCAGGTTCCTTTCGACTCGCTGCCACCCTGCCCCGCTGCCCCGCCGCCCCGCTGCCCCGCCCACCACGCCATCCGTTCGGCAATCCGTTTCTCCAGCCCCATCGGCCCCGGCTCATAAAACTGCTCGCCGCTCAGTGCTTCCGGCAGGTACTCCTGGGAAAGGTAGGCGGTCGGCGCGTCGTGCGCGTACCGGTACCCCGCCCCATAGCCAAGATCCTTCATCAGCCCCGTGACCGCATTCCGCAGGTGCAGCGGCACCGGTGCCGCCGGCGTGCGGCGCGCGGCTTCCCGCGCGGCACCCCACGCGACATATACCCGGTTCGATTTTGGCGCCGTGGCGAGATACACCGCCGCCTCGGCCAGCGCGAGCTCACCCTCGGGCGCGCCGAGAAAGTCGAACGCATCCTTGGCGGCCAGCGCGATGGTCAGCGCCTGCGGATCGGCCAGGCCAATGTCTTCCACCGCCATGCGGACCAGCCGGCGCGCCAGGTAGAGCGGGGCCTCGCCCCCTTCGATCATCCGGGCCAGCCAGTACAGCGCCCCCTGCGGATCGCTCCCCCGGACCGCCTTGTGGAGCGCGGAGATGAGGTTGTAGTGGCCCTCACCCGACTTGTCGTACGCCGGAAGCCGCCGAGCAAAGACGTCTGCCGCGATCTCGCGGCTGATCTCGCCGCCGAGCCCGACCTGCTGCGAAGCCGCCTCGAGCGCGGTCAATGCCCGGCGCGCGTCGCCGTCGGCCGCAGCGGCCAGGAAGTCGATGGCCTCGTCCGCGACCCGCAGCTCCATGGCCCCGAGCCCCCGCTCCCGGTCGGCCAGCGCCCGCCGGAGGAGGGAAGCGAGATCCGCCTCGGGCAGCGGCTCCAGGACATATACCCGCGAGCGCGAGAGCAGCGCCGCGTTGAGTTCGAAGCTGGGATTCTCCGTGGTGGCGCCGATGAGGGTAATCAGCCCCGACTCGACCGCCGGGAGGAAGGCGTCTTGCTGGCCCCGGTTGAATCGGTGGATCTCGTCGCAGAAAAAGATGGTCTCCCGCCCAAGACGGCGGCGATCCTCCGCCTCGCGCAGGATTTCGCGGACCCGCTGCACCCCTTCGGTGACCGCACTGAAGGTCACGAACTCCCGCTCGGTGTGCCTGGCGATGACGCGCGCGAGCGTGGTCTTGCCGGAGCCCGGCGGCCCCCAAAGAATGACGCTCCCCACATCCCCGCGGCGAATCGCATCGCCGAGCGCATGGCCGGGCGCGAGCAGGTGGGCCTGCCCCACCACCTCGTCGAGGGTACGGGGCCGGAGTCGGGCGGCGAGTGGCGCGGCCGGGGCAAAGAGGGAGGGTTCGCTCACGCCGCCGGCCTTAACCGATCCAGCGTTCAAGCAACGCGTTCGTAAGGAAGAACGCCGCGGCGCCGCCGAAGAACGGCAGGGCGGTGCCCCAGCCCCGCTTGGCCTGGAATTCGGGGACCAGGTCGGACGCTGCCACGTACAGCGTCACGCCGGCCGCCAGCGCCAGCCCGCGCTCGGCCAGCGGGGCGGCCAAATCGGTCAGGAGCACGCCCAGCACGGTGGCCAGCCCGAGGACGACCGCCGCCCCAATCGCGCGACGCGCGCCGTGTCCCCCCGCCATCACGAGGCTCGCGATGGTGACACCCTCGGGGAGTTTGTGCAGGAAGACGGCCAGGAAGAGTAGGACGCCGAGTTGCGGGGAGACCAGCATCCCGGCCGCGATGGCCACACCGTCGAACAGGCTGTGCATCGAGAGGCCGACCAGCGCGCTGAATCCCGCCTTGGCGCCGACCCGGTGGGTTTCCACGCCGTAGTGGAAGTGCTGCGTGAACACGTGCTGCGACAGGTGAACGCCGAAGTACCCGGCGAACACGAAGACGCCGGGAAGGATCGCCCCGCCGTGGAACACCTCGGGCAGCACGCCCACGAGGACGACGGCGAGCATGAACCCGGCACCGAACGCGATGAGCCCTTCGATGAACTGCAGTCCACGCTGGAGGTGGCGCACGACGATGGCCGCGCCGATGACGTTGCCGGCTGCCGCGAGCAGGCCGAGCGAAATTGGGGTCACACGATCTCCTTGGCGCGCGCCAGCAGCGCGTCACGTTCGTTCAATGCCGGTTCGTCCACCACCAGCGCGAGCAATCGCTCGAGCACCTGTCCGACCACGGGCCCGGTTGGAATTCCTGCGGCGATCAGGTCCTGCCCCGACACCGCGAGGTCGCCGCGCCGGAGCGGGACGCCGGCCGCGCGCACCGCCGCCACCTCCCCCGCCCAGAGGAAGGGGAGCGCATGCCGCAGTTGCCAGAGCTCGGCGAGGTCGTCAGCGGCTTCGTCGACGGCGGCGAGCCATCGCCGCACGTCGGTCGCGGTCATCCCCGCCGGTTCGTGCGGCCCCGCAACGAGGGCCACGGCCCGGGCCAGTTCCGCGTTGGACACCCGGAGCCGGCTCAGGACGGCCACCGGCTCGTGACAGCAGAGGGCGGTCAACACCACCGGGTCGCGTCGAGCCGGGGCGTCGTCGCCGGTCCACGCCTCGATTTCCTCCAACGACCAGAGCTGCGGAATCCAGACGGCCGCGGCGCCAGACTTCCGCCAGAGCGACATCAGCCGGCGCAGCGAGCGGGTGGTCCCCAGCCCCTTGAACCATTCGTCGCGCACCCGTTCGGCGGAGAGCTGCTCGAGCCCCTCGGCGGCGGCGCGGGCCGCCTCCCAGGTGTCGGGCTCGATGGCGAAATCCAGCCGTGCGGTGAACCGCAGCGCCCGGAGCACCCGGAGGTAGTCCTCGCGGAACCGCGCCGCCGGGTCGCCGACGGCGCGCAACCGCCGGCGTTCGAGATCAGCGACACCACCATAGGGATCCCGCCACTCGCCCCGGAGCGGGTGGTAGGCGATGGCGTTGACCGTGAAATCCCGGCGGGCAAGGTCCTCGTCGAGCGACACCCCGTAGGCGACTTCCGCGTGGCGGCCGTCGGTCCGCACATCGTGGCGAAACGTCGTCACCTCGTGCAGGACGCGCGCGCTGTCGAAGACCCCCACGGTGCCGTACTTGACGCCGACCGCCACCGTGCGCCTGAAGAGCGCCTGCACCTGCTCCGGCGTCGCGGAGGTCGCGAGGTCGAAGTCCTTCTGCTCGCTGCCGAGCAGCGTGTCACGCACGGCGCCACCGACGCACCAGGCCTCGTGGCCAGCCTCCTCGAGCTGTCGGGCGATGGCCACGACTTCCTCGGGGATCGGGATCCGCTCAGGCAGCATCATGTCAGCGCTCCATCCCCGCACCGAACGGGAGCCCCGCCGAGTGCGTCACGACGAGTTCCATCCACGCCTGGGAGGGCGCACGGAGACCGGCGGCGATGGCGCCGGCCTGGAGCAGGCGCGCGCCGCCCCCTTCGAAGGCGTAGATGGGGAGGACCTCACCGGTGAAGCAACGGGTGGCAAGCACCACCGGCTTTCCCGCGTCGAGCCAGCGCTGCGCGGCAGCCGCGAGCGCCGGTGGCATGTTCCCGCGACCGAAGGCGACCAGCACCAGGCCGTCGTGCGAATCCCGCGCAGCATCCACGAGCATTCCCCGATCCCCGACGACCGCGGAGACCATCGCGATGCGCGCGCCAAGGGCCTCGGGGAACGCCGGCATCGGAGCCGCGGCGCGCCCGCCGGCCGCAAAGCGGACCGCGGCACCCTCGACCATGCCGAGCGGGGCGGCGCGCGGCGCGCGGAAGGTGTCGACCTCACCAGCGTCGGTCTTCACTGCCTCCAGCCCGCTCAGGACAGCGCCATGAAATACGACCATTGCGCCGCGTCCGCGACTCTCCGCCGCGCCCGCGACCCGCACGCTGTCCACCAGGTTGGGCCGCCCATCCCACTCCGCCTCGTCCGAGGTCCGCATCGCCCCCGTGAGCACCACCGGAATCTCCGGGTCAATGGTGCGGGCCAGCAGGTAGGCGGTTTCCTCCAGGGTGTCGGTGCCGTGGGTCACCACGATGCCTCGCGCCGTGCCCGAGGCCGCGACCTCGGCGACGCGGTTCCGCAGTGCCCAGAGCCGGTCGAGCCCCATGTGCGATGCAGGGAAGCGCCCCCAGTCGTCCACCGCGAGAGGCCCGGCGGCGGCCAGCTCGGGTGCCAGGCTCACGAGCGCCGCGCCGTCGAGCGCCGGCACCGCTCCGCCGGCCTCGGCGGACTGCCGCATCGAGATCGTCCCACCGGTAAAGATCAGGTGAATCACGCGGCCGCCAGCCTCACCCGCACAACACGCTCCCGCCGTTCACGTTCAGCACCTCGCCGGTGATGTGCCGCGCAAGATCGCTGAGGAGGAAGGCGATGGGACCGGCGATGTCGTCGGCGCTGGCGACCCGACCGATCGGAATCCCCCGCTCGATGCGCGCCCGGCCACCTTCGGCGTACGGCTCCGCGGCCATCTCGGTGTCGACCCAACCCGGCGCGACACAATTCACGGTAATGCCCGGCGCACATTCGATGGCAAGCGACTTGGTCAGGGAAATCAGCGCCCCCTTGCTCGCGGCGTAGTCCGCATGGAACCCCTCGCCCCGCTGACCCGCCGTGCTGCCCACCAGGACGACGCGGCCCCCCGGCCCCATGAGGCGGAGCGCGGCGCGGGTGGTAAGGAACACGGCGTCGAGATTCGCGCCGAGCACCGACCGCCACCGCGCGTCGTCCATGTCGCGGAGGGCCACATCCGCCACCGGCCAGACGCCGGCGTTGGCCACGAAATAGTCGAGCCGGCCGAAGCACGCCTTGAATTCGCGGAAGACCCGCTCGACGACGTCGGGATCGGCGAGGTCGCCGCCAGCGCTGAACGCCTTGCGGCCCATCGCCCGAATCTCCCGCGTGACCGCGTCGGCGTCCGCCTTCCGGGTGTGCCAGGTGACGCCGACATCCGCCCCGAGGCGGGCCAGCAGCAACGCGGTCGCGCGCCCGATGCCGCGCGAGCCCCCGGTGACCAGTGCGACGGTCCCTGGCGGGAACTGCAGCGCCTCAGTCAAGATCCAACTCCTGTTCCACCACTTCGACAATCAGGTGCTCGACCGCGAGGTGGATTTCCTGAATGTGACTGGTTTCGTCCGCCGCCACGATGAACGCCTGGTCCACCATGCCGGCCAGCGCGCCGCCCCCCTTGCCGAGAAACGCCACGACCGGCACCCCCTTGGCCCGGGCCGCCTCCGCGGCGCGCAGCAGGTTGGGACTCGCCCCGCTGGTGCTGTGCAGGACGAGCAGGTCGCCCTTGCGGCAGAGGGCCTCGACCTGGCGGGCGAATACCTGCTCGAACCCGAGGTCGTTGCCGGCCGCGAGGAGCAGCGAGGTGTCGGTGGTGAGCGCGACGGCCGCCAGCGGGCGGCGCGACTTCGCGTAGCGCACCACGAATTCGGTGGCCAGGTGCTGGGCGTCGGCCGCACTCCCGCCGTTGCCGGCGAAGTAGATGGTGCCCCCGCCGCGCAGCGTGCGGACATACGTCTCGGCGATGCGCTGGGCTTCGCCGGCGAGCGCGGTGGTGGCCTCTGCGAGCCTGGCCAGCGTGCGCAGCCCCGCGGCGATATGTGCGTCGCTCATTGGTCGCTCTCCGAGAGCAGGTTTCGCAGGCGCGAAATGACACCGGTGCGCAGCGGCAACGGCGGCACCTCCTCGAGACTCTTCCCCGCCAGGATGGCCGCCGGGTTCAGGTCGAGGAGGAGGTCGGCCTGCACGGTGCCGCCGTGCTCCCGCAGGAATTCACGCGCGGTCGCCAGCGACCGGTCGTCGCCGTGGTTGTCCCCCGCGAGGATATCGGCCAACCCCTCCGCCACGAGCGCGCGGGCGCGCTCCCCCCGCCCCCGGCTGGTGGCCAGCGTGGTGCCGTCCACCTGCATCACCGCCCCGAGAGACCGCCAGCGCCGGACGACTTCGGGCGTGCAGCAGGCATAGCGCTCGGGATGGGCGAGCACCGGCACGAGGCCGATCTCCACCACGTGCGCGAGTGCGGCCGCGGCGGCCTGGAAAGTCACCATGCGGTTGAATTCGACCAGCACGTATTGCGTCCCGTTGAGCGTGACGCTTCGCTGACGGGCGACGCTGTCGGGGAGCGGGCGGTCCAGCATGATCTCCGCGCCCCGATGGAGCCGCGGCGTCGTGGGCGCAGCGGCCAGCAGGGCGGCGAACGCGAGGTCGTGATCGGCGGGGCGGCCGTTGCCCGCGTCGCCGGCCAGGAGATGGGGGGTGAGGCAGACCGCGGCCACGCCCTGTGCGGCGAAGGTGGCCAACACACGCAGCGACTGCGCGACGCTGCGCGAGCCGTCGTCCACACCGGGGAGGAGGTGGTTGTGGAGGTCGATCACGCGGCCGCGGCGTCCACGACGCCGGAAGCGAAGTGATCCAGCGCCGCCGGATCCAGCTCCGCCTGCGCGAGCAGCGCAAGGGTCACGAGGCTGTCGGCGGTGAGGAGGGCGAGCGCCGCGTCGCGGGTCGCCTTCCGGTCGAATACGTCACGGAGCGCCAGCGTCGCCGCGTCGGTCAGGCGTGAGGCGACAGTTCCGGGGGCCGTGGCGCGCGCCAGGTAACCGGCGGCGCTGACCCGAAGCGCCGGTGGCGCCCCGGCCGCGCGCTCGGCAAACCAGGCGGCGGTGTCGGTCATGAAGCTCCACGGAGCCAGGCGGCGATGATCGTCGGCGCCTCGGCACGGGCCTGGGGAAGCCGCGCCACGTCGCCCGCGCCGGCGGAGGCGAACTGTGGCCGCCCCCCGCCCTTCCCGCCGCTCACCGCCGCGATGCGCCCGGCCAGGTCGCCCGCCTTTCGCCCCGCCTTGACCAGGTCGTCGGTGACCGCCACGTGGACCGCCCCCCGTCCGGCGGTGCCGAACAGCACCAGCACGGCGCCCGACTTGCCGGTCCGAAATCCGTCGACCAGCGCCAGGACCTCCTCGCGATTCTCGACTTCGGTCTCCCCGAGGGTGACCGCCACGCCGTCGATGTCGAGCGTCGTGCCCTCCGCCGGCGCCGCCGCGCCACCACGCAGGAGTTCATTGACGCGAGTGTGCAACCGTTCACGCTCCTCGATCAGCTGCTCGAGCTTGCGCAGCAGGTGATCCGGCTGCGCCTTGAGCGCCGAGGCCGCGCCGCTGATCTGGGCCTGGAGCGCCTCCACGAGGGTGTAGGCCTCCGGTCCCGTCACCGCCTCGATCCGGCGCACGCCGGCCGCCACGCCGCCCTGCGACGCAAACTGAAAGAGCCCGATCTGGCCGGTACTGCGGACGTGGGTGCCGCCACAGAGCTCGATGGATGCCTCCCCCATCGAGACGACCCGCACGACGTCGCCGTATTTCTCCGAGAAGAGGGCCATCGCGCCGAGCGCCAGCGCGTCGGGATAGGCCATTTCCCTGGTGGTGACGGGATCGTTGTCCCAGATCTGCGCGTTGACCTCGCGCTCGATCTGCTGGAGCACGTCGGGCTCGATCGGTCCGTGATGCGAAAAGTCGAACCGGAGCCGTCCGTCATCCACCAGCGAACCCTGCTGGTGCACATGCGTGCCGAGATACTTGCGCAGCGCCGCATGCACCAGGTGCGTGGCGCTGTGGTTGCGCTCGATGTTCCGGCGGCGTGCCACGTCGACAGAGCCGTGGACGGAGGTCGGCTCGAAGGTGTCGCGGAAGGCGCCCCCGACGATGGTTCCCCGCTCACCCTTCCGCACCTGGTCCACGGGCATGACCCAGCCCTGACCCCGGACAAAGCCGGTGTCGCTCACCTGGCCGCCGGACTCGGCGTAGAAGGGGTTCTCCTGCAGCAAGAGTTCCACGCGCTCGGACTCCGGGTCCTGCCGGAAGGCGAGGATCTCGGTGTCGGCGGCGTCGTGCTGGTAGCCGATGAACTCCTGCGCCCGCTTCTTGAGTTCACGCCACTCCACCGACTTCGTCATGACCGCCGGGCCGCCGGCTGAGCTCTTCATCTCGAAGCCCGCAACCCGCACCTCGCGCGAGCGCTTTCGCTGTGCGTCGAGTGCCGACTCGAAGCCGGCCAGGTCCACCGACGCGCCCCGTTCCTCGGCGATGATCATCGTCAGGTCGATCGGGAAGCCGTACGTGTCGTAGAGCTTGAAGGCCTCGTCGCCGGGGATGACGGTGAGCCCGCTCGCCAGCAGCTCGTCCATCCGCTTGAGGCCGCCCTCGATCGTCTCGAGAAAACGCTGCTCTTCCGTCAGGGTCCACTGCCGGATCGACGCGGCCTTTTCCAGCAGGTCGGGATAGGCGGGGCTCATTTCGCGGACCACGATATCGGTCAGCGGCGCCAGCGTCGGCTCGCGGCGTCCGAGCAGCCAGGCGTGACGCACCGCCCGGCGGAGGATCCGGCGCAGCACATAGCCACGCCCCTCGTTGGAGGGGACGACCCCATCGGCCAGGAGGAACGTCACCGCGCGGGCGTGGTCGGCCAGCACGCGGTACGACGCGCCGGCGGGGCCGCGGTCGTACGGGCTGCCCACCAGTTCGGCCACGCCGTCGAGGAGCGGGAGGAAGAGATCGGTGTGAAAATTGGATTCCTCGCCCTGCAGCACCGCGGCGATCCGCTCGAGCCCGGCCCCGGTGTCGACGGAGGGTTTCGGCAGCGGGGTGAGGGTCCCGTCGGCGCTGCGGTCGTACTGCATGAAGACGAGGTTCCAGATCTCGAGGAAGCGACCCGCCTCGGCCTGTTCCTCAAACTCCTCGCGCGAAAGCTGCGCGACCGGACGCTTGCCGGGCGTCCACTCGAGATCTACGTAGATCTCTGAGCAGGGACCGCACGGCCCCGTGTCGCCCATCTGCCAGAAATTGTCCTTGTCGCCCAGGCCGAAGAGCCGGTCGTCCGGGAGCCCCGCGACTTCCCGCCAGAGGCCCAGCGCCTCCGTGTCGCTCTCGTGCACCGTGACCCAGAGCCGCTTCGGGGGAATCCCGAGCCACTCCGGGCTGGTGACAAACTCCCAGGCAAACCGGATCGCGTCGCGCTTGAAGTAATCGCCGAAGGAGAAGTTGCCCAGCATCTCGAAGAAGGTGTGGTGCCGCTTGGTGTGCCCCACCTGTTCGAGGTCGTTGTGCTTGCCGCCGGCGCGCACGACCTTCTGGCAGGTCACCGCGCGCACATAGTCGCGCGGCTCGACCCCGAGGAAGGTGCGTTTGAACTGGTTCATCCCCGCGTTCGTAAAGAGCAGCGTGGGATCGTCGGCAGGCAGGAGCGAGGACGAGGGCACCGGCTGGTGCCCCTGGCGCTCGAAATACTCGATGAATCGGCGGCGGATCTCGGAGGCATGCATCCGCCAAATATAAGCCGGGATTGGGGCTGCCATCAGGAGGAGATGGCGAGCGCCTCCTGAATGGCCTTTCGGGCGTCCGGCCCGCTGAATCCCCGCCGAGCCAGGTAGGCCGTCAGCCGGCGCCGCTTGGCCTCCCGGGGCAGTTCCCCCAGCTGGCGGGCACGCTTGGCCGCCAGCGACCTGGGCATGGCGGAGCGATCGACGTCCGGCGGCCAGTGATCGGCGATGGCGTCATCGATATGCCCGCGTTCGACTCCCATGGCCATGAGGTCGCGGACCAGGCGCGCCGGGCCCCTCCCCCGGGCGGCCCGGGTCTCCACGTAGTTGCGCGCGTACCCGGCGTCGTCCAGGAGGCCGAGCCCCGCGGCCCGCTCCAGCGCGGCCTCGACCGCAGCCGGCCGATGTCCCTTGCGTGCCAGCCGTCGCCCCAGATCACGCCGGGCGTAGGAGCGGCGTTCCAGCGCGCGGAGGAGGGTCCGGAACGCCCCCTCCTCATCGGCGAGCTCCCCCAGCAGGTCCAGGCGCTCGGGGGTGAGCGCCGTGCCGGGGCGGACCTCCGCCCGCCCAAGGGCGGAGGCCGGGACGGCGCAGTAGGGCTGGCCGTCCACATGCACCCGCACCACACCGGGCTTCCGCGGGTCCGGCTCGACCGCCGTGACGACCCGCGGAAGTGCGCTATTCATCCTCCAGATCCTCCCCCGCCTCTGCGCCGGCCGCGACCACGGCCCCACTCGGGCCCATGCCGAGCAGATCCTTGACCTTGGCCTCGACCTCGAGCATCAGCGCCTCGTTGTCGCGGAGGAAGAGCTTCGCGTTCTCCCGGCCCTGACCGATCCGCTGGTCGCCGTAGGAATACCAGGCCCCTGACTTCTGGATGATATTGGCCTCGGAGGCAATGTCGACCAGGAGGGAGGTGTGGCTGATCCCCTCGTCGAACATGATGTCGAACTCGGCCTGCTTGAAGGGCGGTGCGACCTTGTTCTTGACGACCTTGACCCGGACATGGTTGCCGATGACGGCCTCCCGCTCCTTGACCGGACCGATGCGCCGGATGTCGAGCCGGAGCGAGGCATAGAACTTCAGCGCCTTGCCGCCGGTGGTCGTCTCGGGGTTGCCGAACATGACGCCGATCTTCTCGCGCAGCTGGTTGATGAAGACCACCGAGCAGCTCGAGCGGTTGATGGCCCCGGCCAGCTTGCGGAGCGCCTGGCTCATGAGCCGGGCCTGGAGGCCGACGTGGCTGTCGCCCATTTCGCCCTCGATTTCAGCCTTGGGCACCAGCGCCGCCACCGAGTCGATGATGATCAGGTCCACCGCCCCCGACCGCACCAGGATTTCCACGATTTCGAGCGCCTGCTCGCCGGTGTCCGGCTGGGACACGAGCAGGTTGTCGATGTCCACGCCGAGCTTCCGGGCGTACTCGACGTCCAGCGCATGCTCGGCGTCGACGTAGGCGGCCACCCCCCCGCCCTTCTGGACGTTGGCGGCCACGTGCAGACAGAGGGTGGTCTTGCCGGAGGACTCTGGACCGTAGATCTCGGTGATGCGGCCGCGGGGAATGCCACCCACGCCGGTGGCGGCGTCGAGGTTGATGGCGCCGGTCGGGATGGCGGCGATCTGGACCCTGGGCGACTCGCTTCCCATGCGCATGATGGACCCCTTGCCCAACTGCTTCTCGATCTGGGAGATGGCGAGGTTCAGGGCCTTGCGGCGTTCACCCTCGAGCTTTTCCTGCTTCTTGTCTTCGTTGGCCATGTGACTCGCGCTCCAGATGTGGAAATGGATGATTTTGATTCACTAATTCACGGACAACAATACAACCGAACAGGCGCCGAAGCAATAGGCAAAATATGGCTTATTTTGAGTCACTTTGAAAGACATCTGCCCTACCGGCGCTGCAGCCTCCATGCGTCCTCCAGATGCTCGACCTCCATCCTGCCATTGCCCAAGTCCGTAACTGACACAAGGTCAAAGCGATAGGTGTCTCCGGGGCGCCCATGACGGAGACACCAGAGCTCGGCCACCCGGCTCAGCGTCCGCTGCTTGCGCCACCCCACCGCCTCGGCGGCCAGCCCGAAGGTGGTGGAGCGGCGGGTCTTCACCTCGACGAAGGCGACGATCGACCCCCGGCGGATGACCAGGTCCAGGTCGTGGCGGCCGAGCTTGAAGCGATGCGCCTCCACCGACCACCCGCAGGCGGTGAGGAAGGCGAGGGCGGCGTGCTCACCGGCCAGGCCCCGGAGCTGGCGGGCGTCTTCCCACTCCCTGGTCGGGATGAATCGGCGGGTGGTCATGGGCTACGATACGGCCTTGCATCGATGGCACTGTCATCCCGGTCACGCGGATGACGGGTCAGAAGTCGCGAGGCCGTCCAGGAAACGAGGGAGGGTCGGAGGTGGAGGAGGGTCGGAACGAACCGCGGAGGACGGACCCTGGAGAAGGACGCGCTTGGCGACCAGTCGCGGCTCGCCGAAGTTGAACAAGAGCCCCACAGGACGGTCAGTGGCCTTCAGGTACGCCCGCAATTGCCCAAAGTGAACGGGATCCAACGACTGCACCGCCTTGAACTCGAGCACCACACCACCCTCGGCGATCATGTCGAGTCGATGTCGACCGACAACCACCCCGTCGTACCACACATCGACCTCGAGCTCGCTCACGTGGGCGATGCCACGACGCCGCAACTCGACTTCCATTGCTCGATGGTAGACAGACTCCACGAATCCTGGGCCCAGGCCGCGATGGACGGCTATGGCAGTCCCGATCAGCCGACCGGTGAACTTCTCGAGGTCCGCGGAAACCCACGTCACCATTTCCGACCCTCCGACAATTCCGACCCTCCCTCGTTCCTGCTCGAACATGATGCGGATCGGCTTCCTTCATCGGTACTCGCCGCGCCTCAGACCTGACCAAACAAACGGGGCGCCCCCCGAAGGAGACGCCCCGCAGAACCAGGTCGGCCGCTGTCTAGCTCGGGTTGACGTCCACCCGGAACGACGGCGCCGGCTCCTTGGGCCGGAACTCCGGCGGAATCGTGACCGTGTTCCCGTCCCGCAGCGCGTAGAAGTGCGGCGAGGTGATCTCCTGCCCCGCCTCCCAGAAGGTGTCCTGGATGAGCGAGTGGAGGCTGCTCCGCAACCGCGGCAGGTTGGTGGCCTCCTCGGAGTCGATCGGGACGAACAACTCATAGTGCACGTAGAAGTCGTTGAGGGCCCGCTGCAGCACGAACGGCTCCGGCGTCTTCAGCGCTCCCTCAAGCTTGGCGCCCGCCGCCATGAGGAGCTCGTGGATCCGTTGCCACGGCGTGTCGTACCCGATGGTGACTGAGGCCCGCACGTACAGTGACCGCCCCTCGCGGCCGGCCGCGCTGTAGTCCACGATCGAGCCGTTCACCATGGTGCTGTTGGGTACCAGGATGAATTCGTTGGCGACGTTCTTGATCCGGGTGGACAACAGCCCCAGTTCCACCACCGTGCCCTCGGTGGTTCCCGCCTGGATGAAGTCGCCCACCTTGAAGCCGCGGGCGTACATCAGGAGCAGCCCGCTCATCGCCTGCCCCACCAGTCCCGCCGAGCCGAACGTGACCAGGACGCCCGCCAGGACCGAGATGCCCCGGAAAGCGTCGGAGTCCGAACCGGGCAGCAGGGGATACGCCGAAGCGACGGCAAACATCCAGACGACGGCGTTCACGATGCGTCGCGTGGCCCCCACCGTTTCCGGGTGGAGCCCGACGATGCTGAGCCGGCCCTCCTCGACCGCGTCGAACAGGCGCCGCAGCAGCGCCAGGATCCCGCGGGTCGCGAGGAAGATCAGTCCGATGGTGATCAGGTTGGGAATCGAATGGAGGATCGCCAGCCCGATGCTGCCGGCCGTGTCGGCCAGGAAGCCGCCGAAGATGAGCCCCCACGGCCGGGTGTACGCGAACCGGGTGAGTGAAAAGGTGATCCACCCATAGGTGAGCAGCAGCCCGAGGGCCCAGGTCAGCACGCCGAGGATCCACACCAACGCGCGACGCACGCCGCCCGGTGAGAGGACCTCGACGCCCCGGACCTTCAGGTCCGGCATCTTGCGCGAGGAGAGGTCCAGCAGCCAGGCCCGTCCCCGGCGCAGCATCCGCAGCAGGAAGATCAGCAGGAGCGTGGCGGCGGCCACCGAGACCGCCCCGATGGCGAGCGCCTTGACGTTCAGCGCCTCCTCGGCGGCTCCGAGCCCGTCGCTCAGCTGCGTTACGACTTTGGCGGCGGCAACTTCCGGCGTGAGGTCCGACCCGCGGGGCATGTCGTAGGGCGTCACCACGAACACGGGGGTGTCATTGAGCATGACGATGACCCCGACCGAATCATGGATGGCCCGCACCGAGTCGTTGCCGACACGTTGGGCCCGCTTGATCCGGTCGAGTGCCATCTCGGCACGGTCCCGGGCGGAGAAGACACCCAGCTTGGCCCGGAACACGAACACGTTGCGGTTGCCGACCGAGAGCACTGCGGAATCGCCGGAGGTGGCGACCGTCTCGGGCACCACGATCGGAGTTGGTGTTGGCCGTGCGGGTTCCTGCGCGCCGAGGGAGGCGACGGAAGCCAGACTCAGGATGAGACAGAGGGCGCGCATGGGAGCTCTCGAGTCGGGAAACAGCGAATCAACGATGCATGGAGGCTAGCCGGGGGAACGGACCCGGGCAACCAGCAGAGCCCGCCCGTGGCGCTAGGAGCAGTACTCGTCCAGCTGCGAGAACCCGATCAGCACCTCGCGCGGCTTCGAGCCGTCGGGCGGACCGAGGATGCCCGCGATCTCCAGCTGGTCGATGATGCGCGCCGCCCGGCCGTAGCCGATCCGGAGCCGGCGCTGCAGCAGCGACGTCGAGCCGTTCTGGTTCTGGATGCACGCCTCGGCGGCCTCGCGGAAGAGGCTGTCGCGCTCGCTGCCATCGCCGCCGTCCGCGCTCCCCCCGCCCGCCGCCGCCGCCTCCAGCGCCCGCACCGTCTCCAGGATGTCGCTCTCCGCCTCGGCGGACTCCTTGGCCGCCGCCTGGCGCGCCTCCCGCCGCTTCACGTACCACTCCATGACCCGCTCCGACTCCTCGGTGCCAATGAACGCGCCCTGCAGCCGCAGCGGCTCGCTCTTGCCTGGCGGCAGAAAAAGCATGTCGCCGTTGCCCAGCAGCGCCTCGGCGCCGTTCTGGTCGAGGATGGTGCGGCTGTCCACCTTGGACGCCACCCGGAAGGCGATGCGGCTCGGGAAATTCGCCTTGATGAGGCCGGTGATGACGTTCACCGAGGGGCGTTGCGTGGCGAGAATCAAATGGATGCCGATGGCCCGCGCCTTCTGCGCCAGCATCGCCAGCGGCGTTTCCACCTCGCCCTGCACCGTCATCATGAGGTCGGCCAGTTCGTCCACGAAGAGCACGATGAACGGCAGGTGACCCTCGGTGTACGCCTCCTCCTCGGGGGGCGGCGGCGGGGTGTCGGCCGGCTCGTCGTTGACCGTCGTGAGCGTGAGCTTGGGCCGCGCCGGGTTCTTGAGCGGCTTCCCCTCCGCCACCTTCCGGTTGAAGTCGGCGAGGTTGCGCGCGCTATTCGCATGCAGCAGCTCATACCGCCGGTTCATTTCCCAGACCGCCCACTTCAGCGCCGTCGCCGCCTCGTTGTTGTTGGTCACCACCTTGTGCCGCAGGTGGGGCAGCGAGTTGTACATCGAGAGTTCGACCATCTTCGGGTCGATCATCAGCATGCGCAGGTCGTGCGGCGTGTAGCGGTACACCAGGCTGGTGATGATCGTGTTGATGGCGACCGACTTGCCTGACCCGGTGGCACCGGCGATGAGGAGGTGGGGCATCTTGCCGAGGTCGGCAATGACCGGGCGGCCCTCGAGGTCTCGGCCGAGGGCCACCGGCAGCGTGGCGCGCGAGCGCTCCCATTCCGGCGCCGCAATGAGTTCCCGGATCGAGACGATGCGCGCCGTCGGGTTCGGCACCTCGATCCCGACGGCGCCCTTGCCCGGAATCGGCGCCACGATGCGAATCGACGGGGCATGCATGGCCAGGGCGAGGTCGTCGGCCAGCGCCGCGATGCGGCCCACCTTGACGCCGGGCGCCGGCACAATTTCGAACTGGGTCACGACGGGGCCGGTGGTTCGCCCGGCGATGGTGCCGTCGACCTTGAAGGTCCGCAACGTGTCGAGCAGCACCTGCCCGAGTCGGTCGAGCTGCGCTTCGCCGGCGTCGATATCCCGTCGCGGCGGCTCCTGCAGGAGTTCGATCGGCGGCAGCTCCGATTCGACGTCCGGTACCGGCGCCGGGGCCAGGGGCTTGGCCTTCGGCGGTTTCGGCTCGCGCGCCTTCCGCAGGCCGGCCCCCTTTGTGGGCGCCTCCTCCTCGTCCTCCTCGTCCTCGACGGGCGGGAGCGGGGCCATCCGGCGCGGCGGCGCGGCGGCCTTCTCCTCCTCGGTCTCCGGCTGGCGTTCCAGCCGCTGGAGCGGATGCCAGGCGACGGTGAGCAGCGTCAGCGCCGAGAGCGCCAGGAATCCGAGGAGCAGGGCCCCCGCAAATCCCACGATGTTGTAGATGCCGGAGGCGAGGAAGCCCGGTGCCAGGCCGGTCATGCGGGCGCCAAACGCACGCCCGGCGACATCGGGGACGAGGTCGTCCGGCGTGACGTGGCTGAGCACGCCAACCACGTACGGCACCACCACGCTCAATCCGGCGGCAAGAATGGCGGCCCGCTTCATGTCGAGCCGCGGCAGCCGGTCGAACCCTGCCAGGCCCAGCCCCAGTCCCAGCAGCGGCACCCCGAGCGCCCCGATGCCGAGCCACGCCCAGAGGAACCCGCCGAGCGCCTCGCCGAGCGGCCCCGTGAGAGAAATCGGGAGCAGGGTGAGGCCGGCAAAGAGGCCGAGCACAAGGGCGGTGACTGCGCCGAGGCGGCGGCGGGCGTCGTCGGTCACAGGAGACTCGCGGGGGGAGGCGCGGCGGTGATGCGTCGCTCGTGGTACATCGGAAGCACCGGGTAGGCATCCTGCCTGGCGGCGTCGACGAGATCGGCGTCGAAGCCAAGCCCGACAATATCTGCCCCGCCGCGGCTGGCCCGGAGGGGGCGTTCCCAGTCGTTGCCGTACCGGCGGACCAGGTCGAGACTGGCGAGGGCGGCGTCGTTCATCCCCTTGCGCTTCCGGTTGCTTCCGAGCGCCGCCACCAGGAGTCGGCCGGCGGCGTACGCGTCGTCCAGGGCGAAGGACCGTTCCCGTCCGGCGCAGAGGATCAGCAATTCCCCCCGCGCGTCGAGGGCGTCCCGGGCGCTGGCGGCGGCGGCCGACAGGTTGACCGCGGCGGCCAGGTGGACCGATGCGGCGCCCTGCGTGGCGAGCAGGGCGGGTGTGCCGTTGGTCGTGGTCATGACCAGCGTCCGGCCACGGACCGTATCGGCCGTCATTTCAAGGGGACTGTTGCCGAGGGCGAAGCCCTGGATGGGCAGTCCGCCGCGCTCCCCGCAGAGCAGCACCTCCGGGCCCCCGATCGTCTGGGCGAGCCGGAGCGCCTCCTCGGTGGTGGAGGCGGGGAGGATGGCGCGGGCGCCGTGGTGCAGCGCCGCGCAGATGACGGTGGAGGCGCGGAGGATGTCGATGACGAAGATCGTCCGCCCCGTCGCCTGGCCGGGCAGGAGCCCCAGCGGCGCGAAGACGACGTCGAGCTTCATGCCTCGGGTTTCAGCAGCTGCGGCTCACGCTCGAGGAACTTGGTGTCCACGGTCCCGGCCACAAAATCAGGATGGCGAATGACGCGCGACAGGAAGGGGATCGTCGTGGTGACGCCCTCGAGGATGAAGCTGTCGAGCGCCTGGCCCATCCGGGTGAGCGCCTCAGCCCGGTTGTTGCCGTGCACGATCACCTTGGCCAGCAGCGAATCGTAGTACGGAGGAACCGTGTAGCCGGCGTACACGTGCGTGTCCACCCGGATCCCCGGGCCGCCCGGCGGGTGATAGGCGGTGATGAGCCCGGGACTCGGCTGGAAATTGCGGTACGGGTCCTCGGCGTTGATACGACACTCGATGGCGTGCCCGCGCAGGTAGCGCCCGTCGCCGCGGAAGCTGATCGGGTCGCCGGAGGCGACGCGCAGCTGTTCCTTGACCAGGTCGAAGCTGGTCACCATTTCCGTGACCGGATGCTCCACCTGGATGCGCGTGTTCATTTCCATGAAGTAGAAGCTGCCGTCCTCGTCGAGCAGGAACTCGATGGTGCCCGCGCCGACGTAGCCGATGGCCGAGGCCAGCTGCACCGCCGCCTGGCCCATCCGGGCGCGCAAATCCTCCGTCAACGCCGGGCTGGGGCTCTCCTCGATCAGCTTCTGGTGGCGCCGCTGCACGGAGCAGTCGCGCTCACCGAGGTGGACCACCTTGCCGTGGCTGTCGCCCATGACCTGGATCTCGACGTGCCGCGGCCGGGCCAGGTACTTCTCGACGTAGACGGCGCCGTTCCCAAACGCGGAGAGCGCCTCGTTCTGTGCCAGCGAAAACGACTGGGCGAACTGCTCGGCGTCGAGCGCAATCCGCATCCCCTTCCCGCCGCCGCCCGCCGTGGCCTTGATGATCACGGGGAAGCCGATCTCCTCGGCCGCCGCGAGCGCCTCGTCGGCGTCTTCGATGGTGCCCGGTGAACCCGGCACCGTCGGCACTCCCGCCTCCTTGGCCAGCCGGCGCGCCGTCGCCTTGTCGCCCATCTGGCGGATCTGGTCGCCGGTCGGGCCCACGAAGGTGAGGTTGGAGGCGCGGCAGATGTCGGCGAACTCGGCGTTTTCCGCCAGGAAGCCGTAGCCCGGGTGGATCGCGTCCGCCCCGGTGATTTCCGCGGCAGCGATGATGTTGGGAATGCGCAGGTAGGAGAGCCGCCCCGGTGGCGGGCCGATGCAGACGTCATCGTCGGCGAACCGCACGTGCAAGGACTCCCGGTCGGCCTCGCTGTAGACCGCGACCGTCGCGATGCCCAGTTCGCGGCAGGCCCGAATGACCCGGAGGGCAATCTCGCCGCGATTGGCAACCAGCACCTTCTTGATCGTCACGGGACGAAGCCCTGCGTGATGCCCCCGGCCCCGCCCTTCTCGCCGTCACCGAAGGTCTGGTCCGACGCCGAGCTGACGCCGGACACCCGGAGCGCAAACTCGCTCGGGTTGCTGCTGTAGAAGAGCGCGCTCTCGTAGGAGATCACCCCTTCGCGATACCACTTCATCAGCGACTGGTCGAACGACTGCATCCCGTAGGAGATGGTGCCCTCGGCGATCAGGTCGGGGATGTTGAGCGCCTTCTCGATGTCGCGGATGTTGTCGGCCACCGCGGCGGTGTTGATGAGCACTTCCGCCGCCGGCACCCGGCCGCTGCCGTCCTTCTTGGGCACCAGCCGCAGGCAGATGACCGCCTGGAGGGCGGTGGACAGGAGCGAGCGGATTTCCTGGTGCTGGTGCGGGGGATAGAACGAGATGACGCGGTTGATCGTCTGGGTCGCGTCGGTCGTATGGAGCGTGGAAAAGACGAGGTGACCGGTGTCGGCGGCCTTGAGTGCGGTATCCAGGGTGTCCGCGTCGCGAATTTCGCCGATCAGGATCACGTCCGGGTCCTGCCGCAGGACATGGCGGAGCGCCGCGGCAAACGTGAGCGTGTCGCTGCCCACTTCGCGCTGCGAAATGTTGGCCATCTGGTCCCGGTGCAGGAACTCGATCGGGTCCTCGATGGTGATCACGTTCACCCGGCGGTTCTGGTTCACGTGATTGATCATCGCCGCGAGCGCGGTGGACTTCCCCGACCCGGTGATACCGGTGACCAGCACCAGCCCGCGCGGCCGCGCGGAGACTTCCTCGAGGACGGGGGGGAGCTTCAGCTCCCGGATCGTCTTGACCTCGTAGGGGATGGCGCGGAATGCGAAGGCGAGCGTGCCCCGCTGCTGGTAGATGTTGGTCCGGAACCGGCCGACCCCCGGCACGCCGATGGCAAAGTCTGCCTCCTTCTTCTCGGCAAACTCCTTGACCTGGCGCGGCGTCATGATCTGTTCCGCAAGCGCCTTGAGGTCCTCCGGGCGCAGGGGCGGAAAGTCGAGGCCGGTCAGCTCACCGTTGACGCGCACGGTCGGGGGGCGCCCCACCTTGAGGAGCAGGTCCGAGCCGTTCCGACGGACCATTTCGGCGATGGCCTGCTTGAAATTGAACGGTACGGCGGCCGGAGCCGGGGCGTCAGCCATTGGGATCGACTCGGAAAAGCGCCTGCCCGAACTCGACGGGCTGGGTGTCCTCCACGAGAATCTCGCGAATGACCCCGGTGACCTCGGCCTCGATCTCGTTCATGATCTTCATCGCCTCGATGATGCAAACGGTCTGCCCCGCCGTGACGCGGCTGCCGACCTTCACGTAGGCATCGGCTCCCGGCTCCGGCGCCTTGTAGAAGGTGCCGACCATCGGCGACTTGATATCCTTCAACGTGCTTGGCGGCGCGGCGGGTGGTGCGCCGGCCGCTGCCGCGGGCGCCGCGGCCGCGGGGGCCGGGGCCATCATCGGCGGGGGGGGCATCGTGGGCATCTGCGGATAGGCCGGCGCGACGCCCTGGTTGGTACGGGTGATGACGACACCGGTGCCAAAGAAGCCGGTGACCTCAATCGAGCCCAGCTCTGGGGAGTCCCGGAGCAGCTGGGCCAGCTTCTTGACGTCCTTCAGCTCGATGGACTTGATCCCCGGCATCTTCTGGAGCAGCTGAGCCAGCTGCTTCATTTCGTCGGCGTTCACGAGCGCTCCTCCTCCGGCGCGGGCCCCAGCCCGCGGTTAGACTAGCTCGACCAGGTCGGTCAGTCCGTCTGACAGCGCGCGCGGTCCGGCCGCCGTCAGGACGATATCGTCTTCCAACCGCACTCCACCCCACCCGGGAAGATAGATCCCCGGCTCAATCGTGACCACCGCACCCACGGGAAGAACCGACGCCGAGGTGGTGCTCAACCGCGGCGCCTCGTGCACCTCCAGGCCGAGGCCATGCCCCAGGGAATGTCCGAAGGCCTCCGCGAGGCCCCGGGCCGCCAGCAAGTCCCTCGCGAGCGCATCGGCCTCGCGCCCCGTCATCCCGGCCCTGATTTCCTCCCGGGCCCGCCACTGCGCCGCCCGCACCGCCTCGTAGACGGTCCGCTGCCTCTCGTCGGCCCGCCCCCCCACGATCACCGTCCGGCTCAGGTCGGCGCAATAGCCGTCCACCTGCGCGCCAAAGTCGATGAGCAGGAACTCCCCGGGCTCAATGACCCGCTCGGTGGTATGGGCGTGCGGCAGCGCGGAGCGCGGACCGGACGCCACGATCGTCTGGAACGGGTGCCACTCGCTCCCGCGCCGTCGGAGTGCCGCCTCGAGCCGGCTCGCCACGAGCAGTTCCGACTGCCCTGGGCGGATCGTCGGCAGGACCTCGGCAAGCGCGGCCGACGCCAGCGCCGCCGCCGCCTCAATCGCCGCCACCTCCTCGGGCGCCTTCACCGTGCGCAGCCGCTCGACCAGCTCTCCCACCGGTGCCGTCCGCGGCGCGCACTTCTTCAGCCGCCCCGCATCCCGAACCGTGAGGGCGTGCGCCTCGAACCCGACCGTCTCCTCGGGGCGCTCGCCACAGGCCGCCTGGAGCCGGTCCCAGACGCTGGCGGAGTCGATCTCGACGGCGGCCGCATCGCCCACCTCGACCGGCGCCTGCGTCGCGTACCGGAAATCGGTGAAGAGCACCGCATCGTCGTGCCGGACCAGCAGCAGGCCGGCGGAGCCCGTAAACCCTGTGAGATACCGAACGTTGGGGAGGTGCGTCACCAGCAACGCATCAACACCCTCTGTGGCCAGCAATGCCCGCAGGCCCGCCTGGCGCTCCGCGCGCCGGTCAGCCGGCACGCAGGTGATCCACCAGCGCTCGCAGGGCCACGGGATACCCCTGGGCCCCGAGACCCGCAATCACGGCCACCGCGAGGTCGGCCAGGACGGTGTGCCGACGCTCCGGCTCGCGCCCGAAAATGTTCGTGAGATGCACTTCGACGAAGGGAACCTGCACTGCGAGAAAGGCATCGCGCAACGCGAGACTGGTATGTCCGAAGGCGGCGGGATTCACGACCGCTCCGTCCACCCGGCCCCGCAGCGCCTGCACCGCGTCGACGAGGGCTCCCTCATGATTGGTCTGGAACCACTCCAGCTCGACCGCGAGGCGGGCTCCCTCCTCCTGCACCATTGCTTCGATGTCCCCCAGGGTGTGCCGCCCGTAGCGCTCGGGCTCGCGCACACCCAGGAGATTGAGGTTGGGGCCGTTGAGGACGGCGACCCGCATCAGCGCTTCAGGCTCTGCAGCCAGGAATGGAATTGGTCGAGGTCGTCCTCGTCGTCGGATGCTCGCGTGGCGCGGACCGAGCCTGACGAGGTGCGGCCGGTCGGCACCGCATCGCCACCACCGAAGAACTCATCGAAGGAGAAGCCGGCGGAACCTTCCGCCCTGTCGCCGGCCGGGCTGTTCTCCGCGGGCGGCACGGGCGAGGGATCCTCCCCGAAGATGGCGCCGAGCGACAAGCGGTCAATCGCCGGTCGCGTGGGCGCGCCGGACGCGACCGCCTCCTCACCATCATCTGTCTCGTCAGGATCGCCCGCGGGGAGGTCAGGCGCCGCCGGGGGCTCGGGGAGATCCACCGCCGCCGGGCGGGCGCCGAGCATGGCGCCGAGGAACGAAGCCACCGCCTGTCCGCCGGTGACCGACGCCGCGTAGGACGGCGCGGCATCCTCGAGCACCTTGGCGGCCATCACGGACTCGAGCTCCTGGATTCGGACGCGCAGCCGTTCGTTGTCGGGATTCCGGTCGTAGAGAATGCGATACACGCCGAGCGCCTCGCCCGGGTGCCCCTGGCCGGCGTACAACTCGGCCATGCTCTCCGTCACCATCAGGACGGGCGCCTCACCGTCGGCATTCTCCTCCACGTCGGCGTCGGGCTCGTCGTCCACCAGGTCCTCGTCCACCGGCGCGATGCCCGCCATGGCGTCGTCGAAGCTGTCGGGCGCGTGCGTGCCGCTATGCGTCGGTTCAGCCGGGTGGAACTCCCGCTCCTCACCGACATGCATGGCCCATTCGAGCGGCGACTCCTCCTCGAGCGCACTCGCCGGGGCGACGTCATCGCTGTCGTCCGCCGCCACGACTTGCTCGACGCTCTCCTCAGCGGTCGTCACCACCGCTTCCGTTGCCACCTCGACGGAGGCCTCGACTTCGGGTTCCGGCTCGCCGAACGTGGGCTCGGCATCGGCAATCACCAGCTCGGGCTCGGCGACGACCGACTCGGCACTGGCAAACATCGGCTCGGGCTCGGGCTCGGGCTCGGCCTCGACTTCCGGCTCCGGGGTCGGCAGCTCGGACTCGGGCTCGGCTGCGTCCTGCGGTTCCTCGATCGGCGCCGAGAGTGTGTGCTCCAGCAGCGCCTCGGAATCATTGGCCACCTGGTACTCGGCACCAGACATGCTCGTCAGGACGATTTCTTCCTCGCGTTCCAGCACGAAGTCGTCGAAGGGCGCCGCGTCCGCACTCGATTCCAGCTCCGCCGACTCGAGTCCTTCCACCGGCGAGACCTCCGCGACCGACGGCGGCTCGTCGAGCAGGGACTCCCCCAGCATGGGCGGTTCGATCGTCTCCGCCGACGTGGGCTCCACCCAGGAGGAAATCGAAGCCTCGGCCACCTCCACGGGCGGCTCCCAAAGCGCAGTCGGCTCGAGGAACTCGTCCACGGGCGTCGGGATGTCTGCGGCATCGCCGGGAGGGGCGCCAAACTCCGGGCTCGGCTCCGCACTCTCGGCGGAATTCGGCTCGGCCACCTCAGCCGGCGGAGCCACCTGGGCCGCGGCAGCGGGAAGAGCCTGGATGCGGGCGAGCTGTTCCCGTGCCTCGTCGTTGCTGCGGTCCACGTCGAGCAAGTACGCCAGGAAGCTGACGGCCTCGTCGTTCCGCCCCTGCCGCTCCATGATGTCGGCCAGGGACTTCAACGCGATGACGTTCTCGTTGTCGAGATCGAGCACGCGTGAGAAGGCCGCCTCGGCGCTGTTGTCATCGCCGAGGTCGAGGTGACACCGCCCGAGGATGACGCTGCCGGGGATGTAGTCGGGATTGAGCTCGAGGCCGACCCGGATGACTTCGAGCGCGCGCTCAACGTCGTCGCTCTTCCGGAGGGCATCCGCGAAGGGGGCGGCAAAGCGCCGCGGGTTCTCCGCGAACTGACGCTCGAGTTTTTCCATCTCGCGAGAGTAGGCCATTCCGGTCCCTGGACGCGTAAGTTGTTGCGGGGATTGACTTCAGAGTAAGGTCAAAGCGGGGCGCTGTCAACCGTCCTCGGGCCCGCTTGGCTTGAGAATGTCCGTTGCCCCACTTAGACTTATCCCTCTTTTTCCACCGTGTCCGGAGCCGGGATCCCAACCCATGTCGATGCAAGTATTTCGCAACAGTGCCAAGCCCCTCATCTACATCGTCACCGCCTCGTTCTTCCTCTGGCTGGTGTTCGATCTCAGCGGGCTCTCCGGGGGGACGGGGCTCCTGTCCCAGACCAGCGCCGGCAAGGTGGACGGCCAGACCATCGAGGCGAGGTACTACACCTCATTGGTCCAGCAGACCATCGAGCAGCAGCAGCAGGCCTCCACCAAGCCGCTGACGCTCGACGACATGGTCCAGATCCGGAACCAGGTCTGGCAGCAGATCGTCGAGGCGACGGTCCTCCAGCGCGAATACAAGCGCCGGGGCCTGGTTGCCACGCCCGAGGAAATCGCGAACGCCATCGAGAGCTTCCCGCCCTCGCAGCTGCAGACGCGGCCGGAATTCCAGACCGACGGCCAGTTCGACCGGTCGAAGTACCAGCGCTGGCTCGCGTCCGACGTCGGTCAGCAGTACATCCCGCTGCTCGAGGCGCAATACCGCGACCAGATCCTGCAGAGCAAGCTGCTCCGGGTCGTCACGGCCGACATCTACCTCTCCAACCCGGCGCTCTGGCAGATGTACCGCGACCGGAATGAAATGGCCTCCGTCGAGCTGGTGGCCATCCTGCCGCGCCGGGCCGTCGCCGACAGCGCCGTGCTGGCCAGCAGCGATGAGATCGCGGCCTATTACAAGGCGCATCCCGACCGGTTTTCCCGGCCGGCCACCGCATACCTGAGCTTCATCGCCGTGCCCCGCGGCACCAACGCGAGCGACACCGCCGCCGCCTACCAGCGCGCGGTCTCCGCCCGGCAGGAAATTCTCGACGGCGCCCCCTTTGCGGAGATCGCCGCGCGGGAATCCGCGGACAGTGTCTCCGCCGCCAACGGCGGTGAGCTGCCCGAATGGACCCGCGGTGCCATGGTCGCGTCGTTCGACAGCGCCGCCTTCTCCCTGCCGCTGAACACCATCTCGATGCCAGTGCTCTCCGATTTCGGCTATCACCTCATCGAGGTGACCAGCCGGAAGGGCAACAAGGCGACCGCGCGGCACATCCTCATTCCCATCGAGGTGGTGGGCGCGCACCGCGACGAGCTCGACGCTCGCGCCGATTCGCTCGAGGAACTCGGGGCCAGCCGCCTCGACCCCGCGGCGCTCGACACCGCCGCCAGCGCGCTGCAGCTTCCGATCGGCACCGCGCCGCCGGTCCAGAAGGGGACACAGGTGCAACTCGGCGTCCGGGTCATCCCCGACGCCGGCTCGTGGGCCTTCCAGGCCAAGATCGGCGAAGTGAGCCCGATCATCGAAATCCCGAGCGGATTCTATCTCTTCCGCCTGGACAGCATCGTGCCGGAGGGCGTCCCCCCGCTGGCCGACATCGAAGCCTCCGTGGCGAGCCTCGTGATGCAGGACAAGAAGGCGGAGCTGGGCAAGGAAATGGCGGCGAGCTATCTGAAGCGTGTCCAGGAGGGGAGCACCATGGAGCAGGCGGCGACGGCCATGGGCCTGCCGTACCGGAAGCTCGGCCCCTTCAGCCGCGTGGAGTCCCCGGTGCCCAACCCGATCCTGACCGGCGCGGTCTTTTCCCTGCCGGTCGGAACGCTGAGCGGCGTGCTCGATACCGAGGATGGTCTCTACGTCGTGCGGGTGCTCGAGCGGACCCCGGCGGATACCGCGGCGTTCCGGAAGGGGCTTGACGAGTATCGCACCGATGCGATTCGACGCGCCCGGCAGGACCGGGCCCGGAGCTACCTCGACGCGCTGCAGGCGTCGGCCAAGATCGTGGACCGCCGAGAGGGCCTCTTCCCCACGTCGGCACAGGCCGAAGCGAACGCGTCGTCGGCCCTGGGGGGCGCCCCCAGCCGCTGACCCACACTGGGGGTGAGGGGATTGACGAGGGGCCGGATCGGCGTGATGCCCGATCCGGCCCCTTGGCCATGCAACGACCGGGGTTACTGCGAGAGCCGCTTCGGCTCGCCCGAACCGCTGGCGCTGTTGCTCGGCGGAGGGGCGTCCATCGATCGCGGCAGCTGCGTGCGATCATCCGGAGCGCTGTTGATCGCATCACCCGCATCGGAGATGCTGCGCTTGAACTCCCTGATCCCCTTGCCGATGGATGAGCCGATCTCGGGCAACCGCTTGGCGCCGAAGACCAGCAAAATGACCACCATCAAGATCATCAATTCAGAAAAGCCGAGATTCCCAAGCATACGGACCGCCTTTAGAAGAGGGACCGCGCGATGAAATAGGCCACGAGGACGCCCACCAGACTCAGCAACGTCACATCCAGCCCGACCGGTCCCAGCGTAAAGTCTAGCACCAGCAGGTCCACGGAGACAGGCCCCAGCGTCGGATGGACCGCCGTGGTGAAAAAGTCTCGCGCCGCGCTCTCGGGGAGGAACTGCCGCAGGAGGGCCGTCAGAAAGCCTCCCGCCAGGAATCCCGTGGTCAGCACCCCGAGGTAGAACCCGGGGCGACGTGGTCCGCCTGCCATCAGCTCCTCCGATCCAGCACGAAGGGAATGCTCGCCCGGAGCGCTTCGCGCGCCGGACTCGGGGCGAGAACCTCCAGGACTTCCTCCGCGCCGGTCGACAGGGCGTGCGCCCGTTCGCGGGCGTAGTCGAGGCCCCCGGCCTCGGTCACCGCGTCGACCACGGCGGCGATCTGCTCGTCCGAGGGGACCTCGGTCTCCATCAGCACCGAGACCGCGCGGCGTTGCGCGCTGCTCAGCCTGGGCAGGGCGTAGATCAGGGGCAGGGTCACCTTGTGCTCCCGCAGGTCCGCACCGACCGGCTTGCCCGTCACGGAGGCGTCCCCGGTGTAGTCGAGGAGGTCGTCGACGATCTGGAAGGCCATGCCCAGCCGGAGCCCGAACTCCCGCATGGCCTGTCGCTGGACCGCCGGGGCCCGAATGGCGCCCGTCTCGCAGGCGCCCGAGAGGAGGGAGGCCGTCTTGGCGGTGATCAGGAGGTCGTACTGCTCCTCCGAGAAGGCCAGCCGGTCGTGGGCAAGGAGCTGCCGCATCTCGCCGACGGTCATCTCGTTGGTCACGCGGCCGAGGATGCGGAGCGGCTCCAGATCGGCGAGGCGCACCAGTTCGATCACCGCCCGGGAGTAGAGGTAGTCGCCCATGATGACCGACACCTGGTGACTGAACAGGGCGTTGATCGTCGGCATCCCGCGCCGGCGCACCGAATGGTCCACCGAGTCGTCGTGCACGAGGGTGGCGAGGTGGATCAGCTCGACCACGGCGCCCAGCGTGGGCGCGCGCTCGTCGGGCTCCCCCGTGGCCTCGTCGGCCAGGAGCAGCAGCGTGGGACGGAGCATCTTCCCCTGCATCTGCAGGAGGTGGGCGTTGACCTCGGCGATCAGCCCGAAGTCGGCCTCGACGATGCGCCGGAGCTCCGACCGCACCTCCTCCAGCCGGGCCCGCACGGGAGCCTGGATGTCGGCGAGGGTCGCCGGGGTCGCCTGGGTCACGACGCCCCGCCCTTCAGGATGGCCTTCAGCCGGTCATTGAGGTCCATGAACTTGACGTCCACCGCCAGCGCCCGCTCATAGTAGGGTCGGGCCTCGTTCCCCCGCCCTTCCGCCTCGAGCGCCCGGCCGAGCCAGTACAGGAGGCCGATCTTCTCGTTGTCCTGGCCGCTCAGCCCGTCGACGGCGCGGCGCAGGATGGCCTCCGCCACGGCAAACTGGCCCTTGTCGAAGAATGACGAGCCCAGCGCCTCCGACGTGCGCAGGCGCGCATCCGGCGAGCGGAGGGCCTTCTGGAATTCGGCGATGGCCTCGTCGAGCAGCCCCATCTCCTTGAACGCGATGCCCAGGTCGTAGTGCGACTGGTAGTCCTCGTCCTCGAGGTTCTCGTCCAGCCCCCGCTTGAACTGCTTCAGCATCTCGGCGAAATCTCGCTCCTCATCGCCCGTCGGCTCCTCGTCCTGCACCCGCATCCGGGTGTCCTTCGGCTTCTCCCTGGCATCGCCATCGAGGAGCATGGCCCCGAGATCCACGAACTCCTCCGACGGGGGCGGAGCGGGCGGGGCGGACACCACCGGGGGTGTGGGCGGCGGCGGCGGGGCGAGGGAGTCGATGGCGGCGCGCGCCCGTGCGTTGTCGGGTTCGCTCTCGGCGACGCGGCCGTAGACCGCCAGTGCCTTCTCGACGGCACCGATCCGCACCAGGGCGTCGCCCAGTTCCAGGTATGCCTCGACGACCCGTCCCCGGTGACCGACCCGATAGGCAAACTCGACCAGCTTCTGGAAGTACCGGATTTCGGATGGCTCGAGCCGGGCCAGTTCCTCCGCGACATCGTTGGCGCGGTCCCAATCCTCGAGCTCCTCGAGGCGGCTCAACGCCAGATCGAGCTCCTCGATCCCCCGCTCGCGTTGCCCGAGCGACAGGAGGGCCTCGCCCAGTGCGCGGTGCACGTCCGGATTGTCGGGATCGTCGAGGACCCGGTCCTCGAGCGCGGACACCCGCGCTTCAGGAGGCAGCTCCACCACCTCGGTCGCCTCGGCGCCCTCCGTGCCGGCGGCCTCGTCGACCAGTTCAAGTGCCGGATCGTCCACGTCCCAGACGGGCGGCACCTCGACGGCGTAGCTCTCCTGGTCCGTCTCGATCGAAACCTCGAGATCCCCGAGGAGTGGCTCCTCCTCGATGCGCTCGGGCGCGTCCTCGTCCAGTTGCGACGCGGTCGTGATATCAATCGTCAAGTCGGACACGAGGCCGGTGACATCATTGGCGACCAGGGGCACGGTGCCGGTGTCGTCGGCCATGCCTGGCTCAAAGCCGTCGACCGGCGGCGGGGCCTCGTCCGGCTCCAGGTGGGTCTGATCGGCCACCAGGTCGGGATCGACCGGCAGGATCTCCATCTCGTCGAGCGCCCCCGCCTCCACCCGCTCGAGCCCCTCCACCGGTACCACGTCGAACTCTGCCGCCTCGGTGTCCTCGATGTCTGACTGCATCAGGTCGGACGCCGAGATTGTCACTTCCCCGGTCGGCGGGTCGAGCGAGGGCGGCGGCGCGTCCGGCTCCTCGACCAACCGCACCTCGCGGGTTGGCGCCCCGAAACCGGTCGGCGAACCGAACGGGGTGTCGAGCCCGATGTCGAGAAAGACCAGGTCGCCCCTGCGTCGTGGCGCGTCCTCCGGCGGCGGCGCGGGTGCTTCGCTGGACTCCATTTCGTGCATGCGGTCGCGGGTCCGCTGGGCCCCGGCCTGGTCTCCCCGGCTCTCGAGGTCGGAGGCGAGCTTCTCGAGCTGTTCGCGCGCCTCCGCACCACGGGACGCGACACGCAGCAGTTCCGCCAGCATGATGCGAATTTCGTCGCTGCTCGCGAACTGGTCGGCGAAGGCCTTCACGTCCCGGAACGCGTCGTCCCGGAGTCCCTCGCGATTCATTCGCTCGAGGTACTCGATGAGGTTCTTCTTGGCCTCGCCCGCCATGTTCTTCTTGGCGTGCAGCCTGGCGAGCTGGATGTAGGTGCGGGTGCGGTGCGGGTCGTACCGGAGGATCTTGCCGCAGACGGCGATGGCGTTGTTGGAAAAGCCCTGCTCGCTGTAGAGCTCCACGGCCCGCTCGTAGGAGCGCACCGCCGCGGGAATGTCACCGACCTTCAAGTGCAAGTCGCCGACCTTGTTGTACAGCGCCAGGTCGGGTGCCGCTTCCTCGCCGGATTCGAACGCCTGCAGGACTCGCTGGTAGACCTCGATGGCCTTCCGCCAGTCTTCTTTCTGCTCATGCTTCCTGGCGGTGTCTTTGAGCTTATCGAGGTTCATTCGGGCTCGGCCAGAGAAGGAGGAAAACAGCGACAGGACTTGGACTTATGGGGCACACGTCCCCGTAAGATATGGAGGCGGCAGGGGGGGAGCAAGCTACGCGATGGTGGCGGGATCGAAGACCGCCTCGCGGAGGGCCAGGGCAAGGCGTGCCAGGTCCGGCGCGGGTGGGCGGTCCTCGGCGAGCGGCGGGACAGCTGGCGTCAGCCCGCGGAGCCGCGCGTGCAACCGCCCAACCCCGCGCCCCGGCGTCAGCGGCTGCAGCAGGTCGAGGCCCTGCCCGGCGCAAAGGAGTTCCGTGGCAACCACGTGCAGGGCGTTGTCGAGGATGCGACGCGCCTTGTACGCCGCCCCCATGCCCATCGGGACGAAATCCTCCTGGTTCGCGTCGGTCGGAATGGACCCGATGCTCGCCGGGTAGGCCAGCGTCCGCGACTCCGCGACCAGCGCGGCGGCGGTGATCTGCACCATCATGTAGCCGGAGGACAGCCCCGGATCGGCGGTCAGGAAGGCGGGCAGCCCCTGGGAGAGATCGGGATTCACGAGCCGTTCGACGCGCCGCTCCGCGATTGCCTGCAGGGTGGTGAGCGCCACCGCCAGGAAATCGAGCGCCTGCGCCACCGGCTGCCCGTGGAAATTGCCGCCCGAGAGGACGTCACCATTCTCGAAGACCAGCGGATTGTCGGTGGAGGCGTTCAGCTCGATCGATGCCGTGCGGGCGGCAAAGGCAATGGCGTCCCAGACGGCGCCGAGGACCTGCGGTGTGCAGCGGAGGCTGTACGCGTCCTGGACGCGGGGATCATCCTCGCGATGTGAATCACGAATGACGCTGTCCGCCAGGAGTGCGCGCATGAGGCGCGCCGCCTCGATCTGGCCCGCGTGGGGACGCGCCGCGTGAATCCGCTCGTCGAGGGGCGTCGGCGTGCCCCGCAAGGCCTCGAGGCTCATGGCGGCCGCGCCCACCGCACTCCGCCACAGGACCTCGGCATCATGCACCAGGAGGGCGAGCATCGCGGTCTGCGCCTGGGTGCCGTTGATGAAGGCGAGTCCTTCCTTCGGTGCGAATCGGTGCGGGGTCAGGCCGGCCGCCGACAGCGCGGCGCCCGCGGGGATCCGCTGTCCCCCCTGCAGCACCTCCCCCTCTCCCATCAGGACGAGTGCCACGTGGCTCAGGGGCGCCAGGTCCCCGCTGGCGCCGACACTGCCCTGCTCCGGCACCACGGGGATGAGGCCGGCGTTGAGCAGCGCGACCAGCGCCTCGACAAGTGAGGGACGGACCCCGCTCGTCGGGCGGAGCAGGACGTTGGCCCGGAGAATCATCAGCCCCCTGACCACCTCGGCGGGCAGCGGTGCGCCGACACCGGCGGCGTGGCTGCGGATCAGGTTGACCTGCAGACGCTCGAGGTCGCCTGGCGCAATCAGCACGTTGGCGAGCTTCCCGAAGCCGGTGTTGATCCCGTAGATCGTCTGGCCCGATGCCAGGGCGGCTTCCACGCGCCCCCGGCTGGCCTTGAGCGCCCCCAGTGCGGCGGGCGCAATGCCAACGCGGCACGCTGACTGGCGTGCCGCGCGGACGACATCGGAAATGGTGAGTGACTGGCCGTCGAGCGTCAGGGTGTCGGTAGGCATCGGTCGAAATTGCCCGAACTCCCCTGCCGACACAAGGCCGGACTACTGCCTGACCGTCACGCCGGTCGGGCGGGCGGTGCGCACACCGCCCCCGGGCACGAGCTCGGGATTCCCCGGGTCAGTCTGATAGGCCCAGTCGACGATGATGTAGTCCTGCCCGACATGGCTGATCCTGAGCGCTCCGTAACGAGCGAAGGCATCCCCGGCGCTCATCTCGAAGACATACCCCCAGCCGACGAGTGCGTCGATGGGCAGCGGGCTGTACACCTGGTTCGGTGCCCAGTCGATGTCGGTCAAGTCGCCGACCGGGGTGTTGCCATAGAACTCGACGCCGGTGCCGGCCCGAACCGGCCGAAGCCGCAGCCCGCTGACGCCGTTCCGTTCGACCACGAAATCGATGTCTGTCGCGGAACCGGAACCGACCAGGCCCAGCTCGTTGGGCTGCACCAGGAAATCGTTGTTGAGGTCCTTCCAGAACCGGAAGCCGCTCTGCGCCAGGGTGATGTCAGAGGCGTACAGCACGACATTCCGGGCGTCGGGCCGCGGCGTGTCGGCGCGGATGGGCGACCAGAGGCTCTCGTACCCCTCGAGGCTGACGGCGGTGACCGCGAAGCAGCGCGGCTGACCGTTCGGCAAGGCACCGGCGATGAATTCGGGCGCCACCGTGGTGCCCTCGAGGTACCAGTTCACATCGCAGAGACCGGCGTCCAGGTCGTACGCCGCGCTGTAGATCCGGTAGTCGGAGAAGCGCGAGGGGGAGGCGGCGTGGGCGTTGTCGGCCCAGGCCAGCGCAATGGCGCCGTCGAGGCTTGTGCTGAGCAGGGTGGCCGGCGCCGGCAACATGAGGCGCTCGTCGATGGTGACCGTGGGGCTCGGCCCGCTCTCGAACCCGGAGAGATCCTCGGCGGCCACGTAATACTGGAGGTCGGGCGGCCCGTTGTCGTGGAAGGTGTTGGACGTGGTCGAAGCGCGGAGCCCGAACGCCTCCGACGTCGACCCGCGCGAGTAGATGTTCCAGACGGCCAGGTTGGGGTCGCCGTCATCCGGCCAGCTGAGCAGGACCCCGGAGGGCGCCGTGCCGGTGCCGACGGGATCGAGCTGGTAGTACAGGGCCACCGGCGGCTGAATTCCGCCCTGCGGCGGACCGTAGGGATCGGTATAGGTGTCGCAGGCAGCGAGTGTCAGAATGGCCGCACCGGCCCAGGCGAAACGCATCAGAATTCCTCGAAGAGGGGACACCCGGTGAGAAGCACGGTCCATGCCATGAGGTTCAACGCCATAAACAACGGCAACACAACGGGTTAGATGACTGCGGCAATCGGTCCCCTGTCCGCTCACGGGGACGTTTGCGACCGGAGCCGCTATTGGTTGTAGTCGAGCTTCATCTCCGGGAGGTCGGTCAGCGAGATCGAGAAGTACAGGGTGACGTTGCCGTTGGGATTTCGGACGAAGTTGAAGCCGGCCCGCCACTCGTGGAGTTCGCGTTCCAGCCGGATGATCTGGGATTCGAACGTCCCGTCGGTCACGTTGTACTGCGTGGACCAGGAGACGCCCCACAGCGGTGTCGGCGAGAACGTCGTGTTGAACCCGATGTTGGACTGCGTCAGGCCGCCGACCCGGCTCTTCTGGTAGGTGTAGCTGACATTGGCGCGGAACGCTCTGCCGAGGGGAGTGGGGCCAAGATTGTTGCCATAGATCGCCTCCGGCCCCGGCCGGACCGGGCGATAGGTATCGGCCACATACCCCCCCTGATCAGGTTCCGCGCCCGGCCTGGCGCTCGGCGTGGCGAGGCCAAAAAGCCGAAGCAGCGGGGCGAAGGTGGCCGAGGACACCGCAAAGCTGAGCCCGATCTGCTGGAGGGCAAAATCGAACGAGGAGGAGTCGTATCCGACAGGCCCGTTCCAGAGGTCGTGGGTGATTGCCAGGTTGAACCCGGGCAGGAGGTCGCTCTGGAAGGAGTTGGTGAGCGATTGCGTCGTCCACCCGTTCCGCCCCGGCTCCTTCGCCTGCTCGAAATCGTAGCCGACCGGGCTGGTGGTAATGCTCAGGACCCGCTGTTTCCGGCCGGCGCCCTCGGCCGTGCTGTCCGCGCCGGCGGCGAGTTTCTTCCCCTCGATATTCTGGTTCAATCCGATCGACAGCCGCTCCGTCCGGGGACTGGTGAGCTGCAGGGTGCGCGTTCCCACGGTCTGGGTCGCGAGCGCAAAGTCCTCCGGAATCGCGGCCTCGGGCGACAGGGAGTAGGAAATGACCGGGGTGAAGCTGTGGCGCACTCGCTGGAAGCCTGCGAATCCCGGGTAAAAGCCGAAGAAGGTCGGGCTGGCGCTGATGTTGAAGGCGACCCGTTTCGACTGCGCCACCCACTCGCCGTTGGTCGTCTGGTTCCGGACCAGGTACGGCTGGCCACTGGCGACGTTCGCCACGCCGACCGATGGCTGCAGCTTCCAGGAGCCGCGGAAGAGCAGCGGAAGGTTGATGCCGGTGTCCCAATCGAGGCCGGTCGAGTAGGTCCCGCTGTACGTCTGGGTGACGAACACCGAGTCGCCGGGATTGGCGGTATCGGGCACCCAGACGCCGCTCAACGAGGGAACATCCCGTTCCTGGTCGGTGACACGCACGCTGTTCCGCCAATTGAAGCTCCCGATGCGGAGCGGCGTCTCGAGGCTGAAGGTGGTGGCCCGCGCATTGAACGTGTTGGCCAGGGTGTCCACGGCGCCACTGGGCAGGGTGACCACCGTCGGCGGCGACAGCGGCTGCTTCCGCTGCCACTCCGTCGTGAACGACAGCCCCGGCGACCAGGTGACGTTGGCGCCGATGTTCACCGGCTTTGGGCTCAGCGTGATGGCCGGCAGCTGGCTGGTCAGGCTGTTGTTCTCGATGTTCTGCCGGAGGTTGCCGCCGAGCGTGAGGGTGCCCCAGCCGTACCGGTGCGTGTAGTTCAGGGCACTGGTGATCTGCTGCGTGGTCAGCAGCGGATCGATCGCGTTGTTGCGCACGATGCTGCTGTTCGTCACATAGTTCAGCGAGAGATTGATGGAGCTGTTCAGGGAAAAGACCTGATGATGGTCCCAGATGATCCCGGTCGAGCGGCCGCCCTCGCTGGCCCACTGCCGGCTGAAGCCGATCGACCCGTTGGTGAAACGATCCAGCCACCGGTACCGCCCCAGGACGGCGAGGGTGGAGTACCGCTGGTCGAGCCAGTCGAATCGCACCGTCATGTCGAAGTAGTCGCTCGCCGCCCAGTAGTACCCGATGTTGGTGATCTGGCGCTTGTAGCTCTGGGAGGTTCGCACCACGTCGTTGAAGCCGATCCGGGGCACCAGGATCCCCGAATGGCGGTCGGGCCGGCCATCCTGGAACACGAACGGCAACCACATCACCGGGACGTCGCGCACGTACAGCACGGTCGGACGCGCGACCATGACCGTCCCGCTGATCCACTTCACCTCGCCGGCGGAGAAGTGGTAGTGGGGGTCGGGAAGGTTGCAACTGGTGATTTCGCTGGAGGCGGCATAAATCCGCTTGGAACTCGAGTCCTGGGCAATACTGCCCCGGAGGAACCATTCGGCACCGCCCTGGTCAAAACTCGTGAGGGCGCCGTTGACGACGCCCCTCTTTGACTCGGTATAGTATCGGATCTCCTTGCCCACCAGGATGTTACCCTCGCTGAAGAGCATCGGCGACCCGCGGGCGTCGAGCATCCCCATGGCATCCTGGTAATCGATCTCCCCGGCCTCCAGCGTCGCCCCTTCGCGCTCGGTGCGGGCGTCGCCCACCATGAGAATCCGTTTCTGGTCGGCGAACAGGGTGACCGAATCGGCCCGGTACCGCGTCACCACGTACCCCGGCCGCTGCAGGAGGAACTGCATGGTCGAGTCGGGAGCCGGGAAGGGAAAGACCGGGGCGGTGGGCAGCCCGAGCCGACGGGCGGCGGCGGTGTCCACCGGCTGACCGCCTTCCACACGCGCGAGGGCGGCTGAGTCGCCCGGCGCGGCTCCGGGGGTGGCACGCACCGCGGAATCCGCCATTCCCTTGGGTGGCCGCGATGGCAGCGTGGGGTTCTGGGCCTCCAGCGGCGCCCCCCAGAGCGCCAACGCGATCAACCCGGCCGCCGCGGCCGCCGCCGCGCGGCGGAGCCGGCGCCGGTGCATCACGATTGCGCCCGCCACCCCGACCTCATAAAGCAGGAGGATCGGGAAGGTCATCATCAGCATCGACAGGACATCGGCGCCCGGCGAGAGGAGCGCACCGGCGGCGAAGGCGAGCACGATCTCGAACCGCCGGAACCGGTTCAGGGCGGCGGGGGTGATCAGGCCGAAGGCCGCGAGGATCGTGATGACCAGCGGGATCTCAAACGACAGGCCCAGCCCGATGAGGATCTGCAGTACGAAGCTGAAGTACGCGTCGTACGTGATCATCGGCTGGAGCGCCTCGGTCTGGAAGCTGAAGAGGACGCGCAGGGCCTGGGGCACCACGAAGACGTATCCGAGGGTGGCCCCGGTGATGAAGAGCAGCGTCCCGACGAGGAGAGCCGGGATGAAGGCGCGGCGCTCCCGTTCGTAGAGCGCGGGGCTCAGGAAGGCCCAGATTTGATAGAGCAGGAACGGCGAGGCGAGGACAAGCCCGATGAGGAGCGAAAGCTTGAGGACGATCATGACCGGTTCGGTCGGGCTCAGCACGGTGAGCCGTCCGCCGGTCAGGTAGGGCGCGATCGGCGCCTTGAGCAGGGAGACAAACTGGAAGCGCTGGACAATCCACAGCCCTGCCCCGAACGCCACGATGACCGCGACCAGTGCCTTGATGAGACGCGACCGGAGTTCCTCGAGGTGATCGAGGAACGGCATCTCGCCACGGGGGACGGCCATCGGGGCGGGCGGCGCCGGGCTACTGCCCGAGCGCCTTCAGGCGGTCGCGGGCGAGCGCCGCCTCGTTCGACGTCGGATACTTTGCAATCAACCGCTGGTAGTACCCGCGGGCTGCCGTCGTATCCTTGGCGGACTCCGCCATCGACCCCAGCCGGTAGAGCGCGCTCGCGGCGCGCGGCGACGACGGATACTTGTCGGCAACCTCCGTATAGTAGGTCGCCGCAGAGTCGGGAGCCTCCGTGCTGAAACTCTCACCGATGAAGTACACCGCATCCGCCGCCTCGGGCGCGGTCGGATACTGCTCGAGGAACTGCCGGAAGCCGGCGCGGGCCGTCCCGGTGCTGCCGCGGCGCAACTGCTGGAGCGACGCCTCGTACATCTGCACCGCGGAGGCGTTGCTCGCTCCCCCCGCCCCGCTCGCGCCGCCGGCCGCGGGGGTTGCCCCGCTCAGCTGCTGCCCGCGCGCATCCAGGTCGCCCCGGAGCTCGTTGAGGCGCCGGCTGCTCTGACCGGCCAGTTCCTGCACCTGCAGCAACTGTTTCTGGACATCGTAGAGCTGCCCGAGCGTCTCCCCGCGAAAGGCACGGAGATTGGCCTCTACCGCGGCGAGGGAGTCACCGGCCTGTTGCTGGATCGCGAGCACCTGCGTGAGCTGCGCCGCCAGCATCGAGTCCCGATGGGCGTTTTCGTCCTGCATGGTGGTCAACTGCTCCTCGAGCCGGCGCACGTCGCTCCGGAGGGCACAGCCCCCCAGAGCGACGGTCGCCACCACGAGGATCGGCGTGATCCGAGGGATCACTTCGGCGCCATCAAGTTGTTGCCGCCGGCCGTCGGCGTGAACTGGTCGTTCCGGTTCATGGCCCAGGCCGTCTCATTGTTGGCCGGGTCCACCGGGCGCTCTTCGCCGTACGACACGATGCTGATCTGGCCGGCCGAGACGCCCTGGTTGATCAGGTACCGCTGGGCGGCCGCCGCGCGGCGATTGCCGAGGGCAAGGTTGTACTCGTCAGATCCGCGGTTGTCGCAGTTGCCGGCGATCTGGATGGTGAGGGCCGGGTTGGCCTTCAGGATGGCGGCCTTCCGGTTGAGATCGGCCTGGTACTCCGGCTTGATGTCCGACTTGTCGAAGTCGAAGTGAATCATGGAGGTCACTTCCGCGGTCAGCTGCGCCTGCAGCTTCGCGGCCGCGGCGGCCGCAGCCTCGGCGGCGGCGCGCGCACGCGCCTCAGCGGCGTTGATCGAGTCCTGCCGCATCCTTGCCTTGATCGCGGTGCTGTCAATCGGGGCCGGCGCCGGGGTCGGTGGCGGGGTCTCAGCGGGCTTCTTGCCGCCACAGGCGGCCGCGGCCAGCAGCGCGAAGACCATCAGGGAACGGGACTTCATAATAGGTACTCCAATCGGGGGTGTTGAGGTTACGGTGCAGTACCGCCCAGTCGGCGGGACCAATGCGGGAGACGGACGTCGCCGGAGGTTGCGATCTGGCGAATGCGCCCCGTCTCCGTATCGATGATCCAGACCTGCTGCCGTCCGCTCCGGTCGGAGACGAACGCGAGGTGGCGGCCGTCGGGGGCCCAGGTCGGATCGGAGTTGCGACCACTCGAAGTCAGCTGCTTGAACCGTCGGCTGCCCACCTCGAGAATAAAGACTTGCGGCGCGCGGTCGATGTCCCGGTGAAACGCCACGGACGCGCCATCCGGCGACCATTCCGGCGCATTTGACGCGCCGGTCGCCCCATAATCATAAGGGGCCAGCAGCTCCTGGTCAGTCCCGTCCGACGACATCACGTAGATCTGCGGGGTGCCGGGGCGCGTCGAAACGAACGCGATCCGTCGACCATCCGGCGCGTACGTGGGCGAAAGGTTATCCGCGAAACGCCCCACGGTCAACCGTCGGAGACAGCACTGATCCACAATGTTGACCGCAAAAATGTCCGTGCCGCCCTCCTGGTCGGTCCGGGCGAAGGCCAGTGTCCGGCCGTCCGGCGAAAAGGCAGGCGTAAAGTTCAGTTGGGACTCGGTCCCGGCGACCCGCTGTGACCGGCCCGTGGCCAGGTTCAGCAGCATGATAGGACCCGACCCGTCGAGGAAGCGGGTGTACGCGATGGAGCGGCCGTCCGGCGACCAGGTCGGTGACAGAATCGTCTCGGAAGCGGGGGTCACCGCCGTCATGGCCGCGCCGTCACTGTCGATGCGATAGGCGCGCCGGTCGATCAGCAGGAGCAGGCGGGTGGCGGCGACCCCGGGGGTGCCCGTCACCCAGCGCACGACCTCGTCCGAAATCCGGTGGACCGCCATCCGGAAGTCGGGCGACGACTCCGCCGGAATGGTGAACGACTGCTCCTGCCGCACCGTCCCGCCACCGATATCGTGCAGCCGCACCGCCGCGCCGGCGGCGCTCGCCCGCACCTCGACGCCGTATTCCGCGCCAAGGGTCCGATACAGCTGATAGTTGATCGTGGACGCCACCGATGAGCCGCTCGGCGCCAGCGGCAGCACCTCGAACCGGTCGCTGAAGTCGAGGTCGCGCTGGATGATGGCGCGGACCGAGTCGAGACCCGGCCCCGGCAGCATGACGAGGCGGGGACGCGTGCCGGGCTGGTAGGTGATACCCACCCGCACCCCGCGGTCCAGCGGCGGGGTGGGGTCCTGGGCCGAGAGGGGCGACACAGCCGCCAGCAGCAGGCCTGTCAGAAGGAGCCGGTTCACGAGCCCGCCTGCGGGGTGAAGAAGAAACTCACCGGCAGCACGTCGGCTTCGTACCCATCAGGGAGCGGCCCGAACGCCTGCGCCTTCCCGGCGGCCTCCACGGCGCCCTGCGCGCTGAGGTCGAAACTGAAGTTGCCAGAGGGGGTCACGAATCGAATATCACGCACGCTGCCATCCCGCAGAATGAAGAAACTCACCTCGGCCCGCAGGCTCTGGTTCCCGCCGGGACGATCCCAGCGGCGATAGACCTGCGCCACGATGTTCCGCAAGTACTCCGGATAGGCGAACTGCAGGCCGGGGGTCTTGATGTTGACCGCGTCGTTGCCGGTACTCGGCGTCTCCCCGGGGGCCGGGACGGTCTTGGACTCGGACCGGGGCGCCGGCTCCCGCTTGGCGGGCGTGGTGGTGGTCTTCGGCGCCGTCGCCTTCGGTTTCGGGGGCGCCTTGGCGGACGGGATCGGGGAGACCTTGTTCGGTTTGGTCACCGGCGGGCCGGGGTCGGGCTGTTCCACCGGTCGGGTCACCGCCTCGGGGGCGGGGCGCTTGTTGGCCGTGGGGGCCGGGGCTGCCACCAGTTCCACCGCGTAGACCGGCGCCATCGCCGGCGGCGCCTTGACCCCGACGACCAGCAGGGCGAGTGCAAGCAGATGGACCAGTGCGCTCCCTGCCGCCCCCGCCGCCACCTCAGGCGCCCGCCGCCGCACTGCCACCGGACGGCTCACTTGGTCTGGTCCTCCTCCTCAGCCACCAACCCGACGTCCTTGATGCCGCTGTTCCGGATGACCGCGAGGACCCGCACCACGTCGCCGTAGGGCACCCGCTGGTCGGCGCGCAGGTAGACGCCAGACGGCTTCCGGCTCTCGACCAGCGCCTTGAAGGTCACGCGGAAGTCGTTGTAGGTGACCTTGGTCTGGTCGATGAAGATCCGGCCTTCCCGATCGACCGAGACGACCATCCCTTCCTTGGAGGGGAGCGGCCTCGCCTCGGCCTGCGGCAACTGCACATCGACGCCGCCCGTCATCAGCGGCGCGGCGATCATGAAGATGATCAGCAGCACGAACGCGACGTCCACCAGCGAGGTGACGTTGATGTCGGCGCTGAGGTGCATGTCGCCGTCGTCGCCACCACCGCCCAGCCCGCCGAGCCGGGCCACCTAGAGCAACCCCTCGCGCGCCATGGTGCCGATGAGCTCGTTGGCGAACCCCTCGAGTTCCCCGGCAAACACGCGGGTCCGATGGACGAAGAAGTTGTACGCCATCATGGCGGGAATGGCGGTGGCGAGGCCCGCCACCGTGGTAATGAGGGCCTCGGCAACGCCAGGCGCCACCGCCGCGATGTTGCCCGATCCCTTGGCGGCGATGCCGATGAAGGCGTCCATGATGCCGAGGACGGTGCCGAGCAGACCGAGGAGCGGGCTGACCGCGCCGATGGTGGCGAGCCAGGGAACGAGGTGGGCGGCCAGCTCGCGCTCGGCGGAGACTTCCTTGCCAAGCACCATCTTGAGCGCCTCGAGCTGCGTCATGCTGAGCGAGGCGCGGGAGGCCGGCGCCTCGTCGCGCAGGGCGCCGGGCCGGAGTTCGCTGTAGAAGTTCATCCCCTCGCGGAAGAGCCGATTGTACGGCGAGGGGGGCTGCTTCATCAGGATGGTGTACGCCTCCTGCAGGCGGGTGGTCCGCTCCAGCTCCGTGAAGAAGTGATCCGCCTGGCGGCGGATCCGGCGGAACTGCCACCATTTGAGGCCGATGATGAACCAGGAAACGATGGAGAAGAGGGCGGTGACAGCAAGGACGATCTTGGTCTCGCCGCCGGCCTGTTGCAGAAGCTCAAACGACGAGCGCGGAACCGCGCCACCGACCTGCAGGAGCATTACCCCTCCGTTTGGAACCATTCCATGAGCAGCGCGAGATTGTCGTCGAACGGCATTTCGGGCCGCCAGCCGAGTGCGTCGGCGGCTTTCTTCGGGTCCAGTGCACTGCGGAGGATTTCGCCCGGACGCGCCGGCTCCATCTTCAGCACCGGGGTCTGCCCGGTCACCTTCCCCGCAATGTCGGCCAGCTCGAGCACGGAGCGCTCGATCCCGGTCGCGATGTTGAACGCCCGGGTGTCATGATCGTCACCCGACGCGAGCGGCGCTGTGCTCGCCAGCACATTCGCGCGGGCGACATCCAAGACAGAAACATAATCACGCGTCTGCTTTCCGTCTCCGAAAATGGCCAGCGGCTGGCCGGCCAGGAGTCGGGACACGAAAATGGAGACCACGCCGGCCTCGGACTTGGGATCCTGGCGGGGTCCGCAGACGTTGGCATACCGCAAGGCGACCCCCTCGAACCCGTGCAACCCGCCGAGGGCACGCAGGTAGTGCTCCCCCGCGAGTTTGCTCACCCCGTACGGGGATACGGGCCGTTTCGGGGCGGATTCCGGGGTGGGAATGACATCGGGATCGCCGTACACCACGCCCCCGCTGCTGGCGAAGACCACGCGCTGGACCCCGCCCTGCCCGGCCCCATCGAGCATGTTGACGAAGCCGGCGATGTTGATGTCGGCGTCGGCCGCCGGCTGCTCGACCGAGAAGCGGACGTCAATCTGCGCCGCATGATGGTTGAGGACGTCGAAGCCGCCGGTCGCGACCGTGGTGCGCGCCAGGTCGGAGCGGATATCGGCGACGACGAGGGGGACGCCATCCGGCACCTGGGACGCCTTCCCGCGGGAAAGGTCGTCCAGCGCGGTGACTTCCCATCCGGCGGCGAGATACGCCTCCACGATGTGGGAGCCGATAAAGCCGGCACCGCCGGTCACAAGGGCACGTCGAGCCATGTCCAGCCTCAGGGGTGAGGGTAAAACGAAGCACGCGGGGCCGACCCGTGAAGGGCGGGTGGCCCCGCGTGCTCGGGGTACGAAAGTGGGGCGAACTCAGTTCGGCAGTTTGGCGACCTGCTTGGCCGTGGTCCCCGGCTTGATGTCGGCCGAGATGACGCGAACGACCAGCGCGGATGAGGTGTGCTCACCCACGCGCACAATCTGGAGCCGGGCCATCGGCTCGGCGACCGTGTACGCGGCATCCCAGCGCGCCTCGGGCGTCCGCCAGAGCTCGAACACATCGCCCGGCGCCACACCCTCCTCGCGACCCTTGTCGAGGAAGAGGATCGTCTGCTGCTCGGTCAGGACGTTGCTTGACCGGGCCTGAATGACCTTGGCCTCGATGCCGTCGGCGACCGGCACTGCGCGCCCCGACCCGCCCGGGCTGAAGCGCTCCAGCGGCAGCGCGACCTGTCCGATGCGAATGCGGCCGTACTGTTTGAGGATGATCGCAGTCGCCTGCTCCGGAGTCACCTCGACGACGCGCACGAGCCCGGTGGGCCAGATCACATCGCCATACCCGGCGTAGCTGGTAATCCGCTTGGCCACCGCCAACGAGTCGCCCACCTGGTAGGTGGCGCCCTTCGGGGGGACGATGCCGATTCGCGAGAACTGGTTGGCCGTGGACGGCGGCTGCAGATTGGCCACCATCGGCGGCTCCACATCGCCCAGCACCTCACCGTAGCTCAGCTTCTGGTCTTCGGTGAGGAAGCCGGCGCTGTAGAACTCACCGGGACGCAGGGGACGGTAGGCCTTCTCGGTGTACGACACCAACTGGTCGCCGGTGGCGCCCTGGGCGTTGCTCGTCCCGAAGAGCTTCGTGGGGTCGCCGGGGATCGGGCCCGCGGCACGCGCGCCACCGCCGCCGGGAGCCGGCGCAGGCGCCTCGGCGTACACCTCGGGCTCGACGGCAGGGCGGGGCTCACCGGCGGGAGCCGGTGCGACCTCCACCAGTCCGGGCGCCGCCGCCACCGGCGCCGCTGCGGCCGGTTGGGTCGGTTCGGCCGGAATGACACTCGGGGCCGTACCCGCCAGCTGGAGCACTTCGCCAGGATAGATCCAGTGTGGATCCTCGATGACGGCAGTGTTCATCTTGTAGATCTGGGGCCAGGTAAGCGGATCGCCGAAATACGTCTTGGCGAGATCCCAGAGGGTGTCGCCCTTCTTGACCGTGTGGGTCTCGGGGACGGTGGTGTTCTGGGCCAGGGCGATTGCCGGGACGCCGGCCAGGAGGCTGGCGACCAGGAAAGCCCTCACGGAGAACTGCCCCGTCGACGCATTGCGCATAGCCATGGGTGTCCTTGTGGTGTAGAGGCGCTTCGGTTTCCGGAAACGGTTGCGGTGATTTGCAACGCAGTACCGGGCAGTCGGCCAGCCCGCTCGCCCACAATGTAACACGTTGCGGGACAAAAGCTAAGAGGTCCAGACCTGCTCCACTTCCTCAGCGACGGAAGCGACTGGCCCGACCAAAAAGCAAGAGCTGTGCCCTCCTCCCCCAAAAGACGGGAGGCCGACGGCAGGGGGACCTCCCCCTGCCCTCGGCCTCGATCCACCAGGGCACCAGCCGGGCTAGAACGGCAGGTCGTCGTCCTCGCCGTCGAGGGCCTCGGGAAAGTCGTCGAAGGACTCGTCCTTCTTCGGGGCGGAGGCGGCGGCCCCCACCTTCGACGAGCTGTAGGAGTCGTCCGAGGCCCCCCCGCTCCGCCCGCCGAGCAGGATCAGCTCGCGGCCGTTGATTTCGGTGGTGTACTTCGTCTGCCCCTCGCGGTCCTGCCAGGTGCGGTATTCGATGGCCCCCTCGATGTAGACCTTGTCGCCCTTCTTGCAATACTTCTCGGCGATGTCGGCCAGCTTGCTGAAATTGGTGTTCCAGAGGATGACCCGGTGCCACTCCGTCTTTTCCTGCTTGTCGCCGCTCTTGCCGGTCCACTGGCGGCTGGTGGCAACCGAGAGGGTGGCCACGCGGGAGCCGTTGTTGGTGCTGCGCACCTCCGGATCTGCCCCGAGATTCCCGATCAGTTGGACCTTGTTCAGACTCCGACTCACAATGACCTCCCACGCATCAACAGGGTTCGGGACTGCGGACAGCCGTACGGTACTGCCCCTGACAGTCCAAATCTACACCAATGTCTCGCCGTCACCATCATTCGACCGCACCGGGGCCATGACCAGCCGGAGCACCAGCGCGTCCTCGTCGGGCCGCCGATAATAACCCCGCCGGCGGCCCTCGGTCCGGAACCCGCGTCCGGCGTACAGTGATTGCGCCACGGCATTGGACGCCCTCACCTCCAGAAAGACCTCGGTCCCCCCACGCGCCTTGACCGCCGCGAGCCCCGCATCGAGCAGCCGGGCTCCGAGTCCCTGCCCCCGCTGCTCCGGCACGATGGCGAGGTTCAGCACTTCGGCCGTCCCAAGAATTTCGCGGGCGAGGAAATACCCGACTGGCTCGTCGGCCTCGGTCATGACGAGCGCGACTGTCCCCGGCAGCCCGAACACCTCCCGGAACCCCTCCAACGGCCAGGGATCCGAGAAGCACCGACGCTCGATGGCGGCCATGGCCGCCGCGTCAGCGAAGGTGGCCGGGCGTATCGGGAAGTGACTGTCCATGGTCCCGCTCCCACTTGGCCTGCGCCTCCGCCGGGCGACCGTACCTGGGCTCCCAGCCCGCCGGATCGGCGATCCGCTTCACGCCATCCTGGCGCGCCGCGAGGGCGAGCAGCGCACCAGCGGTGGCCACCCCGCGAACGGCGCGGGGATGATACCCCGAACTCCATTCGCCCAGGCGCTCGGCCAGCCCCGCCGGAAGGACCCCGCACACGACATCGGGGACGGGGCAGTCGGCGAGCAACCGTTCCGGGAGCCAGACCGTCGGCTCCTGCAGAACCTCGAGTCGTCCCTCCGGAAACCGGTACTCCGCCGCATACACCTCGCCCCGGAGCGCGTTCGCCACGGCGAGCACACGCTCCGCGGGAGAGGCGCCGGCCGACCAGGCGACGCCAGCCAGCGCCGGCGTGGTGTGGAACGCCAGCCCGTGGGTGCGCACCAGGGCCTTGGCAACCGACGCTCCCACCCGCAGACCAGTGAAACTCCCTGGACCGTCGCCGAGGACGACATCGGTGAGCGCGGCCAGATCGGTGCCGGCCTGGGCCAGCGCCTCCTCGATCAGCCGGGGCAGCGCGCCGGCGTGTTTGCGCGCCCCCTCCAGGCTGACCTCGGCGCGCACCTCCCCGGGCCGGCCCACCGCAACCGACGCGCGGTCGGAGGAGGTTTCGAGCGCGAGCCACATCAGAACGACTCCAGCCCGCGACGACCCGGATCGTCGAGATGCGTGAGTCGGAAGCGCATGGTGGGCTCCGGCACCCAGGCGCCCGCCTTCTCCGGCCATTCGATCAACACGGCGTCGCCTTCGTCGAGCAGGGCCTCCCAATCGAGGTCGGCGGCCTCGTCGGGATCCCGCAGCCGGTAGCAATCGAGGTGGAAGACCGGGCCCCGCCCCCCGCGGTACCGATGAACCAGCGAATAGGTCGGACTCGTGGCCGGCGCCTCGACCCCGAGGCCCCGCGCGATGGCGCGGATGAAGGTGGTCTTGCCCGCGCCGAGGTCGCCCTCGAAGAGCAGGATGGCGCCGGGCGGGAGCGTACGCCCGAGTTCCTCGCCTTCGGCCACCAGTTGCGCCTCGGTCAGTTCGCGCATCAGGCGAACCGGCGTCGCCGGCCACCTTCGCGCCGGACATTGGGGGCACCGAGGGCCTTGAGGTCGTTCACCTGGTCGCGCAGGAGCGCCGCGAGCTCGAACTCGAGATCGGCCGCCGCCTCCTTCATCTGCTGCTCGAGCGCCGCGATGGCCTTGGCGCGCGCCGCCGGGTCGTGCAGGTCTTCGCGCACCAGGGACCCCGCCTCAATCGGTTCGACCTTGTCGGTGCGGGCATCGGCCACATAGGTGGAGAGCCGGACCTGCTCCAGCGACTTCACGATGGAGCGCGGGGTGATGCCATGCTCCTCGTTGTAGGCGACCTGAATGGCGCGGCGTCGGTCCATCTCGCGAAGCGCCCGTTCCATCGAGCCGGTGATCCGGTCGGCATAGAGGATCCCGAGTCCGCCAAGGTGGCGCGCCGCCCGGCCGACGGTCTGGATCAGCGACCGGTCGGAGCGGAGGAACCCCTCCTGGTCGGCGTCGAGGATGGCCACCAGCGACACCTCCGGCAAGTCGAGCCCCTCGCGCAGCAGGTTGATGCCGACGAGGACGTCGAAGTCGCCCAGCCGCAACCCGCGCAGGATTTCGATGCGTTCGATGGCATCGATATCGGAGTGCAGGTAGCGCACCGCGACTCCGTGCTGCTGGAAGTAATCCGTCAGGTCCTCGGACATCCGTTTGGTGAGCGTGGTGACGAGCACCCGTTCCTTGCGGCGCGTCCGTTCGCGAATCTCGTGGAGGAGATCGTCGACCTGGCCCTTCACCGGCCGGATCTCGACCACCGGATCGATGAGACCGGTCGGCCGGATGATCTGCTCGACCACGGCGCCGTCCGACAGCTTGAGTTCGAGATCGCCCGGGGTGGCCGAGACGTTGATCATCTGCGGCGCGAGGGAGAGGAACTCGTCGAACCGGAGGGGCCGGTTGTCGAGCGCCGAGGGGAGGCGGAAGCCATACTCGACGAGGGTCTCCTTGCGGGCGCGGTCGCCGTTGGACATCCCGCCGATCTGCGGCAAGGTCACGTGCGACTCGTCGACCACCACCAGGAACTCGGGCGGGAAGTAGTCGAAGAGACAGGCGGGGCGTTCCCCCTCGGCGCGGCCGCTGAGGTGGCGCGAGTAGTTCTCGATCCCGGAACAGATGCCGACCTCGAGGAGCATGTCGATGTCGAAGTGGGTGCGCGTCTCGAGCCGCTGCGCCTCGAGGAGCTTGCCCGCCTCGCGCAGCACCTTGAGCCGGTCGGCGAGCTCCTCGCGGATGATGCGCACCGCGCGCTCGATCTTGGCCCGCTGTGTCACGAAGTGCTTGGCGGGATAGATGGCGCACCGGGGCATGGCCTGCAGCGCTTCGCCGGTGAGCGGGTTGATCTTGGTGATCCGCTCCACCGTGTCGCCCCAGAGCTCGATGCGGACGGCGCGCTCCTCGTAGGCGGGAAAGATCTCGACCGTGTCGCCGCGGACCCGGAAGGTGCCGGGCTCGAAGCTGACGTCGTTCCGGCTGTACTGGATGGCGACGAGATCTTCGAGGATCGAGTCGCGTCCGCGCTCGCTCCCCTGTTCCACCGTGACCATCTGCGCGCGATACTCGACCGGGTCGCCAAGGCCGTAGATGGCGCTGACCGTGGCCACGATGACCACATCTTCCCGCTCGATCAGGCTGGAGGTGGCCCGAAGCCGGAGCCGTTCGATGTCCTGGTTGATCGAGGCGTCCTTCTCGATGTAGACGTCGGAGCTCGGGACGTAGGCCTCGGGCTGGTAGTAGTCGTAGTACGAGACGAAGTACTCGACGGCGTTGGTGGGGAGGAACTGGCGGAGCTCGCCGTACAGCTGCGCGGCGAGCGTCTTGTTGTGCGAGAGGACCAGGGTGGGGCGTCCGTAGGCGGCGATGACGTTGGCGAGCGTCATCGTCTTGCCGGATCCCGTGACGCCGAGGAGCGTCTGGTAGCGGTCTCCGCGGCGCAGTCCGGCCGTCAGCTCTTCGATCGCGCGGGGCTGATCACCCGCGGGCGTGAAGGGCGCTTCGACTTTGAAGAGCGTGGTGGCCATCTCCCAAATCTAGCACTTTCGGGAAATGTTCGGTAGGGGTATCGCCCTATTTCCGGGCGGCCCCGCCCAGGTGCTGCACCACTTCCCATTCGTCCTCGGTGACCGGCATGACCGAGAGGCGGGTATTGCGAATCAACGGGAGGCCGGCGAGCCCGGGGTCGGCCTTGATCTGTGCCAGCGTGACCGGCTTCCCCAACCGCGCCTCGAACCGGACATCGACGACCGTTACCTTGCCGTCGGTGCGCGGCGCGGACACGACGCTCCCCCGCCCCACCACCGCCTTTTCCTTGCCGGAGTGGTAGAAGAGCAGACCGTCGCCGGGATGCATGCCGCGGAGGTTGATCAGGGCGAGGGCGTTCTTGATGCCGTCCCAGGTGGTGTGCCGGTCCCGTTCGAGGTCGTCGAGCGAGTAGGTGGACGGTTCGGTCTTGAGCAGCCAATATTGAGTCATCATCCGGATCCCGGGGCCCCGCCCCGCTCAGCGCGTGGAGGCCCCATGAAGTGGCAGCGTGGTTACCAGAGTTCCAATGTCGAGGACCGTCGCGGCGCGCGGGGCGGTCGCCTCCCGGGCGGCCGGCTCGGCCTGGGCGGCATCGTCATCCTGCTCATCCTGAGCATTGTCTTCAAGCGGGACTTCCTCTCGCTGGCGGGCGGACTCGCGGATGATCCGACCGCGGTCACGGCGGGCTCGGACCCCGTCTCGTCGCCGGCGGAGGACTCGACCAAGCAGTTCATCTCGTTCGTCCTCGACGACGCCCAGCAGACCTGGGCGACGATCTTCGCCGGCAGTGACGCCCAGTACACCGACGCCCGCCTCGTCCTCTTTCGTGACGGCGTGCAGTCCGCCTGCGGCTACGCCCAGTCGGCCACCGGCCCCTTCTACTGCCCGGGCGACTCGCAAGTCTACATCGACCTCGGGTTCTACGACGAGTTGCGGGACCGCTTCGGCGCGCCCGGCGATTTTGCCCAGGCGTACGTGCTCGCCCACGAGATCGGGCATCATGTCCAGCGCCTGATCGGGACGGAGGCCGAGATCAGGAAGGCGCAGCAACGGGACCCGTCACGCGCCAACGAATACTCGGTGGCGCTGGAGCTGCAGGCGGACTGCTACGCCGGCATCTGGGCCAGCTCCGCCCAGGAGCGGGGGCTGCTGGAAGGCGGGGATATCGAGGAGGGCCTCGCCGCCGCCGCGGCGGTGGGCGACGACCGCATTCAGCGAATGGGGGGTGGATACGTGAACCCCGATGCGTTCACCCATGGGTCGGCCGCGCAGCGCATGGCGTGGTTCAAGCGGGGGTTCGAGTCAGGCAACCCGACGAGGTGCGCGATCGACAGGTAGACCGGGAGGCCGGGCGGGAGGGGGGCAGCGCCGCGCGCCCCTACTGCCCCGACTGCCCCGCCCCGGTCCCCGGCGCCTCCCGGCGCTCCACCTCGTGCACCCCCTTCACCCGGCGCACCGCCTTCAGCACCTTGCCCAGATGGCCGATGTTGTCGACCTCGACGAACACGGTGCCGAAGACCGTGCCGTCCTTGGTATGAATGTCCGCGGAGCGGATGTTGGTGCCGGTGGAGCTGATGGCCGACATGATGTCCGCGTAGAGTCCGCGTCGGTCCTCGCCTGAGAGCGCCAGCCGTACCGAGAACGCCTCCCCCTCCACCTCCTGCCAGTCGATCTCGACCCGGCGCCCCTCGGCGCTGAGCGTCAGGAGGTTTGGACAGTCCGCGCGGTGAATCGAGATGCCCCGGCCCTGGGTCACGTACCCGGTGACCGAATCGCCGGGCACCGGCTGGCAGCACTGGGCGTAGCGCACCATCAGGCCATCGACCCCGTGGATCTTGATCCCGCGCCCGAGACGGATCCGGTCCACCAGGCGGCCGAAGACGGTCGGCTTCGGGTCCTGCAATTCGTCCGGCGGCCGGTCAGGGTAGAGCACCCGGAACACCTGCCCGATCGCCACGTCGCCCCGGCCGATCGCGACTTCGAGCGCCGTCCCGCTGTGGAGCCCGAGCGCCTCGCCCCCACGCTCCAGCTGATCCGGGGTGGGTGGATCGAGGCGGCGGCGCCGCGTTTCCCGGGCGAGGATTTCCCGTCCGAGCTGCAGGCTGACCGACTCCTCCTCCTCCCGAATCCATTGCTTGATCTTGTGCCGCGCCCGTGCCGTGTGCACATGGTTCAGCCAGTCGCGGCTCGGCCGGGCGTGCTGGCTGGTCAGGATTTCGACGGTATCGCCGTTCTTCAACTCGCGGTGCAGCGGAGCGATCCGCCCGTTGATCTTGGCGCCCTGGCACCGCAGCCCGACCTCGGTGTGGACGTGGAAGGCGAAGTCGATCGGCGTCGCGCCCTTGGGCAGCCGCTTCACGTCCCCCTGCGGGGTGAACATGAAGATCTCGTCCTGGTACAGGTCCACCTTGAGGAACTCGAGGAATTCCTCCGGCGTGTGCGTGTCCTGCTGCAGCTCGAGCAGCTGCCGGAACCAGCCGAGCGCCTGGTCGAGTTCGTCGTCGCCCTTGCCCTCGTTCTTGTACACCCAGTGCGCCGCGATGCCGTATTCGGCGGTGCGGTGCATCTCCTTGGTGCGGATCTGCACCTCGAAGAGCTCGCCCCCGGGCCCGAAGATCGTGGTGTGGAGAGACTGGTAGGCGTTCGACTTCGGGCTGGCGATGTAGTCCTTGATCCGCTCCTGCAGCGGCGTCCAGTTGTGGTGGATGATGCCGAGGACGTGGTAGCACTCCGGCACGGTCGCCACGATGACACGGACGGCCATCAGGTCGTAGATCTCGTCGAAGGGCTTGCCGCGTCGCTTGATCTTCTGCTCGATGGACCAGAGATGCTTGGGGCGGCCGGTCACTTCGGCGTCGATCCCGGCCCGCTTCAGCTCGTCCTCCAGCGGACGGCGGAGCCGGTCGATCATCTGCTCCCGTGCCTCGCGCTCCGACGCGATCTGCTCCGAGAGCACCTTGTAATCCTCCGGCTCCAGCCAGCGGAAGGCGAGGTCTTCCAGTTCCGCCTTCATCCCGGCCATGCCGAAGCGGTGCGCCAGGGGGGCGTAGATCTCCCGCGTTTCGGTGGCGATGCGCATCCGCTTCTGGGGCTCGAGATGCTCCAGCGTCCGCATGTTGTGCAGGCGGTCGGCCAGCTTGATGATGATGACCCGCGCGTCCTTGGCAATCGACAGCAGCAGCTTGCGGTAGTTCTCCACCTGCTCTTCGGCGGTGGAGCGGAAGGTCAGGTGGGAGATCTTGGTGAGGCCGTCGACGATGACCCCGACCTCGGGGCCGAAGTCGCGCGCGATGTCCTCGACGCCGACGTCGGAATCCTCCACGACATCGTGCAGCAGCGCCGCCGCGATGGAGGTGGAGTCGGGGAGCTGGTCCGCCAGGATCATCGCCACCGCGATGCTGTGGGAAATGAACTCCTCGCCGGACGCCCGCTTCTGGCCGTGATGCGCGGACGTGCTGAAGCGCAGCGCCCGCTCGATCAGGTCCAGATCGAGGCGATCGGCGTGCTTGGCGAGCACGGCGCGAAGTTCAGGGGCCAGGTCGAGCGTCGGAGCGGTCACAGGAGTCCTGCGGTGGCGAAACTGACGAAACGGTCGCCGGCGATCACGACGTGATCGTACACCGGCAGGTCCAGGAGGCGTCCGGCCGCCACCAGCTGCCGGGTTACCGCCTGATCTTCGGCCGAGGGGGTCGGGTCTCCGCTCGGATGGTTGTGGACGACGATGATGCCCGCCGCCGCCTCTGCGATCGCCGGCCGGAACACCTCCCGGGGATGCACCAGGGAGCTGTTCAGGAGTCCCCGCGTCACCAGCACCTCGCGCAGCACCCGGCTCTGGCTGTCGAGCGCGAGCAGCCGGAACTCCTCCACCTCCAGGTCCCGGAGCCGCGGCCCGAGGAGCCGGGCGACATCCGCCGGCTCCCCGATTCTCGGGCGCGTCGGGCGGGTTTCCGCCGCCATCCGGGCCGCCAGTTCGAAGGCGGCCAGCAGCCGCGCCCCCTTGGCGGTCCCGACGCCTGGCACTTGCAACAGCTCGGCGGGGGGCCGCGCCGCCAGGCGGCGCAACGACCCTCCCCCCGCCTCCAGCAGGCGGGCGGCGACCTCACCCACGCGGGTGGTGGTGCTTCCCGTCCCTAGGAGGATGGCGAGAAGTTCGCCCGGCGTCAACGCGGCGGGCCCCAGGGCCCAGAGGCGCTCGCGGGGTCGGTCAGGGACGGCGGAGGGGGAAACGGAAGCAGGCACGCCCAAACGTAAGGCGTGCCCGCTCATGCTACGGTGCCAAAATCACGCGTGCCCCGCTCAGCGCGCCCCGTGGCATTTCTTGTATTTCTTCCCCGAACCGCAGGGGCAGGGATCATTCCGGCCAACCTCGGCCATCCCCCCTACAGGCGGAGCCCGCAGCGGCCCGGCGCTGCTGCTGACCGCAGGCGCGGGCGGCGGCGCCCCGGGAGTGCGTCCGGCCGTCGGCGCAAAGAGCTCCGCGTCGCCGCGCGAGGTGACCGGCGGCGGCGGGGGTGGCGGTCGCCGGGGGGGCTCGGCGGTGACCTGAATCTTCAGGAACCGCTCCGTAAACGTGGACTGGATGTCGCGCATGAGGTCTTCGAACATATCGAACGCCTCGCGCTTGTATTCGATCAGCGGGTCCTTCTGGCCGTAGGCCCGGTACTGGATGGCGTTCCGGAGCTGGTCGAGGTCGTAGAGGTGATCCTTCCACTTCTCGTCCAGGACCGCCTGCATCACCTGCGAGAGGATTTGCCCGTCCACATCCGGAATGTTGAGCTTTCGGCCGAATTCCCTGAGGTACTCGATCTTCCGGTGGAACGCCGCCTCGCCCTCTGCCTGGGTGGCCGCGACGATCGCATCGAGGTCATGGGTATCCGACGCTGACAGCACCTTTTCCGGCGAGACCAGGTACTGCAGCGTCAGCGCCGAGCGAAGCCCCGCCCGATCGTACTCCTCGGGGCGACTGGCATCGCTGAGGTACTCGTGCACGCTCCGACCCAGGGCCGCCTCGATCATCCGGCGGCTCTCCGCCTTGAGCTCCTCCCCCTTCTCGAGCGCGAAGAGCCGCAGGGAGTAGATGACCTCCCGCTGCTGGTTCATCACGTCGTCGTACTCGAGGAGCCGCTTTCGGGTCTGGAAGTTCTGGAGCTCGACCCGCTTCTGGGCCTGTTCGATGGCACGGGTGATCAGCGCCCCCGTGATCACCTCGCCCTCCTCCGCACCGCTGCGGTCCATCCATGCCGCAATCCGGTCGGACCCGAACATCCGCATCAGGTCGTCTTCGAGCGAA
>JAWKQM010000014.1 GCA_041390145.1 Gemmatimonadales bacterium | reverse complement strand
ATCGGCATAGAGGCCGTTGCGCGCCTGGAAGTGTGCCAACGCCGCGGTGAGCTCCGGTGTTGCCACGGCGCCGGTATCGGATACGGTCAGCGGGTCAAGGTCGCCTGTCAGGGCCAGCCGTCGCCGCAGCGCCGGAATCCGCGAATCACTTTGCCCTTCCTCCAGGTTCGGGCCGGCCGGGATCGGCTCCCATCCCCCGCTGGCTTCCAGCGCCCGATACCGGGCGAGGTCGCTCCGCAGGCGGAGGTAGAGCGGGTGACGGGGTCCGAGCGCGGCGATGGCTGCCGGCATCGTGTCCGACGTGGCGATCGCCTCGATGGTCCCCGCTACGTCTGGGGGGAGCGGCGCGACAGGAATATGCCAGGTCGTGTCGAGCGCGGCGGGGTCCACCTTGCCGACCGTGAGGGAGGACCAGAGGCGAATCAGCGCCTCGGTGGCCAGGAGGTCAAAGTCCGCCTTGAGCGCGGCCGATGCCGCCGGCGTGAGTGCGAAGGGGGCGAGCTGGGTGAGCGGGTCAAGCAGGTAGTCCCGGGGCTCGAGCCCATCCGCGCGCGCGGCGCGGATGGCCTGGAGCAGCCCGTCGATGCGGTCGGATGACCCCCAAGCCGGCTGGAAGTCCCGGAGGGCGTAGAACTGGGAGAGAATCGTGCCGGTCTGGAGCGGTATGCTGAGGACCGTCACGTCACCGTCGTGCAGCTGCAGGGCGTTGACCCGCGCGCGGATGGATGCGGGGACCGGATCGGTACCCTGTGCCGACACCGGCGCGGCCAGCAGCAGGCACGCGCCGATCGTCGTCGTGAACCACCGGCGGTTCATGGACTCCAGCTGTTGTTCTTCCGGTCGACGTCGGAGAGCTTCTGCTCCGGATCCACCTCGACCTTGACGACCGGCGCTCCGGTGACCGTGAAGCTGTAGCTGGCGTGACCGTCGAGCCAATACTTGACCGGAATCTTTTCCATCACGGCGGTGCTGTCGCTCCGCGTCACCTTCACCTCGCCCGGCATCGGGGCGAGCCCCTTGTCCACGATGACGATGGTGGTGCCGTTCGGGCCCGGGGTCACGCTGCCCACCGACTGGTCCACGGTCCACGTCTCCCAGAACCAGGTGCGCCAGAACCAGCCGAGATCCTGGCCGCTCACATCCTCGAAGGTGTAGAAGAAGTCCCAGGGCGTCGGGTGCCGGTACTTCCACCGGCTGCCGTAGGTCCGGTACGCCTGCTGGAACAGCTCCGGCCCCAGCATGCCGCGGAGCATCATCAGGATGTTGGAGGGCTTCATGTAGCTCGCGACGCCATAGCCGATGTTCGTGTCGTAGCGGTCGCCGTGGCGCATCATCGGCTCCTCGATCCCCATGCGCGCCACCTGCGTGTACACATTCTTGTCCCGCGCCTCGGCGTCGCGGCCGGCGAAGAAGTCCGCCTCGCCCTGCAGGCCGTTGAACTCGGTCAGGCCCTCGTCCTGCCAGGCGTGGCGCTTCTCGTCGGATCCGACCTGCATCGGGAACCACATGTGGGCCAGCTCGTGCACCGTGACGCCATAGAGCGCGAAGGTGTCGGACTGGAAACCGCCGATGCAGGTGATCATCGGGTACTCCATGCCGCCGCACGACTCGGGGCCCTGCATGGCGGTCATCTGCGGCCAGGGATAGGGCCAGAGATAGCTGGAGAGGAACTCGATCGAGTGCCGGGCGTACCGCGCGTCCTGGGACCACTTGGAGGTGGCGTTGCCCGGGAGCCAGAAGGTGTGGATGGCGGCGGTGTCGGCGGTGCCGTTCCCGTCGCGGTCGCCCACCACCGCGCGCGTCGCATCCCAGACGAACTTGTCGGACACGCCCCAGGCAAAATCGCGGACGGTGTCGGCGTGGAACCGCCAGGTCAGCATCTTGCCGCCCTGGGTGGCCTTGCCCGGGCCGCGATCCCCCTCGGCCACCACGTGCACCACGGTGTCCGCGGTGCGGGCGAGCGCCAGTCGCTGCCGTGTCTGCGGCGTGAGGACATCGGCCGCGTTGGTGAGCGTGCCGGTGGCGCCAATGAGGTAACCGGCCGGCACCGTCAGCGACACATCGTAACTGCCGTATCCCATGTAGAACTCGGCGTTCCCCATGTACGGGTCGGTCTGCCAGCCGACCACGTCGTCGTACACCGCCATCTGCGGGTACCAGTAGCTGATGTAGGCGAGGTCGTCAGTGCGGCCGCCGCGGGGCGCGCCGTCGGGTGGCACGGTCAGGCTCCAGCTGAACGCCAGGTCGACGCTGTCGCCGGCGGCGAGCGCGGGCAGCACCGGCACCGACATCACGGTGCTGTTGATCTTGTAGCCACGGGCCTTGTCGGTCGCTTCGGGCACGTCGGCGCCGCGCACCGCCACCCGGGACACGGTGACACCGCCGGTGATCGGGACCGTCTCGTTCCGCACGGCGCTGTCGCCGAAGAGATTGTCACGCAGGTGGACATACACCGTGGTGAGCTGCCGGGGCGAGCGGTTGTAGTAGCGGATGGTGCCGGTGCCGGTGACGCGGCCGGTGGCGGGATCATAGGTGGCGGCCAGGTCGTACTTGGACCACTGCTGCCAGTACTTGGCCCCGGGGACGCCGGTGCGGGTCCGCGTCTCGTTGGTGACCGCACGCCGGAACCAGGGCGACTCCTCCATCGGGTACGGCACCGGGCGTTCCTGCACGACGGTCGGCGGCGTGGCCACGGGGGTCGGGGTGGCGGAAGGGGTGCTCGGCGCGCAGGCGGCCAGGAAGGATGCCCCGGCGACGAGCGGGGTCAGATGCAGGCGGCGAATCACGAACGCCATAATCGGCTCTCCAGGTGTGGGATGCGTGAGGGGAACCTAGCAAGCCCCTACCGTACTGTCATCCCGGCGCTAGGTTTCAGCGCGTGACCATCCGTCGTGTCCTGTCCCCGATAACAACCAGCGCGGTCGTCCTGCTCGTCGCTGTGGCGTGCGAGGGTGGCCGCACCTTCGAGGCGCCGCCGCCCGCGATGGCCACGGGCGCTGAGACGGAATCGCTCCCCCCGGTGCCGCCCTCGCGCATCGAAGTCCCGGTCCGCTACAACCTGGCGCCGGCACTCGCCTGGCTTGAATCCGAGGTGCCCGGAACCTTCGGCAACATCGAGGAGCGGATTGCGATCCCGGACAACGACCGGGTGCACGTCGCTTACGCGGTCATGCGCGAGCCGTTCGTCTTTGGCTTCGATGGCCCGACGGTCACCGCGTCGTCGGTGCTGCACTACGAGGGCAAGGGCTGGTACAACCCGCCGCTGCTGCCCGAGGTGAGCGCCTCGTGCGGCACCGGCGATCAGCGACCGCGGGCGCGCCTGACCCTCCGCGTCACCGGTCGCATCGACGACCACTGGCGCCTGCGGGCACGGTCCACAGTCACGGCGGAGGCGCTCACCAACACCGAGCGCGACCAGTGCGAGGTCACGGTGCTCCACATCGACGTCACGAGAAAGGTGCTCGATGCCGCGGAGGGAGCGCTGCAACAGGAACTGGCGAAGATCAACCGGCAGCTTCAGGCCTTCCCGGTCCGCAAGACGGTGGAAGATGTGTGGGGCTCGATGCAGCAGCCGCTCCAGCTCACCGACAGCCTCTGGCTCCTCATCGATCCGGTCACCTTCCGATTTCTTCCGCCGAGCGTGTCAAGCGACACGCTGATCTGGCAGGCCGGCCTGGAGGCCAACCCGCGGATTGTCGGTGGCGCCCGTCCCGACTCTTCGGCCAATCCGCTCCTGCCACCGGAGCGGGGCCCCGCCCCCGAGACCGAACTGCTCATTCTCAGCGAAGGCCGCCTGCCGTACGATGTGGCGGAAGACATCCTCTCCAAGGCGCTCGCCAACACGAAGATCAAGGTGGGGCGGCACAAGATGGCCATTCGCCACCTGAAGCCGACTCCCCTTGGGGATGGTCGGGTGGTGGTGGCGCTGACGGTTTCAGGCGCCGCCAACGGCACGCTCTACGCCATCGGGCATCCGCAGATCGACTCGGCGGGTATGCTCACCATGCCCGACCTCACCATCGACGCCGGCACCACCGACGCACTGACCGGCGCGCTGGCATGGCTCGCATCCACCGACAAGGTGACGGGGCTGCTGCGGGAGTCGATCCAGGTGAACCTGGCGCCCACCATTGAGAAGGGACGGCAGCTCGCCGAGGAGAACATGAACCGGGAGCTGGCGCCAGGACTCTTTCTCCGGACTACGCTCAGCAGTGCGACGCCGGTCGGCGTCTGGGCCGGACCGGACGCACTGATTGCGCGGGTCATCGTGCGGGGCCAGGGCGCCATCGACCTCGAGCTCTACCCACCGGAAGCGTCCCCCAAGTAGCTGCGCTTCGCGACGAGGCGCCAGGCGCTCCAGACAAAAAACGGGCCCGTGCGCGATGCACGGGCCCATGGTGTTGTCTGGGTGACAGAGGTGTGTCGCGGTCCTACTTCTTGGCTGGCGGCGGGCCGGCGGAGGGCATCCCGGCCATGAGCTTCGCGGTCGCCTCATCCACCTTCTGTTGCGTGGGCGCCTTGTTGCTCAGGTCGCCCGTCATGGTGCCGCGCCACACCATGGTGTTGCTGCCCATCTCGACCAGGTCGATGATGGCGTTGCCCTGGGTGGTTTCCACCGGCTGGGTGGTGGTCATCCCCATCCCGCCGTAGCCCCACCCGTAGCCCCAGCCCGGACCGTACCCGACGCCGGTGGAGGTGGTGACGTAGCTGGTCTGGGTCTTGGTGCCGAAGTAGTAGCGGACGTAGAACTTGGCGTCGGCGTTGTTAGTCACCAGCTTGTAGCCCTTGGCGGCCATCTGCGCCTGGATGGACTGCTTGATCATCGAGTGCACGATCTCGTTGGAGACGATCGGGTCCCCGCCGTTGACGTTCTCGGTCCCGACCCAGGCATAGGTGGCGCCTGCAGGAACGACGACGTTCGGGTTGACCTGGCTTGTGACCGACGGGCCGCAGCTGATCAGCAGCGCGGCGCCAGCGAGTGAAAGAAGACGAACTGACATGATGACTCCGAAGAATGGGGGGTGACGGAATCTACTTCCCGACGGCCGGGAGCTTGGCGAAGAGCTTGTCCACCGCCTCCTGCACCGCTTCCTGCGTGGGAACCTTGCCGGTGGCTTCCTTCGCGTAGATCCCGCGCCAGGCCAGGGTCCCGGACTTGAGGTCCACCAGGTCCACCACGACGCCGGAGTGCCGGGTCGAGACGTCGGTGGTCTGGGTGCCGTACCAGCCGTAGTCCCAGCCGGTCCAGCAGGACGCCCCGCCGCAGGCATTGGTGCTGGCGACGCCGGCGCCGGTGGACACCTGGTCGTTCACCTCGGTCTGCTGAAACTTCGAGCCTACCGCGTAGCGCACCATGAACGCCGCCTGCGCCGAGTCGGTCAGGCGATAGCCCTTGTTCCTGAGCTCGTTGTCGATGGCGGTCTTGATCCGCTGGTTGATGACCGGACTCTGTTCCACGATGCCCTGCTCGTTGGGGACGTGCTGCGGCGGCGGCCCCCACACATAGGTGGCGGCGCCGGGCATCGGGATGGCGTCGTCGCGAGTGACGGTGATGGAGGGGCCACAGGCGAAGAGCACGAGGGCGGCAATCGGCAGAAGGGTGCGGCGCATGGGTCCCCAGGGGTGAGTGGTTCGGAGGAGGAATAATACGCCCCTCTTCGGCCGGCCGTAACCCGCCCGGAGGACCATGGGTTGCGGAGCCGCCCCGCGAGGGGGAGATTGGGAGCCAGTGACTGACGAACAGACCCGCCTCGACGCCGCCCTCGGCGACCACTACACGATTGTCCGTGAAGTCGGTGCCGGAGGCATGGCCACCGTCTTCCTGGCCCGCGACGTCAAGCACGACCGCCAGGTGGCCCTCAAGGTGCTCAAGCCGGAGCTTGCCGCCGCCCTCGGCTCCGAGCGGTTCCCCCGCGAGATCCGGATCGTCGCCCAGTTCAACCATCCCCATATCCTCTCGCTCTACGATTCCGGCGAGGCCGAGGGCTTTCTCTACTACGTGATGCCGTTTGTCGAGGGGGAATCCCTTGCCGAGCGGCTGCACCGCGAGAAGCAGCTGCCGGTGCCCGATGCCGTGCGCATCCTCCGCGAGGTGGCCGACGCCCTCGCCTATTCGCACTCGCGCGGGGTGGTGCACCGCGACATCAAGCCCGGCAACGTCCTCCTCTCCGGCCGCCACGCCGTGGTCACCGACTTCGGCGTGGCCAAGGCGGTCTCAGCGGCCGGCGGCGACAAGCTGACCACCGTCGGCATCGCCGTCGGGACGCCGTCGTACATGGCGCCCGAGCAGGCGATGGGTGAGACCGACATCGACGCCCGGGCCGATATCTACGCCCTCGGCATCCTCGGCTACGAGATGCTGGCCGGTCGGCTGCCTTTCGAGGCGAAGACGGCACAGGGTATCCTCGCGGCGCATGTGATGGAGGCGCCGAAGGACATCCGCGAGGTGCGGCCCGGCGTGCCCGACCCGTTGGCCGACGCGCTGATGCGCTGCCTGGCCAAGAACCCCGCCGACCGCTGGCAGACCGCCGACGAACTGGTGAGCCACCTCGAGATGATCGGCTCCACGCCGAGCGGGGGCATCACGCCGACGCACACGCGGCCGGTGCCGAAGGTCACCTTGCCGCGGACGAAGTCCCCCCGGTCGTGGATCATGGGTGTGGTGGCGGCGGTGGTACTCATTGGGGGAGCCATCGGCGCGTGGGCCATGACGCGTGGTGGCGGCGGCAGCGGCCGCATCGAGAAGGTCGGCGTTCTCAAGATCAACGACATCTCGGGGCAGGACTCACTCTTCGTCCGGGCGATGCAGGATGCCCTCAACACCGCCCTGGCCCAGATCGGGACGGTTGGGGTGGCACCGGTGTCCGACATGCTGCGCTACGCCGACGGCAGCACGCCCGACCGCGAGGTGGCGGCCAAGCTCGGCCTCGACGCCCTGGTGGTCACGTCGGTATTCCGGGCCGGCAACGTCATGCGCATCACGGTGCAGTTCAGCGACCCGGTCACCACCCGCAGCCTCTGGTCCGACACCTACGAACGCGACGTGAGCGACGTGCTCGCGGCGCAGAGCGACATTGTCACTCGCATTGCCAACGGCATCCGTGGGGCGCTCGACCCCGAAGCCCTGGCCTCCACCGATGGAGCGCGTCCATGAAGCGTGTCCTCTTCCTCGGCGCCCTGCTGGCGCTGGGTGCCTGCGGCGATCAGTCAGCGCTGCCGCCGATCACCACCCTCTCGCCCGAGAAGGCGAACGTGGTCGGAGCCGGCTACTCCCCCGACGGCTCCCGGATCTACTGGTGGCAGCGCGATGGCCAGCAGTGGGCGCTCTGGGCGTCGCCCGCGGACATGAGCGCGCCGGCGCGGCTCGAGCTCACGAATCTCTGGACTCCAGATCTCGTGTGGGCGCCCGATGGGTCGCGGTTCGCAGTGTTCGCGAGCAACGGGGAGTCGATGCCACACGCCTGGTTGATCGACACCGCCGCCGGCAGCACGCCGCGGCAGGTGGCAGGCGGTGAAGGGCTTCAGCAACCCGTAGCGTGGAACCGTGACGGCAGGCGCCTTGGCTACGTGGTCGTGGCCGGCGAGTCTGTCATTGCGATGGCCGTCAACGTCGATTCCGGGACACCGTATCGCATGGCCCCCACCGAGACCCGGCCGCACGTGGGCTTCTGGTCGCCGGACGGCAGCCAAATGGCCCTTCAAGTCGTCGACCAGGGGCGGTTCACGATCGCGCTGGCCGACAGCGTCGGCGGGGATATCAGGCAGTTGACCACTGAAGGATTCGAGGCACTGGCCGCTATCCCCTGGTCGCCCGATGGCACCGCGCTGCTGTATACCTCGAATCGGACTGGCGCGGACGACATCTGGCTTCTCCCTGTGAATGGCGACCCCGGCCGGCAGCTCACCAACGACGTGCGGGCTGACAACGCCCCCTTCTGGTCGCCCGATGGGCAGTGGATCGCATTCTTTTCCAACCGGGGCCAGCAGTCCGACCTCTGGATCATGCCGGCGACGGGCGGACCCGCCAGACGGGTTACCGACGACGTGCTGGTAGAGACCCTCATCGGCTGGCGACCGGGCACCGGTGAGCTTGCGTACACGACCGGCCAGACCACTCGTACCATCTGGGCCCACGCACTCGCCGACGGCAAGGAATGGCAGCTCACTCCCGACACCGCACAGGCGGGCTGGTTCAACCTCTCCTCCACGGGGGAGGTCATGGTCAATTTCGTCCGGGGTGGTGGTGTGAACGACTTCGCGGTGCTGCCAATTGGCGGCGGTGAGCCCCAGGTCATTCTGGCCAACGCCGGCGGAGCCCAGGCCAGGTGGTCACCCGACGGCTCGATGCTGGTGTTCCAGTCAGACCGGGGAGGCTCGGACGACATCTGGGTGATGGATGCCGTTGGAGGCGCACCCCGCCAGCTCACCAGTTGGCCCGGTAGTGAAACAGCTCCCCGATGGAACGCCGATGGCACCGAGATTTATTTCCGTGCCGATCGGGAGGCGCTGTTCGGTGATGTCTGGCGGGTTCCGGCAACAGGAGGGGACCCGGCTCGCGTTACCACGACTGGAACCGTGAACGTTTTATTGAGCGTCAATCGGATGTCGCAGGTCTTCGTCGGCCTGATCGGCCGAGGACAGGCGACGTTCACCATGGACTTGGTGGATGCTGATGGCTCGTCGCGGACTCTTTGGGACCGCTCGATTGCGCAGGTAGTGGGCACCTCTCCGACCTCCGACTCTGTCGCCATCACTGTGTTCGGAGGGAGCGCCCCTCAGGCGATGCTTCTCCCCCTCGCCGGCGGCGAGGGTCGACCGCTTCTCCCGGCCGGGCAGACTGGACAGGCGTGGTCTCCAGACGGCAAGGAGATGGTCTACCGGTTCCTCGTCGGTGAGGCCGGCGACCTCGGCATCCTGACGCTGGCTGACGGTTCCACCCGCCGCATCACCGAGACCCCGGAGAGTGAGGGGGGCACGGAGTGGTCGGCCGATGGGACCACGCTGGTCTTCCAGCGCGCGGTACCGATCAGTCGAATCACCACGGCTAACCTGACGAAGCTGCTGGGGGCGGCGCACTAAGGGCTTGCTTCGTCGGCCCCTTCGGGGCCTCCTCGCAATGACAGAACGAGAAAGGGCGGCCAAGTGGCCGCCCTTTCCGCGTGCAGGTCACCGAGAGACTAATACCGGTAGTGATCCGGCTTGTACGGCCCCTCCGGCTTGACGCCGAGATAGGCGGCCTGCTCCGGCGAGAGCTGGGTCAGCTTCACGCCGAGCTTGCCCAAGTGGAGCCGCGCCACCTTCTCGTCGAGATGCTTCGGCAGGGTGTACACCTTCTTCTCGTACTTGTCGGCGCTGGTGTGGAGCTCGATCTGCGCCATCACCTGGTTGGTGAAGCTGGCCGACATCACGAAGCTCGGGTGCCCCGTGGCGCAGCCGAGGTTGAGAAGCCGCCCCTCGGCCAGGATCAGCACGCTGTGCCCGTCGGGGAAGACATATTCATCGAACTGCGGCTTGATGTTGACCCGCTTCACGCCGGAGAGCTTCTTAAGCCCGGCCATGTCGATTTCGTTGTCGAAGTGGCCGATGTTGCCGACGATGGCCTTGTCCTTCATGCGGGCCATCTGCGCCGCGCTGATGACCTGCTTGTTGCCGGTGGCGGTGATGAAGATGTCCGCGGTGCCTACCATCTCTTCCAGCGTGGTGACCTGGTATCCCTCCATGGCCGCCTGCAGCGCACAGATCGGGTCGATCTCGGTGATGACCACCCGGGCGCCCTGGCCCTTGAGCGCCTGCGCGCATCCCTTGCCCACATCGCCATAGCCGCAGATGACCGCCACCTTGCCGGCGAGCATCACGTCGCTGGCGCGGAGGATGCCGTCGGTCAGCGAGTGCCGGCAGCCGTAGAGGTTGTCGAACTTCGACTTGGTCACGGCGTCGTTGACGTTGATGGCCGGGAAACGGAGGGTGCCGGCCTGCATCATCTCGTAGAGCCGGTGCACGCCGGTGGTGGTCTCCTCGGAGACCCCGCGGATGTCCGCGGCAATCTTGGTCCACTTGCCGGGATTGGTCTTGAGGTTCCGCTTCAGCACCTCGAGGATGACGCCCCACTCCTCGGAGTCGTTCGCCTCGTCGAACGCCGGCACCGCGCCCACCGCTTCATAGTCGGCACCCTTGTGCACCAGCAGCGTGGCGTCGCCGCCGTCGTCGAGGAGGAGGGTTGGGCCGGAGCCGTCGGGCCACTCGAGCGCCTGCTCGGTGCACCACCAGTATTCCTCAAGTGTTTCACCCTTCCAGGCATAGACCGGCACGCCGCTCGGGTCTGCCACGGTCCCCTTCGGTCCCACGACGACGGCCGCGGCCGCATGATCCTGGGTGGAGAAGATGTTGCAGCTGACCCAGCGCACGTCGGCGCCGAGCTCGGCGAGAGTCTCGATCAGCACCGCGGTCTGCACCGTCATGTGGAGTGAGCCCATGATCTTGGCCCCCTTCAACGGCTTCTTGCCCTTGTACTCGGTGCGGAGCGCCATCAGGCCGGGCATCTCGAACTCGGCCAGGCGGATCTCGTTGCGACCCCACTCGGCGAGCGAGATGTCGGCCACCTTGTAGGGCTCGCGGCCCTTGTCCATGGAGTGGAAGGGATGCTTGCTGGGAGCGACGGCAGTCATGATGAACCTCGGCGAGAAAGCGGGGAAGCAGGAACGTTGTGTCGATGGTCAGTGGCACGCGGCCTGACCGCGACCGCGGCGAATAACGTCGGTCCCTTGGCCGCCGGATCGGCGGGAAGGGGGTGGTACGTGGTGGACGCGAAACCGGCATCGCGGCCCCAGGTGCCGATGGACTCGGCGTCGAATCCCGGCCAGAGATGGCCCATCGATTCGACGAAGTCGGTGCGCTCGTGCGGCATCATGTCCACGATCAGCAGTTTGCCGCCCGGCTTCAGCACCCGCGCCGCCTCGGCGAGGACCCGGGCCGGTTCGGGCGCCAGGTGCAACGCCAGCGAAATCACCGCCGCATCGAGCGAGGCGTCTTCCAGCGGAAGCGCCTCGAGATCGCCGCGGTGAAGTTCCACGTTCCGGAACGATGCCAGCCGCTTCCGGGCCGCGGTAAGCATCGGCGCTGAGCCGTCCACGGCCACGACCTGCCGGACGAACGGAGCCAGCGATGCCGCCACCTGGCCGGTGCCGCAGCCGAGGTCGCCCACCGCCCAGGTTTCGTCGAGCAGGGCAGGGAGGGCGGCCAGCTCCGCGCGGGCGCCGAACAGTTCGCTGCGGAGCCGGTCCCACTGGCCCGCCGACGTCGCGAAGAACTCCCGCGACCTGGTGCTCCGCTCGGCGAGCACGCTGCGGAGCCGGGTCGCGTCCTGCCTGGCCGCAGGCGCCTCGGCAATCTCGCCGCTCACCAGCTGCCAGAGCTGCCGGGCTCCCGGATCGAGGTCGCGCAGCGCGGCACGATACCGGTTGCTCGTTCCCTCGGCGCGGACCGCCACCCACCCCTCGTCGGCCAGGAGCTTCAGGTGTCGGCTGACCGTGGACTGCGGGAGCCGCAGCACCCGGCAGAGTTCACCGACCGTGAGGGCGTCCCGCTCCAGCACCAGGAGCAAACGGCTCCGGGTGAGGTCGGCGAGGGCGCTCAGACGGTCGAGAACGGCAGGCACTATGTATTATCCTTTCAGCCGGATAATAAGATAGTGTGAATGCCTCCCTGGCGTCAACCCTTGTAGCTTCTGCCCCGCTGCCCCGCTGCCCCGCTGCCCCGCTGCCCCGCCGTTCACCTCTTCACCCCCTGACCCCCTCTCCATGATATGGAGAGGGGGCGCAATGGCGGGATGTCTAGTGTGTACGTGTCGCTTCAGCGATATCAGCCGAGCCGCGGGTTTACCCGCGAGCGTGCGTCCCGAACATCGCCAGCTTGGCCGGGTCGTTGGTCAGGATGCCGTTCGCTCCGCGGGCGCGGAGTTCGTCGGCCTCGGCGGGGTCGTCCACTGTCCATATATGGACGGGACAGCCGAGGGCGTGAGCGTTGGCAATGAACCGGCGGGTGGCCACGGGGAGGAAGTGGTGCCGGTCAGGCACGGAGAGGGCGTGATAGGCCACCTTCCTGGGCCGGGTGCCGGTGGCTGAGCCGACGAGGAGCCGGAGGATGTCCTTCCGGCTGGCGCCGACCAGGAAGCGACCGTCGCGGAAGCACTCGAGGGCGTCGTGATATTCGGAGGCGACCAGGCACTGGCTGGCGGCGTCATGCCGGAGGATGACATCGCGCACCTGCTCCTGGCCCGCCACTTCCTTGAGCTCGATGAGCATCGGCATAGAGGGGAAGGCGCCGAGGACCTCGTCGAGGGTGGGGATGTTGGTGCCGGCACGGAGCTGATCGAGTGTCCGCTCGATGAGGGGACCACGCAAGTCGGTGGTGCGGTCGAGGGTGGGGTCGTGATGCACCACCACCTCTCCATCGGCGGTCAGGCGGACATCGAACTCGAAGGCGTCCACCCGCAGTTCGGCTGCGCGCTCGAAGGCGGGGAGGGTATTCTCGGGCGCCTCGGCGGAGGCACCGCGGTGCGCCACGAGGGGGAAGGCGGCCAGATCCACCAGGATATTCATGGGGCGGCCGCGGCGAACCTCTTCACGATGTCGCCCGCCGGTTCGATGGAGGTGATGCCGTCCACGCTCTTCCCCGCCTGCCAGAAGTCCTTGCTTCCCGATTCGTCCAGGGAGGCGTGCTTGAGCTGGAAGAGCGACTTCAACGCATAGAAGGTGCGCATCCAGTGCTTCCGCTTCCGGCCGCGCAGCATCCACCTGGCAAAGGCGCCGGCGTGGAGTCCCATCTTCTGGATGTATGGCGTGTTGATGACGGCCACCGGCACGCCGGTGATCCGTTCGCTCAGCACGATGTCGTCGGCGTGGGCATTCACGATGGCCTGCTTGTACACCTCGCTCGCCTGGCACTCGGGCGTGGCGATGAAGCGGGTGCCCATCTGGACGCCGGCATAGCCAATCCTGAGCGCCTCGACGAAGTGCTGTTCGTCACCCACGCCGCCGGCGCAGATGAGCGGCACGCCGAGGCCGCCGAGTTCGGTCCAGAGCTCTTCCACCCCCTTGGGACCGGCGTGTCCCCCCGCGCGGCGGTTTACGGCAATCAGCCCGTCCACCCCGGCGGCGAGCCCCTTGTCGGCCCACTTCCGCTCGGTCACGTCATGGTAGACCACGCCGCCGAAGGCGTGAGCCTTCTCGACCACCCATTTCGGGTTGCCGAGCGAGGTCACGAAGAAGCGGACCCCTTCCTCGATGGCGATGTCCACCCAGTTGACCATCCGCTGGTGGTAGGTCTTGGACGACGCCTCGATGAGCGCGTTCATGCCGATCGGTTTGTCGGTGAGCTTCTTGATGAGGCGGAGGCCTTCGCGGAAATCGTGGCCGTAGACATAGGTGAGCGAGATCGGCTGCACGATGCCGAGGCCTCCGGCGTCGGAGACGGCGGCGACCAGTTCGGGGTTGCTGCATGGGTACATGGCGCCGCAGATGAGCGGGACCTCGATGCCGGCGTGTTTGGTGAATGCGGTAGTGGTCAAGCGAATACGCCCTTCCAGTTGTCAGTCCATTGGACGAGGGAGGGTCGGAGATAAGGGAGAATCGGAAGATTGCCTAGACAGGTCTTGTTCGATTCAATTGCTGTTCTCCGACCCTCCCTTGCCTCCGACCCTCTCTCGTTTGTTGTTGTGCTTCTCTTCCAAAGATCATTGCGGCGGGCTGAGCCGCCAGGTGACGGCGATCCGCGCCACGGTGTCACCGGCCTCGTCGCGGATGTCGGCATGCACCACATAGTCGATCGATTCGGTGACGTCGGGAATCGTCACCGTCGCCTCGGCGGTCAGCGTGCCGCGCGCCTTCTTGAGGTAGTCGATGCCCAGATGGGTCACGATGCTCCGGATGCCGGGGGGCAGCCCGGTGATCATCGCGAGTCCGCTGGTCACCTCGCCCAGGTTGACGAGGGCGACGGCGTGGATGGAGCGGAGGTGATTGCGGACCTTGCGGCGGTCGCGGAGGGTCACGCGGGCGTAGCCGGGGCGGAGCTCCCGGACGTGGGCGCCGACGGTGCCGGTATAGGGGACCATCCAGCCGAGGAGACGGCTGAAGAGCCAGGTGCCGGCAGGCAGGGACGACAGGGCGCTCCAGGCGCCGCGGATTCTCTGGGCGGGATCGGGCATGGGGGAAATCTAAGCGCGCTTCACCCTTGCCACCGGACTCTCCAGCAGGTCGCTCACCTTCGTTTCCCGGAAGAAGGTCGAGACCTCGTTCGACACCGACTTCCAGCGCCCGTGGGCGGGGCAGGGGTCGCTGTCGCTGCACGCCGCCCGCCCCAGGAGGCAGATCCTCGTCCCGGTCGGTCCGTCAAAGGGAGCCACCACCTCGGCGAGGGTGAGCTTGGACGCCGGCTTGGTCAGGCGAAATCCGCCGTGCTTGCCGCGCGTGGAGGTAAGCACCCCCGCGCGGGCCAGCAGGTGGAGGGTCTTGGAGAGGTAGTTCCGGGGGATGTCCAGCCGCTCCGCAATGTCGCTGACGTTGGAGAGCTCGGCCTGGTCGGTGGTGGCCAGGTAGAGGACGGTGCGGAGGGCGTATTCAGCGGTCTGGGAGAGCATCCGGTGTCGTGATGAAAGTGTGAAGACGCCTTCAGAATGAATAGTTGTAAATATCATACCGATATGATAATATAATCCCTGTTCCTAATGCTACTGCCATTCCTCCCGTGAAGCACGGTTCACATCGGGATGGAAGTCAGGAGCGCTCAACTCACTTCCTGAACGCTGCCGAGGATTCTCATGGCTGGACGACGCTGGCTCAGTGCACTCACCGTGGCAGGTCTTGTCGGGCTCGCCGCCTGCGGCGGCGGAGAAAAGGCGCCGCCGGCGTCCTCCTCCACGCCTGCCGCCTCCGGCAGCGACCTCACACCGTTCCAGCTCGAGAACGGCATCGGGCCGATCACGGCACCGATCGAGCTCGGCCCGGTCAACGAGGCGATGGCGGAGGAAGGGAAGACGCAGTTCGAAGCCAAGTGCTCCGCCTGCCACAAGCTGGGCGAACGCTACGTGGGCCCGCCCCTCGGCGGGATCCTCGAGAAGGTGACCCCCGCGTTCGCCATGAACATGATCCTGAATCCCGTCGAGATGTACACCCGGCACCCGGCCGTCAAGGAACTCCTTGGCCAGTACATGACCCAGATGCCGGACCTGGGCCTGACGCAGGAGCAGGCCCGCGCGGTGGTGGAGTACCTGCGCACCACCACGCCCCCAGCTGCCCCTGCGCAGTAACACGGCCCCGTTGCGGGCTTCACCGTTCCAGGAGGAGCGACCATGTCACGCAGTCTGAAGATCGGGTCCCGGATGATGCTGGGCGCCGCGGCAGTGGCGCTGACGCTGGCAGGCTGCGGCTCGGGGAAGGCCCCCGCCGCGGGCGCGACCGACGCGGCGCAGCGGGTGTATGTGCCACCCGGCCAGTACGACCAGTTCTACATGTTCACGTCGGGCGGGTTCAGCGGCCAGATGGGCGTCTACGGCCTGCCCTCGGGCCGGCTGCTCAAGGTGCTGCCGGTCTTCTCGCAGAATCCCGAGAACGCCTACGGGTACAGCGAGGAGACGAAGGCGATGCTGAACACCTCCTACGGCTACATCCCGTGGGATGACGCGCACCATCCCGAGCTCTCGATGACCAACGGCGTACCCGACGGCCGCTGGATCTTCATCAACGGCAACAACACCCCGCGGGTCGCGCGGATCGACCTGAAGGACTTCGTCACGACGGAGATCATCGAGATCCCCCATTCGGCGGGCAACCACGCCTCGCCGTTCGTCACCGAGAACACCGAGTACTCGGTGGCCGCCACCCGGTTCAGCGTGCCGACCCCGCAGGCCGACGTGCCGATCGCCTCCTACAAGGAGAACTTCCGCGGCCTCCTCACCTTCATCAAGGTGGACAGCGCCACCGGCGGGATGGACATCGCCTTCCAGATCCTCATGCCGGGGTACAACTACGACCTCTCGCACTCGGGCAAGGGCCCGTCGCACGAGTGGTCGTTCTTCACCTCCTACAACGTGGAGGAGGCCAACACCCTCCTCGAGGTCAACGCCTCGCAGCGGGACAAGGACTACATAGCCGCCGTGCACTGGACCGCGGCCGAGCAGTGCGTCAAGGACGGCAAGGCGAAGAAGGTGCCGGCCCGCTACGCGCACAACGTCCTGCACCACGAGACGAACGTCGCCACCACCGAGTGGAAGACCTCCACCAACTTCCTGGACGCGAAGGACTGTCCCGGCGTGGTGTACTACCTCCCGACCCCGAAGTCCCCGCACGGCGTGGACGTCGATCCGTCGGGTGAACTGATCGTCGGCGGCGGCAAGCTGGCCTCGGTGATCCCTGTGCACTCCTTCTCGAAGATGCTCAAGGCCATCGAGGACAAGGCGTTCGAGGGCGAGGTCGACGGCGTGCCGGTGCTGAAGTACGAGGCCATCGTGGCCGGTGAGGTGAAGGATCCGGGCCTCGGCCCCCTCCACACCGAGTTTGACGGGCAGGGCCACGCCTACACCTCGATGTTCCTGACGTCGGAAATCACCAAGTGGTCCCTCACCGACTTCACGGTGATCGACAAGGTGCCGACCTACTACTCCATCGGGCACCTCTCCATCCCCGGCGGCGACACCCGCAAGCCGTGGGGCCAGTACGTGGTGGCGCTCAACAAGATCACCAAGGACCGGTACCTTCCGACCGGGCCGGAGTTGACCCAGTCGGCGCAGCTCTACGACATCACCGGGGAGAAGATGCAGCTCCTGCTCGACTTCCCGACCATCGGCGAGCCGCACTACGCGCAGATCATTCCAGCCTCGATGCTGGTCGACAAGCAGATCCGGACCTACACCCTCGCGGACAACAAGGATCCGTACGCGGCGCTCAACGAGTCGGCGACCGGGGTCACCCGGAACGGCCGCGCGGTCCACGTCAAGATGACGAGCATCCGCAGCCACTTCATGCCCGACAACATCGAGGGCGTCCAGGTGGGCGACTCCGTGTACTTCCACATCACCAACCTGGAGCAGGACTGGGATGTGCCGCACGGCTTTGCCATCACCGGCCTGAACAACTCCGAGCTCCTGGTCATGCCGGGCGAAACCCGCACGATCCTCTGGCTCCCGGACCGGGTCGGCGTGTACCCGTTCTACTGCACCGACTTCTGCTCCGCACTGCACCAGGAGATGTCGGGGTGGGTGCGGGTATCTCCGCGCGGCAGCAGCGTGGCACTCGTGGCCAACAAGCCGACCAAGTAAGCAGTGTACCGGCGGGCGGGAGGGGATGGTTCCCCTCCCGTGCCGCCCACCGAGGTTCTTGCCATGTCCCGCCTCTCCAGAATTCTCGTCGCGATCGCGGCCCTCTCCATGGCCCTGGTCTACCTGCTTCCGCTCTGGCAGATCGGGCTGGAGGCGCCGCAATACCCGGAGGGGCTGGGGCTCTACATCGCCATCAACAAGATCGTCGGGCAGCAGCCGCAGGACCTCAACAGCATCAACGGCCTGAATCACTACATCGGGATGAAGGTCATCTCGCCGGACGACATCCCCGAGCTCAAGTACATGCCGAAGATCGTGGCCGGGCTCATCGCACTCGGTCTGCTCACGGCGGCCGCGGGAAAGCGACGGCTGCTGATGGGGTACGCGGCGGTGCTCCTGCTCTTCTCGGTGGCGGGGCTCGCGGATTTCTACAAGTGGTCGTACGACTACGGACACAACCTGAGTCCCGAGGCGATCCTCAAGATTCCCGGCATGACCTATCAGCCTCCACTGATCGGGAGCAAGCAGCTGCTGAACTTCCACGCCACAAGCTGGCCCGCATCGGGCGGATGGGTGCTGATTGCCGCGGTCACCCTGGTGTGTGTCCTTGCCATCCAGGCCTGGCGGTGGCCCAGGGCAGAGCCCGCGTGAGCCGCCTCCGCCTCCGCCTTCGCCGGCACGCCGCCGTGCTCCTGGGTGCGGTCGCGCTGGCATGCGGGTCTCCCGGTCCCGTCCCAATCGCGTTCGGTGAGGCGGCCTGCGATCACTGCCACATGACCATCGTGGACCAGCGCTTCGCCGCCGAGCTGGTCACCCGCACGGGCAAGGTATACGCCTTCGACGATGCCGGGTGCCTGGCCACCTTCACGGTCAGCGGACCGGTGGAGCCGGACCAGGTGCACTCGGCATGGGTGACGGACTTCCGCCAGCCAGGCACATTGATCCCGGCACAGGACGCGATCTTCCTCCGCACCGAATCCGTTCGCACCCCGATGTCGAGCAGTCTCCTCGCCGTGCCGCGCGCCGCGGGCGACAGCCTGCAGGCCGCTCTGGGCGGCACCCTGCTCGACTGGCCGCAAGTCCTCGCCGCCGCGCACGATTCGGCGTAGCGTCCCCTCCCCATGATGCGCCCCCTCCCCCACGGCCTCCTCGGTGTGTGCCTCCTCACTGCGCCAGTGGCCGTCGCGGCCCAGTCGCTCGTGGTGGTGGACCCCGCCGGGCCGGTCCGGACGGTGACCGAGGCGCTGACCCGGGTCACGCCCGGCGGACGGATCACCGTGAGGGCCGGGACCTACGCCGAACCGGTGATCCGCGTGGCGGTACCGGTCACCATCGTGGGGGACTCCGGGGCGGTGTTTCTCGGTGGCGCGCACCAGATCTTCGTGGTGTCCGCGGACAACGTGACGCTCCGGGGGCTCACCATGCGGGGGGGCGAGACCACGTTTATGGAGGACCGCGCGGCGGTGCTGTTCGACAGCGTCGCCAACTGCGTCATCGAGGACAGCCGGCTGGAGCGGACCTTCTTCGCGATCTACCTCTCGCGGAGCCGGGGGTGCCGGGTCTCCCGCAACGTGGTGGCGGGGGCGGCGGAGGTCGAGATGACGGCCGGCAACGCGATTCACCTCTTTCATTCGAACGACGTCCTGATTGACGGCAATGTGGTGACGGGACATCGCGACGGGATCTACCTGGAGTTCGCGGAGCGGGTGCGGGTCCTCGGCAACGAGAGCGTGGGCAACCTGCGCTACGGGCTGCATTTCATGTTTTCCCATGAGTGCGAATACCGGGACAACCGGTTCGAGCGGAACGGCGCTGGCGTCGCGGTCATGTACACCCGCCACATGGTGATGGACGGCAACACCTTTGCGGACAACTGGGGGCCGGCCTCGTACGGACTGCTCCTCAAGGAGATCCGCGACAGCCGCATCCTGCACAACACCTTTCGCCAGAACAGCGTCGGGCTCTACATGGAGGGCTCCGCCCGTAACGAGGTGACCGGCAACACCTTCGAGGCCAACGGCTGGGCCATCCGGGTGCTGGCCAACGCCGAAGGGAACACCTTTGCCGGCAACACTTTCCGCCAGAACTCGTTCGACGTGACCACCAACAGCAGCCGCAACGTGAGCACCTTTCGCGAGAACTACTGGGACCACTACGAGGGGTACGACCTCGATCACGACGGCTACGGCGACGTGCCGTATCACCCGGTGCGTCTCTTTTCCCTGCTGGTGGCGCAGAACGAACCGGCGCTCATCCTCCTCCGGAGCTTCTTCGTCGACCTGCTTGACGCGGCGGAACGGGTGATGCCGGTGCTCACCCCACCCATGCTGACCGACCCGCGCCCCCTGATGGAGCCGCCGGCATGACGGCGGCCCCGACCACGACCTCCGCCGTCGAGTTCCGTGCCCTGCGGAAGCGCTTCGGCCGTCTGACGGCGCTCGACGCCGTCGACCTCCAGGTGGCCGCCGGGCGGATCACCGCGCTGGTCGGCCCCAACGGCGCCGGCAAGTCCACGCTCATCAAGTGTCTGCTCGGCCTGGTGCATCCCGACGAAGGGAGCATCCTGCTGGAGGGGGCGCCGCTGGACGGCGGGTTTGCCTATCGCGCCGGCGTCGGGTACATGCCGCAGGCGCCACGCTTCCCGGACAACCTGACCGGCCGCGAGGTGGTGGAGATGCTGCGCGACCTCCGGGGGCGCGGCACCGCCACGGACGACGAGCTCCTGGAGTGGTTCGGGGAATCGGGGGCGCTCGACCGGCCGGTCCGGGTGCTGTCGGGCGGCACCCGGCAGAAGCTCAACGCCGCGATCGCCTTCCTCTTCCGTCCGCGGCTGCTGATCCTCGACGAGCCGACGGCGGGGCTGGATCCGGTGGCGAGCGGCATCCTCAAGGACAAGATCCGGCGGGTGCGCGACGGCGGCGCCACGGTGGTCCTGAGCTCGCACCTGATGGCGGAACTGGAGGAGCTGGCGGAGGACCTCGTTTTCCTGGTGGACGGCAGGGTACGGTATGCCGGGTCGATGGACGGCCTCAAGGAACATGCTGGCGAGACCGGGCTCGAGCGGGCCATGGCGGCGCTCCTCCGGCGGGGGAGCGCATGAACACCACCGCGCGCATCCTGAAGTACGAGCTGCACAACGTGGTACGGAGCCGCGCGGTGCTGGTGTACACGCTGCTGCTTTTCGTGCTGACCGACGTCCTCTTCCGGTTCGGCGGCGAGGGGGCGCGGGTGGTGATATCACTGCTGAACGTGGTGCTCCTGCTGGTGCCGCTGGTGAGCGTGGTCTTCGGCACCATGTACGTCTATGGCGCGCGCGAGTTCACCGAGCTGCTGCTGGCCCAGCCGGTGGGGCGGCGCTCGCTCTTTGCCGGACTCTATCTGGGGCTGGCGCTGCCGCTGGCGGGGGCGTTCCTGGTCGGCGTGGGGGTGCCGTTCCTCATCCATGCCCGACCGGACGCGGCGCTGATCGTGCCGCTCGCCATGCTGCTCGTGGCGGGACTGCTCCTCACGCTGGTCTTCACCGCCGTGGCGGTGCTCCTGGCCATCCTCTTCGACGACCGCGCCAAGGGATTGGGCGGCGCCATTCTCATCTGGCTCTCCTGCGCGGTGCTGTACGACGGCGTTGTGCTCCTGCTCATCACGATGTTCCGGAACTACCCGCTGGAGCGCCCGGTGCTGGCGCTCACCATGCTCAATCCCATCGACCTGGGGCGGGTGCTCCTCCTCCTGCAGTTCGACACGGCGGCGCTGATGGGATACACGGGGGCGGTGTTCGAGCGGTTCTTCGGGACGTCGCTGGGGCGGGTGACGGTGCTCGGTGTGCTGGCGGTGCAGGCGACGGTGCCGCTGCTGCTGGCGAGCCGGGTGTTCCGGAGAAAGGACTTCTAGCGCCCGAACGGTTTGACCCGCGGCCAGGCGGCTGTGGCAAAGGCGACCGCCGCCAGCAACTCCGCCGCGCGTCCGGTCAGTATCACGCCCTCGGCGGCTCCGACCGAACGCCCGATTCCTGCCAGCAATACTCCCACGTTCAACAGCACCCATGCCGCCCAGATCGGCGCCGCGGGCCCGCGCTCTGGCAGCTTCGGGTACTTCGGCAAGATCCACCATGCCACGCCCATGGCCAGCTGCACCATCCACCCGATCAACAGCACCTCGGCGTGCAGCGAGAAGAGCCGGAAGACGCCGGTCGGCATCGGAACGGCCTTGGCGCTCAGGAGGAGCGCACCCATCGCGGCGCCGGCGGCAAGCCAGCAGAGAGCGCTGCGGACGAGGAGCATGCTGAGGAAGGGCACTACTTCACCTTCACACGGGGCCAAGTGTTGAGCACGAAGGCCCAGGCGCCCAGGAGCTGGAGGCCCGCGGAAAGCAGCAGGAGCGTCCCACTCCCTCCGCCGGACATCTGGATCGGTTCGCCGACAAGGCGCAGAAGCAGGCCCGCGTTGAGACCGGTGTAGGCCAGCCAGCCGAGCCGGTCGCTGCCGCGCGGATGCTCGGCGGTGTAGCGGGGGAACATCCAGAAGGCCACACCGAAGATCAGGTTGGTGAGCCAGCCGACGGTCAGGAGATGGAGATAGGTGGGGTAGGGAAGGGTCCAGGTGGTGCCCGGGACCTGTGCCGAGACGCCGCCGGCCAGCAGGACACCCGTGGCCAGGGCCAGGAGGAACCAGAGCAGGGCGGAGCGGACGAACCAGCGGGTCAGCGGTGGCATGAAGCGCGTCAGTCTCGGTGGCGGCGGACGGCCCCGCTGCCCAGCTGCCCCGCTGCCCCGCCGTCAGTCATCGCCACATACCGCCCATGAAACCGCACCGCGTCTCCCGACGCGTCTGATATCGTCACGTCGAGCTCGATGCGGCCCCGGCCCTTCTTCGCCACCGACTTCACCAGCCGCTCAATAGCGGAGGCCGACGGCGCCTTGCAGGTTGCGGTGAAGTCGCCCGTGACCGGCCGGAAGTAGTGCACGGCGCTGTCCTGGATGACGACGTGCGACTTGATGCCGTGTTCCCGCAGCACCAGCCAGATGGTGCCCCAGCCGGCGAGCGTGGCGGTGGCGTTGAGGCTGCCGGCGAACGCGGTGCCCTTGTGATTGATGTTTGGCGCCAACGGCGAGGTGAGCACCAGCCCCGTCCCCTCGCGGCCGACCACGCGGAGGCCGAGCGCCTTGGTGATCGGCATGTCGCGACGGAGCTTGGTGCGCAGGGCGCGGAGGAGGTCTGGCTTGGCGCCTCGGCGGGGAGTCGTCACGAGCGGTCCTTCCAGTTCCACCACTTGAGCAGCTCGGGTCTTGGCCTCGGTGTGCCCGCATAGTACACCGCGCAGCGGAACACGTAGAGAACGCAGGGATCCTGCGGCCCCAGGAGTTCGCTCAGCCGGTCATAGAGGCGCTGGGGGTTCCGGCGCCTGAGTTGCGCCACGGAATGGATGCCGAGCGCGCGGAGGTCGGCGGCGATGCTGGGTCCGACGCCGGGAATCTCCTGCAGCGGATCGCGCGCGGCCACGGTGGTCAATCTTCTCCGCTCGTCAGCTGCTCGCGCACCACCACCGCGGTGCCGTAGCACAGCACCTCGGTGACGCCCGGGAGGAGTTCCGTCGCGTCGTACCGCACGCCGACCACCGCGTTGGCGCCCATCTGGTGGGCGTGGGTCAGCATGATGTCGAAGGCTTCCTGCCGGGTGCGCTCGCAGAGGGTGGTGAGCATCGAGATGTTGCCGCCGAAAATCGTCTCGATCCGTGCGGCCAAGGAGCCGAAGACGTTCCGGCTCCGGACGCTGATGCCGCGGACCACGCCGAGGCTCTGCGCGATGCGGAAGCCGTCGAGCTCGAAGGTGGTGGTCGTCATTTCGTGACTGCTGGTGTCGATCATGCGGACTCCCCGGTGGCGCGCTCCAGCAGGCGCTGGAGCAGCTGGATCTGTTGCTGCTGCATCTCCACGAGGGCGGCCCAGTCGCGCTCGCGGAGCTGGTCGAGCTTCTCGTGGAGCGACTGGATCTCGAGCTCGGCCTTGAGGTTCACCTCGTAGTCGTGCGTGGCTTCGAGCCGGTCCCGCGCCGCCTGCCGGTTCTGCGACATCATGATGACCGGGGCCTGCAACGCGGCGAGCATCGAGAGGATCAGGTTCAGCAAGATATACGGATAGGGGTCGAAGGCGGCGCCGCGCCGCGCGAGCAGCACCGAGTTGAGCACGACCCAGCCGGCGAGCATGAGAAACGCCAGCCCGATGAACGGCCAGGAGCCGCCGAACGCGGCGATCCGGTCGGACACCCGCTGGCCGAAGGTTCGCGTGTCCGCGAATTCGGTGTTGACGTCGCGGGCGACGCTGCGGGTCAGGAGGACGCGAGCCACGGCGCGTCGCTGTGGCCCGGTGAGTTTTTCCCAGAGGGCGGGCAAGCCGTGCGGAGGGCCGCTTGGCCCGGATGCGGAGGTCATTGTGCGTCTCCCGCGTGGATGTACGTCAGGGTGCCTCGCGCAGCAGCGCGCGGATGTCGAGCGGGCCGGTGGTCATCACGAGTGCGCCACCGGCATCGCGTGGCCATTCCTCGCGGGGCCGGTCGCGATAGAGCTCGACGCCGTTCTCGTCGGGGTCCCGGAGATACAGGGCCTCGCTCACGCCGTGGTCGCTGGCGCCGTCGAGCCGGATGCCGGCGGCGAGGACGCGCCGGAGCGCGTCCGCCAGCGCAGCACGGTCGGGATAGCGAATGGCGACATGGTAGAGCCCGGTGGTGCCCGGGGGAGGCGGCGAGCCGCCAAGGCTCTCCCAGGTGTTAAGCCCGATGTGGTGGTGGTAGCCGCCGGCGCTCACGAAGGCGGCGCCGTCGCCGTAGCGTTGCGTCAACTCGAACCCAAGCACGCCGCAGTAGAAGGCGAGGGCGCGTTCGAGGTCGGCCACCTTGAGGTGGACGTGCCCGATGTCGACCCGCGGGTCGATGGGACCGGGCGCGTCATTCATCGGACGTACCCGACCGCGTCGAGGATCGCGTCGAGGGTGTCCACCATGGCCTGCCGCGCGAGGCGCATGACGTCCTCCCCTGTGCGACCGCCGGTCTCGGGGAGTTGGCAGACGGGTCGGGAGGAGATGGCCACCAGCGAGGCATTGTCGCCGACCGCCGTCATCACCACCAGTTCGATGCCTGGGCGGACGTCCTCCGAGGCCAGCGCGAGGGCCGATCCACTCGGCCAGGCAAACCGCGGCGTGGTGCGCCACAACCCGGCGTCCTCGCTTCGGTACGCGAAGTGGTACTCCCGAGCCGCCAGGGTGGAATCCACCAGGAATGGGAGCCGGTGCATGGGCACATACATCGGCCAGACCGCGACCAGGGCCGAGTCGCTGATGACGCCGTCGGGGCAATCATAGGGCGGGGGAATCGTGAGAACCAGCGTCGAGACGAGCCGCTCGAGCGTCGCGAAGTCGATGCTGCCCGCTGGCTCGGCACCCCTGACCTGGACCAGGGTTTCCCTGCCCAGGAAGAGCCAGAGGTAGGAATCCACGAGGTGGCCGTCGTGCAGGCGCCGCAAGGCGGTCAGTCGTCCCCGCTCGAGCCAACTGGTGGGTGGCGGTGCGACGACGGTGGAACCGGCGATAGTCAGTTTGTCGTGCCCAGGGCGGCGGCTTTCATCAATCAGGGCCTGCGCAAAGTTGGCCGACAGCGTGTCGACGGCCCGTTCCGCGCACGCGTCGACGCAGGGGTCGAGCGACGGGGGCAGGGGCGTCACAAAGAGCAGCACCTCGGCCCCGTCGGCGCGCTGGTACCGTTGCACGATCCCGGCATTGGCCTCCGGGAGCCGCGCCCGCTCCACCAAGACGAATTCCGAACTCCCCGCCGTCGCGGTCTGCGCCTCAAGGCCACCGGGGAGGAGCAGGTGCAGACATGTCACGAACGCACCAACACCCCATATCCTCATTGCCGCCGCCTGCGGGGGGCCCATCCGAATTTTGCCAAGTCCACGCGCCCTCGCGAATCGAAGCGAACCCCCTCCCTCGTCAACAGCATGCGCTGGGTCAGCGCATGGTGGTCCCTGAGGCTGATGAGGCCCTTCGCATTCAGCACGCGGTGCCAGGGAACGGTCGAGCCATTCGGCAGGGCGTGCAGGGCGTAGCCGACTTGGCGGGCCGCATTGATGAGCCCAGCTTCCGCCGCCACCTGGCCGTAGCTGGCGACCCGCCCCCGCGGGATCCGCCGTACGGTCGAATAGATGGCCTGATAGCGGGGCGAGAGGGTCTTGCCTGAACTCATATCTCAATGCTAGCGCGGTAGTTCAGCAGGCGCTATCATGGCGCCCCCTTCCCCGCTTCCCCGCCCCTAAAGATCCCTTCAGGGCCTGCTCCCCCTCCCTTCACCTGTTCACCGGCAACTTTCTCCAACGGCCCCCGTGTCCCCTGGGCCGGTGGATAGGGTCATGCGACGCAGATCGTCAGCTCCCGACTCGGCGCCCCGGAGCGCCCTCGCCCGTCTCCTCGAGGTGGAATCCCGCCTCGAGGCGACGCTGGAGGAGGCGCGTGCCGAATCGGCGGCCCTGCTGGAACGCGCGGTCGAGCGGGCGGAACTCCGCGAGGGGTCACTCGCCGCCGAACTGGCAGCGGCCGATGACGAACTCTCGGCGCGCCTCGCAGTGGATGCCGAGGCGCGCATTGCCGAGGAAGAGGCGGCGCTCGCCGCGGTGCGGGCGCGGTACGAGGCGGTGGACGAGGTGGCAGCCACGGAGCACGCCCACTGGCTCGTGCAACAGGTGCTGCGGATCGCGGCGGAGGCGACGCCATGATCCTCCCCATGATCCGCGCCCGCATCCTCGGTCCCCGCGAAGAACTCGACGATGTTCTCGCCGCCGTGCAGGACGTCGGGCTGTTGCAGCTCTCGGAGTCCCGTCCGAGTGGCGTCCTCCGTCCGGTCGAGTCCCACGAGCGCGAGGCGCGGGAAGCGCGCCGCCTCCGCGGCCTGTTGCGCGACGTCGATGCGCTGGCCACCAGGTTCGATGCCCCCCCCGTGAACGCACCGGCTCCCCCCTCGACCTCCTTTGCCGCGTGGTTGCGTCAGTTCCGCCGCGCCCGCCGTGCAATGGACCGGATCGAGGCCAGGCGACGGACCCTCGAAGAGGAGCGCACGGGGACGGCTCGGCTCCTCGAGTTCATCCGGGCCTTTCGCGGTCTGCTGCCGACCGGCAGCGGCACCCGGACCCACGGCTATCACCTGGTCCTCCGCGGACAGGACGCGGGCATCGTGGCTCGGCTTCGGGAGGCACTTGCCCAGGCCATCGGCGACGAGTTTGTCCTCGAGACGGCGCCCCTCCTCACCGGGGAGCTCGCGGCCGTCCTGCTGGTGCCACCCACCGACGCCGCCCGCGTCGAGCGCCTCCTCGCGCAGGCGGGCGTGCACGAACTGCCGATGCCCGAAGGGAGCGGCGGCCGGACCCTCGGCCAGCTCGGTCCGACGCTGGCGGCCCGCCGCGATGCGATCGACGCCGAAATGGAGGCGCTCGACCGGGAGCGCCAGGCGCTGGCGGTGGATGTCGCCCCGCAACTGCGTGGCGCGCGCGCGGCCGTGGAAGACCGCCTGCTCGGACTCGCCGCGCGGGAGATGGTCGCGGCGACCCCGCGCAGCTTCGTGGTGGAAGGCTGGCTTCCCGCCGCCGGATTCCCGAAGCTCACGCAAGCCTTGGCCGCGCGCTTTGGGGGACGGGTAGTGGTCGAATCGGTGGCGCGGGAAGACTGGGAGGGGGAGTCCGCGCCGGTTGTGCTCCAGAATCCACGTCTCTTCCGCCCCTTCGAGACGATCACCCGCATGGTGCCCCTGCCGGCCTACGGCACCATCGATCCGACGCCGTTCGTGGCGGTCTTCTTCCCGATGTTCTTCGGACTGATCATGGGCGACATCGGTTATGGCATCCTCCTGGCGCTCGTTGCCCTCTGGCTGCGGCATGGCGGGGCACCCGGCAGCACCCGGCGGGCCGTGGCCGAAGTCCTCGGGGCGGGCGCCGCCTTCTCGGTGGCGTTCGGCATCGCCTTCGGCGAGTTCTTCGGCGACCTCGGTGCCCGCTGGTTCGGTCTGCGCCCCATCCTCCTCGACCGGGAGCATTCCCTTCTGGCCTTCCTCGGCCTGGCCATCGCCATCGGGGCGGTGCACATCGTCCTCGGCCTGGCGCTCGGAGTGTTCAACGCCTCGCGCGGTCACCCGCGCCAGGCGGTCGGGAAAGGCGCCTCGCTGGTCATGGTGCTGCTGATTGTCGTGGTCCTGCTCGTGGCAATCGAAGTCCTGCCCCACGGCTTCCTGACCCCGGCGATCATCGGCCTGCTGGTGCTCTTTCCCGTGCTGGTCCTGGCGGAGGGGATCATCGCGCCGATCGAGTTTCTCTCCACCCTGAGCAACATCCTCTCGTACGCCCGCATCATGGCGCTCGGCACCGCGTCGGTGATGATGGCGGTGGTGGCCAACGAACTGGCCGGCAGCGTCGGCAGCGTGCTGGTGGGCGTGCTCTTCGCGCTGCTCTTTCACCTGGTCAATTTCGCGCTCGCCATCTTTGCCCCGACGATCCACGGGTTGCGGCTGCACTATGTCGAGTTCTTCGGAAAGTTCCACAGTCCTGGCGGGCAGGCGTACCGCCCCTTTGCGCACTGGCGCCCCAGCGGGCACGCCAGCTGAACCCACGGAGGTCGCATGGAAGCGTTCCTGATTCCCCTCAGCGCCGCGCTGGCCGTCAGCATCCCGGCGCTGGCCACCGGCTGGGCACAGTCGCGCATCGGGCCGGCGATCTCCGCCAGCCTGGCGGAGAAGCCCGAGCTCAGCACGACGGCCATTCTGCTGGTCGCCATTCCGGAGACGATGGCGATTCTCGGCTTCGTCGTGGCGGTTCTCATCATGCTGCGCGCCGGCGGTTGAGCGCGTGAGCATCGACGCCCTGCTCCTGCACCTGGAGGAGGATGCCGCCCGCGAGTCGGCGCGCCTCCGGGATGATGCGGAGCGCCGCGCGGCGGAGATCGTTGCGCGGGCCGAGGCCGATGCGGCGCGAAAGCTTGCGCTGCACCTCGAGCGGACCGCCGAGGAGCGGCGCACCGCCGGCGAGCGCCAGATTGCCACCGCGCGCGCGGTGGCGCGGGAGCGCTTCCTCGCGGTGCGCGCGGGCGCCCTCGACCGGGTCTTTGAGCTGGGCACGAGGCTGCTGAAGGACATGCCGATTACCCGGTATGCCGATGGCGCCGGCGCACTGGCCGTCGGGGCGGCGCGCTACCTGGAACGGGGCCCCGCGGTCCTGTTGAGCCCGGCCGACGCAGTTTCCGCCACCGCGGCGGCGGTGCTCGGGCTGCCCGATCTGGTGGTGGAGTCCGCCGATGTGGCCGCCGGCGTCACGGGCCACTCGGCCGACGGCCGCGTGACGGTGGACAACACGCTGGTGGCGATCCTGGCCCGGCGACGCGCCGACCTTGCCATCGACCTCTGCGCCCGGATCGAGGGGCACTGAGATGCGCTGGGACGACGTGAACGCGCGCGCGCGGGGCCTCGCGACGCATCTGCTCGATCGGGACGCGTTCGCGGCGCTCGCCGCCGCACCCGACTGGCCGACACTTCTCAGCCGCGCCGCCTCGCTCGACTACCCGTTCGACCTCGGCGCCGGCGCATTGGTCGATCCACCGGCGTTTGACCGCGCGGTGAGCCTCGTGGCGGCCCATCGGTTCAACCTCCTCGGCCGGTGGCTTGCTGGCCGCGGCGCTGTGCTGGCGGTGGTCATGGAGGACGAGGAGCGCCGGACCCTGCGCGCGCTGCTGCGCGGCGCCGCCCAGGGCGCCTCACCCGGTGCCCGTCTCCACGCCGTGTTGCCGACACCCTCCCTGCCGCTTCGCGTCCTCGACCGCCTGGCGCGGGCCACGACGGTGGCCGAATTCGCACATGACCTCCTGCGGTTCGGACACCCTGCCGGACGGGTGCTCGAACAGCTCGGCAGGCAGTCGCCCCCGCCCGGCCTCGGTGATCTCGAGTGGGCGTTGACCCGGCTGTTCAGCGAGCGCGCCATGCGTGAGGCGCGCGCCGGTGGGAGCGTGGTGCGGCGCTTCGCGGCGGAACTGGTGGACCAGGAGAATCTCTGGACGCTGCTGTTGTCGGCCCCGCCGCCGGACGCCGCGACGGTCGAGCGGGAATATCTGCCCGGAGGCGGCGTATTGACGCGTGAGATCTTTGCCCGGCTCAGGACGGAGCGGGATGGCGATCGGCTGATGACGCAACTCCGCGCGCAGTTCGCGGGCACCGCCATCGGCGTCGCGCTCGCCCGCGACCCGGTGGAGTGGGCCTCGCTCGAGGCGCGCATCGCGGCGGCCCGGATTGTCTGGCTCCGCGGACTGGCGCGGCGCGACCCGCTGGGGTCGGCCGTCGTGCTCTCGGTGCTCGAGCGGATTCGTGCCGAGGCGCGCGCGCTCCGTGCCATTGCCTGGGGCATCGCGTTCGGCGCCCCGACGGCGGCCCTGACTCCGCTGATGCCGGAGGCCGCATGAACCGTGGCGTACGCGTCCTCTGTCGGCCAGCCACGGCGGCCGGCTTCGCGCTCGCCGGTCTCGTGGCCGACATCGCCGACGAGGAGAGCGTGGCAGATGCCACCCTCCGTTCGCTGCTGCAGCGGCCCGAGGTCGGGATCGTGTTGCTCGAAGAGTCGATTTACGAAGGGCTGGCACCGGAACTCCGGACCATCGTCGACCGGGTGCCCCAGCCGATCGTCGTTCCCTTTCCCGGCCCCGCCTGGCGGGCGGCGGCCTCCGCCGAGGAGCAGGTCGTGGAACTCCTTCGCCGCGCCATCGGATACCGGGTGAGGCTCCGGTGATGGGCGCCCGGGTGGTGCGCGCCGCCGGCGCGCTCGTCGAGGCGGCACCGCTGCCGCGGGCGGCGCTCTACGAGATTGTGCGCGTCGGGCATCGGCGACTGCTGGGCGAGGTGATTCGCGTTCAGGGCGAGACGGCCACCGTGCAGGTGTTCGAAGACACCACGGGGCTGGCGCTCGAGGAGCCGGTGGAGGCCACCGGTGCGCCGCTCCAGGCGGAGCTCGGCCCCGGTCTCCTCGGTTCGGTGCTAGACGGCACGGGCCGTCCGCTCAGTCGTCTCGCCGATCGGGAAGGGAACTTCCTCTCCACCGGTACCGTCGCGCCGACCCTCGACCGGTCCCGTCGCTGGGTGTTCACCCCAAGCGCCAGCGCAGGCGACCACCTGGTGGCGGGCGATGAGCTCGGTACCGTGGAAGAAAATGAAGGGGTGATCCACCGGATCCTGGTGCCTCCGATGTCAGGTGGGGTGCTCGCGGAACTCACCGCCGGCACCTACGCGGTCGATGAACCGATCGGGACTCTGGAGGATGGCACCGTCCTCACCCTGATGCAGCGCTGGCCGGTGCGCGTGCCGCGGCCGGTGGAGCGGTGGCTTCCCGCCGACCGGCCGTTCATCACGGGGCAGCGCGTCTTCGACTTTCTCTTCCCGGTGGCCGAGGGCGGGTCGGTCGCGGTGCCGGGAGGGTTCGGCACCGGTAAGACGGTCATTGAACAGTCGCTGGCCAAGCATTCCAAGGCCGACATCGTGGTGTATGTGGGGTGTGGCGAGCGCGGCAACGAGATGGCCGACGTGCTCGAGGAGTTCCCCTCGTTGGAAGATCCTCGCACCGGCCGCTCCCTGATGGACCGCACCGTCCTCGTAGTGAACACCTCCAACATGCCGGTGGCGGCGCGCGAGGCGTCGGTCTATCTCGGGCTCACCATCGCCGAGTACTACCGCGACATGGGCTATCGGGTGGCGATGATGGCGGACTCGCTCAGCCGGTGGGCGGAGGCGCTTCGGGAAATCGGGTCGCTGCTCCGCGAAATGCCCGGCGAGGAGGGGTATCCCACCTCCCTCGGCAACCGGCTCGGCAAGCTCTTCGAGCGCGCGGGGCGGGCGCAGGCGCTGGGGTCGGCGAAACGTGAGGGCGCGGTCACCCTCATCAATGCGCTGTCTCCGCCGGGTGGCGACTTCTCCGAGCCGGTCACGCAAGCGGCGCTGCGGGTGGCCGGTGCCCTCTGGGCCCTCGACGCGTCGCTGGCGCACCAGCGCCAGTTCCCGGCGGTGGACTGGGAAACGAGCTACAGCCTGCAGGCCACCGACGTGATGCCCTGGTTCGAGGAGCATGGCGGTGTGGGATGGACCACGCTGCGTCAGGAAACGTTCGCGCTCCTGCAGCGGGACCGGGAACTCCGCGAGGTGGCCGGGCTCGTCGGGCCCGATGCGCTGGAAGACCAGGACCGCCTGATCCTGGAGACGGCGCGGCTGCTGCGCGAATTCCTCATCGGGCAGAGCGCGTATGACCCCGCCGACGCCAGCTCGCCGGTCACGAAGACCTGGAAACTCGCCGACACGATTCATCGGTTTCATCGCGCCGGCATCGAGGCGCTCGCGGGTGGCGGGACGATGGCATCGGTCGACGTGGCGGGGGTCCGCCGCGAGCTGACGGCGCTGCGGGCCTCGCCGGAAGGAGCGACACCATGAGTGGCACGCCCCGCACCTATGCCGGCGCCGATGCGGCCGCCGGGCCGCTCCTCACCGTGTCGGACGCGCACCGTGCGGTGCTCGGCGAGTGGGTGCGCATCACGACGCCGGGCCAGCCGGCCCGCCGGGGCCAGGTGATCGACGTGAGCCGTGGCGCCACGGTGGTGCAGGTGTTCGAGGACACCGTCGGGCTGGCGCCCGCCGGAACCGGCGTCACCCTCACCGGCGACATCGCCCGTGCCGTGGTGGGAGAGGAACTCCTGGGGCGGGTCTTCGCCGGCTCCGGCGCGCCGCTCGACGGGTTGCCAGCGCCGGTGGGGTCGGCGCGCCGAGCGGCGTGGGCGGCACCCCTCAACCCGGTCTGCCGCCGCAAGCCGGCCGACTTCATCGAGACCGGCATTTCCGCCATCGACGGGATGAACACCCTCGTCCGCGGGCAGAAGCTGCCGATCTTCTCGGGCGCGGGGCTCCCCGGGCTCGAGCTCGCGGCGCGCGTCGTGGCCGACGCGCGGACGACACACGGCGAGCCGTTCGCCGTCATCTTCGTGGCCGTCGGGCTGACGCAGCGGGAGACCCAGCACTTCCTGCAGCGGTTCGAGTCGAGCGAGGCGCTGGCGCGGAGCGTGTTTTATCTCAACCGCACCGGCGACCCCACCATTGAACGGCTGCTGGCGCCGCGCCTGGCGCTGGCGCAGGCCGAGTACCTCGCCTTCGAGCGCGGCATGCAGGTGCTGGTGGTGCTGGCCGACGCCACCAACTACTGCGAGGCGCTCCGCGAACTTGGCGCCGCGCGCGAGGAGATTCCCGGCCGCCGCGGCTACCCCGGCTACATGTACACCGACCTCGCCACCATCTTCGAGCGGGCCGGCGTGGTGCGCGGATCGGAGGGGTCCATCACGCAGCTCCCGATCCTCTCGATGCCGGACGACGACATCACGCATCCGATTCCCGACCTGACCGGGTACATCACCGAGGGGCAGATCGTCCTGAGCCGCGAACTGGACCGGCGCGGCATCTTTCCGCCGATCGACGTGCTGCCGTCGCTCTCGCGGCTCATGGGCGCAGGCATCGGGGCGGGCACCGCGCCCGATCACCGCCGGTGGTCCGACCAGCTCTACGCCATCTATGCCCAGGGCCGGGAGGCGCGGCTCACGGCGGCCATCGTCGGCGAGTCGGGGCTGCCGCCGGCGGACCGGCGGGCGCTCGCGTTTACCGACCGGTTCGAGAAGGAGTTCATCGACCAGGGGGGCGCACGGCGCACCATTGCGGAGACGCTCGAAATCGGGTGGACCTTGTTGGAGACGCTGCCGCGCGAGGACCTCCACCGCATTCCCGAGGAGGCGTGGGCGCGCCGGGCGGGACGCGAGGCGGCGACATGAAAGTGCTCGGTCCCCCGACCCGATCGAACCTGATCCGGCACCGGCGCAGGCTCGAACGGGTGCGCAAGGGCATCGACCTCCTGACGCGGAAGCGCCAGGCGCTGGTGGCCGACCTCTTTCGCGTGGCCACGCCGGCCATCGAGGCGCGGAGCCGGGTGGAGGCGAGTGCGGCACGCGCGTATCCGGCGCTGCTTGGCGCCGCGGCGATCCATGGCGCCGCCGGGCTCGACGCGATGGGATGGCCGGCGCGACAGGTCGAGGTGGAACTGACCGTCTCGGAGTCCTGGGGCGTGGCCAGCGGGGCGGTGCAGCGGCTGACGCCGGTGCGGCGCACGCTGGAGGCGCGGGGGCAGGCGCCGCCGCTCACCGGGCCGGCGGCGAACGCCGCCGCCGGCGAGTTCGAACAGATGGTGGAGCTGCTCCTCGATGCGGCGTCGACGGAGCTGCTGCTCCGCCGGCTGGCGGAGGCGCTCCGCCGCACCTCGCGGCAGGTCAACACCCTGGAGAACCAGGTGGCGCCGGGACTCAGCGCGGAGATCCACCGGGTGCGCGCGCTCCTCGAGGAGCGGGAACGGGAGGATCACACCCGGCTGAAGCACCTGCTGCGGCTGAGGCAGACCCCGACCAGCTAGCTGGCCCCAGCCCTGCTGCCCCGCCCTCTCCCTGCATCCCCCTTTTTCGACCCCTCACCCCCCGTCCCCCTCTCCCTCCGGGAGAGGGGGTGTGCCGGGAGGCTGGGCAGGGCCTGCCCCTTGCAGAACGGGGGTGGGGGGGGGCCGTAGATTGGCGGCAGCTCCCCCACCACATTTCATGAGGCCCCGATGCCTGCCGCCATCGTTCGGTCCGCCGCCACCCTCGGCTTGGAGCGTGCTATGCTGGTACCCCTTGCCCTGGTCCTCTCACTCGTCGCCTGTCAGGAACCCGAACAAACGACCGGCCCCTCCCTGAGCCAGGCCGCGCTCCCCAAGTCGATCACCCTCACCTATATCTGCGGCAACTCCTTCCGGGTGCGGAACACCAACCCGAACGAAATTACGGTCACCTGGGATGTGTATCAGAAGGGGGAGACCGGCACACTGGTGCTGCCAGCCAAGCCTTCCTCGGCGCCGTACAGCGAGACCTACTTCACGACGGTCAACAAGGGAACGGTGCGACTTTTTCTGGATGGCGTGCTGTTCCAGACCAAGGCCAACGGGAACAAGCCGGTGTGCGAGCTGCCGGCGGATACGACGCGGCCGGCGATTCCGGCTTCAGGCCTTTTCGATCTATTACCCGAAAGCACATTCGTTGCCTCGCCCCCCGGCGACTCAGTCACGGTCTACTACCGCAACGTATTCGCGATTCGGTTTGACGATTCGACGAGCGGAACAACAATTCGGAATCTACTTCAGTCAATGCATGGTGAGATTATCGCCGGGGCTGCAGGCGCCAAGGAATACAAGGTGCGGTTCCCCGATCCGGGTCCGACTTATCAGGCAGTTGATTCGCTAGGAGCGGCGATCATTTCTTGGCCCGGCGTGAAATACGCCGTGCCCGTGCTGCGCCAGACTGGGGCGGGCGTATACTCCCGCCGACCTGTTGAAGGGTTGGGGGGATCGCGCCATGACTGGCTCGGATCAGGGACCGATTTCACACGTTCTCGTCTTCAAGTGCGCGCCCCACTTGCCTGGGGGTGTGAGACTGGGACATACGGGGCAACAAAGCCCCGGATAGGCGTTGTGGACTTCCAGATCAACCCAACGCTTGCGAATTTTGAAGACCAATTGGTGGCAACAATCGAGCCCACAGCGGCCACGTTTAGGATGAAGCCCTCAACGCGGCTTAGCGATCCAGTCATTCATTCGCATGGCACATCTGTGTCGGCGATCCTGCTCGGCAATGGGGACGATTCGGCAGCTGCTCCCGGAATGGTGTGGGGCGCCGACTTCACATTCCTGGCGCTGTCGAACGGATCACAGGAGCCCGAGGATATGGTCGAGTATTTCGTGACTAAGTTGTTGCCTGAGGCCACGAAACGTGGAATTCGTGTCTTAGTCAGCTCTGTTGTCATCGGTCCATCTCAACCACAACAAGTCCTCCGCATTCAGGAGGCCATCAAGACCTACGTGGACTCGGGGGGCCTGTTCATTCAGGCCGTTGGCAACTTCGCTGGTATTCGCACGCCCGAGCAATTGCTTGCGATACAGGGTTCATCGGAAATCGCGAATGCCCAGGCCATGGCAAGACTGTTCCAGTCCAGTCCGCAAAGCCGATCCGGGCTGATCTTTGTGGGAGGGACACGCGAGAACGGCAAGTTCTGGGAAGAGGGGAGCTATCTGGGAGGAATGACAGAGATACTTGCGCCCGCGACCCGCATCGCGACCCTCGCTTTTGATGGACATTTGCAGACTGATTCCGGTACGTCCCTCTCAGCTCCCTTCGTGGGCGGTGTGGCCGCGCAACTCTTGGCCATGGATCCAAGTCTCACCGCCGCCGAGCTCAAGGAGTACGTGATCCGGGGAGCCGCCGTGTCGCGAGAAGACCCGGCTACGGGTGACTCCGTTGCCACCCAAGCCGTAGAGCACGTTCCGAACGGTGAAAGCGTCCATCAGCTCGACGCCTACGGCTCACTCAAGCTGCTCTCCTATGAGAGGCCGGGCACCCCGCTCTGCGGGCTCACCATCACGAACACCGGCAATGCGTGGTATCAAGTCCAGTCGGTCATCCAGCGCAAGGGTGGGCCCGAGCAAGTGAGTGTTGGCGGGCAACCAGTCGCCTTTACCTCCATCGCGCAGGGCGGGCGGCTGGCGGCGGCGGGAATTGACCAGTACCGGCTGTCAGGCGGGGAATGGGTCGGCGCGGGGAGTACCAGCGGGGACGCCATCGTCTTTCTCGAGCAGGACACCGCCTACTTGCGCCCGGTCGAGAGCAATGGCCCCCTCTGGGTCCGGACCGACTTGCAGGTCCGGCTCGGTTCCCCAGACGCATCGCGTCGTTTCGGCCCCACCAATATCACGCAGGGCTTCCCCGCGAATCTGGCAGGCGCACAGTATTACTGGGCATCCGCATGGTACACGCCGGAGTTGGTCAGCGTGTCACCGACAGGGGACTGGGTGTATCTCGAGTACGTGTGGGACTTCAATGACGACTGCTCTACCCGCCCCAGCGAAGGAGAGGAGTTCCGTGTCTTGATTCCGCTGCGAGGGGGCCAAACGCAGGAGTTCTCGAAACGCTCGTGGTCTGGTGGATGTCCGGATCCGAACTCGCTCCACATCACGAGCACCCCGGCCGCTGGGGGTCGCATCGCCTGGCGAGACGACGGGGAGGAATTCTACTATGCCCGCGAGTACTACGATGCCAACACCAGGCTGGAACGGTGGACTGTCGGCAATGGCGTGGAGCAGGTCGGCAGTGGCCATGACGTCGGCCCGCTGACCTTCGACGCACTTGTCTGGTCCCAGGAAGGTGGTCGACTGCTCAGCCGGGAGCGGACCTTCTGGTATGTCCCCTACTCGGAGCAGGCCTGCTACAACCGGGTACGCGCCAGCGGCGCCGCCGGCGTCATCGCGTCGTCGGCCGCCGAGGGCAACTACGAGAACATCTGCCCCGATGTGCCGCTTGCAGCAGCCAGGCTGGCCTCCGCACTCGGACGGAATCGGGCTCCGGGCACAACGGTCCGGCCCACGATCAACCGCCGATACCCGCTCGGCATCCCGCGATCGATGCGGGCCAACTAGTACGTCCTCGGCCCCAGCGTCATCAGGGGTACAGCTTCCGTCCCTCTCTCCGCTTGCCGGAGAGGGGGACAGGGGCGAGGCCTACCCCTCCACCACCCCCAGCTCACCCGCCTTGTATCTGCCAATCACCGCCCGAATCTCGCCCATCGTGTTCATCACGAACGGCCCCGAGCGCGCCACCGGTTCCCCGGTCGGCGGACCGGCCAGCAGGAGCAGCTCGGCGGGCGCGCCATCGGAGGGCACGCCGAAGGTGACGGGTCCGTCTTCCCCGGCGAAGCGGACCAGCTGATCCCGTGTGGCGGTGGCGGCGTCGCTGCCGAAGCGTGCCGCGCCGTGGAGCACGTACGCCATCGCCTCGGTGCCGCTGGGCAGTGGCTGGGCGATGGCGGCGCCCGGCTGCAGGGTCCAGTGCAGGTAGGTGATCGCGGTGCGGAGCGGGAGAGTGGCGCTGGCGCCGAGTGCCTCGCCGGCGATGACACGCACGGTGGCGAGGCCATCGGCCGAGGTCGCCACAGGGATGTTCGCCGTCGGGACGTCGCCGTAGCGCGGCGGCATCTGCTTGTCCCGCGCGGGGAGGTTGATCCAGAGCTGGATGGCTTCGAGCGTGCCGCCCCGGGTGCGGAGGTCCGCCGCCGGCATCTCGGAGTGCACGATTCCCGACCCCGCGGTCATCCACTGCACGTCGCCGGGGCCGAGTCGGCCGTGGTGGCCCGCCGAGTCACGGTGTTCCAGGCCGCCCTGGAGGACGTAGCTGACCACCTCGAATCCGGCGTGCGGATGCGGCGGCACCCCGGCGGCGGCGCCTGGCGCGATGGTGACTGGGCCGAGGCGGTCGAGGAGGAGGAAAGGGTCGATTTCGCGTGCGGCGTGCGAGGGAAAGGGGCGGTAGACGATCATCCCCTCGCCTTCCGGTGTCTCGATGCCAGGGAGGATGCCTGCCGTGGACCGGCCGGTGGGGGTGGTTGCGGGGTGCGGCATCTGGGATATTCTCCTCATCAAACGCGATACTTGACATTTAGTGTTACAACACATAATATTCGGATATGAGCCAACTCGCAAGGGAACTGAAGCAGAACAAGCCGTTCGCCTCGCCGGTGCAGGAGGCGGTACTGGGCATCAAGCGGACGGCGGCGCTGCTCGACCTGCGCCTGGCCGATCTGCTGCGGCCGTACGGGCTGACGCCCACCCAGTACAACGTCCTGCGCATCCTGCGTGGGGCGGGGGCGGAGGGGTTGCCGCGGTGCGAGGTACAGGGTCGTCTGGTGGCACCGGTGGCCGACACGACCCGGCTGCTCGACCGGCTGGAGAAAATGGGACTAGTGGTGCGGGCCCGGAACACCAACGATCGCCGGGTCGTGACCTCGAAGATCACACCCCGCGGCTTGGCGGTGCTCGACAAGGTCGCCGCGCCTCTGAAGGAACTCGAGGACAACGAAGTCGGTCGCGTCTCGGGCGCCAGGCTGCGCACCTTGATCGGCATCCTGGACGAGATTCGTCGCCTGACCCCCACCCGAAACGGGTAGCCCGGCGCCCCGGATCACCGGGGCTCTTTCTTGATCTAATAAATGTTATAACACTAAATGGGAGCACATATAAATGAACAGTACTCTGCTCGGCAACGCCGTCCTTGAAGCCGCCGAGTCCCGGCACTCCATTCGACGCTACACCGATCGCCCCGTCTCCGACGAGGCATTGACCCTGCTCCTCGAGGGGGCCGGGCATGCGCCGTCGGCCTACAACGTTCAGCCCTGGCGCTGGGTGGCGGTGCGGGATTCGGAACTCAAGGCACGGCTCCAAGCGGCGGCGTTCGGCCAGCCGCAGGTCGGCGCCGCGCCCGTGCTGCTCGTTCTTTATACCGACACGGGTAACGCGCTCGAGAACATCGAGGAGACCTTCTCGCCCACGCTGCCGGCCGACAGGGCCGCCGGTACCAAGGCGCACCTGCGCAAGACCCTGGGGGCGCAAAGCGCGGCGGAACGCGAGGCCTGGGGCGCAGGACAGAGTTACATCGCCCTGGGGTACCTGCTCCTCATCGCCGAGAGTCTTGGCCTCGGCACCTCACCCATGCTGGGTTTCGATCCGGACAAGGTGAAGTCGATCCTGGGGCTGCCGGAATACGCCAGGGTGCCGGCGCTGGTGGCGGTCGGGTATCCCGCCGAGGAGGGGTTCGACTCGCCTCGGCACGCAGTGGCGCGGGTGCTGACCTGGCGCTGATTACTGCCGGAAGCTGGAGCGCACGCCCGCAGCTTCGATCGCCTCGACCAGGGCGGCGCTCAGGTCGCGGCGGATTTCATCGGAGGGAAGGAGCTGCATGCGCCCGCACCCGTTGCAGGTGCGCACCGGGCCGCGGACGGTGACGTTGATGGCAGGCAGGCCGGGGAAGGGAAGGGTGCCGTGCACCTCGCCGGTGCCGGTGTCGGGTCGCCAGACCCGGTTGGCGCAGGCGTAGCAGCTGAGGGCGCCCGCCTGTCCGGTCGGGTGAGCCATGGGGATGTGGCCGCCGTCGAGCAGCGCCGCCTCGAGTTCGGCGACGAATCCCGCCCGCGGCTGGCGGCGGTCGGTGCAGCCGTTGCCGCACACGCGGAACGGGAGTCCCTGCAGGGAGAGTTCAATCTCGCCGGCGGTGGCATGGCACCACGCCACCGCCTGTTGCGTCAGCGGCCCGCCGCACCCGAGGCAGGCCACCGGTTCCCGGCCGAGCAGGCGCCACCGCCAGTACCAGAGTCGCTTCACGTCCGGTCCGGTCGGCCGTCCGTCAGGCGGCGGCGGCCAGCGGCTCGATGCTGAGCCGCCTGAGCGACTTGTAGTGAGAGGCCACCGCCTCGCGGAAAGTGGCGTGCTGGTTGTACGGCAGGCCGTGCGCCAGCGCCGTCTCCTTCACAATCTCGCTGATGGCGGGATAGTGAATGCTGCATACCTTCGGGAAGAGATGATGCTCCACCTGGAAATTCAGCCCGCCGACATACCAGCAGAGCAGCCAGTTCTTCGGCCCGAAGTCGGAGGTCGTTTCCATCTCGTGCTGCATCCAGGCGGATCCCATCGCGCCCGAGGCGTCCGGGGTCGGATAGGTGATGTCTTCCACGACGTGCGCCAGCTGGAAGACCACGCCAAGGATGGTGCCGGCCACCAGGTTCATCACCACGAAGCCGATGGCAAACTGCCACCAGGTGACGTTGACGACAAAGAACGGAATGATGATGGCCCAGCTGTAGTAGAACGCCTTCCCGATGAAGAGGCCGGCGACTTCCTTGCGCGGGTTCTTCCGGTCGAGGAAGGGCCCGATGTCCTTCTGGAGGAAGTACTTGTAGTCCTTCACGAAGACCCAGAAGAGCGTCGAGAAGCTGTAGGCCAGGAACCCGTAGAGATGCTGGAATCGGTGGAACGGCTTCCACTCGGTGTGTGGGGAGAGGCGGAGCAGGGGCGAGACGGTGAGGTCTTCGTCGAGTCCTTCGATGTTGGTATAGGTGTGGTGGATCACGTTGTGCGTGACCTTCCACATGTACCCGTTGGCGCCGCACATGTCGAAGGTCCACCCGATGACACGGTTGACCCAGGCGTGGTTGGAGTAGGCGCCGTGCAGCGCGTCGTGCGAGATGCTGAAGCCGATCCCCGCCACGCCCACGCCCATCACGGCCGCCAGCCCGAGCATCGTCCAAGGGCCGAAGCGATTGCTGAGGATCATCCCGTACGGGACAAAGGTGACGGCGAGCAGGATCAGTCCCTTGAGGACCATCCGCCAGTCGGCCTTGTCCGAGAGATCACGGGAGGTGAAGTAGTCCGAGACCCGTGCTTTCACGTCATCCGAGAACGATGCCGCATCCCGGCTGGGGAAGGTGACTCGAATTGTCGACATCGGGAACCGCGCCTTCCGCCCGTCGAGGGCGGCCAGAGAGATGGGGCGTACCCAAGCAATATAGCGTGCGGTACACGGTCCTGCCCCCGCATACCCGACTCAGCCGCCCGAGATGCCGAGTGCCGACGCCACATCGGCCGCGCGGGTGACCGGCGCCCGGCAGGCGAAGTCGCGGCAGACGTAGAGCGCCGCCTGCCCGTTCACGAGGGTCTTGCCGGCCAGCAGCGGGCGTTCGGAATCCCCTGTGGCGGGGTCGTGGTGGGCGATGATGCGGTGGGGCACAAAGTGCCGGGCGACTTCCCGGAGCAGGGCCTCCAGCTCGACGTCGTCCGGGCGCCCGATGAAGGCGAGTTCGAGCGGTCCCTCCCGGAGGAAGTCCAGCGCGATGAGGCTTTGGGCGAACGCGCGCGGCTCCCGCGCAATGACGGCGCCCCAGGCCCCCAGCGCCGACTCGGCGGCCACACGCCAGTCGTCCCGGCCCTCGTGCGCGGCGAGCCGAGCGAGGAGGTGGGCCGCGGCGGCGTTGGCGGCCGGCACGGCGCCGTCGTGGCCCTCGCGGTGGCGCACCAGGAGCATCTCGTGGTCCGCCGAGGTGCTGAAGAGCCCGCCATCGGGCGAGGCAAAGTCGGCCAGGATCCGCTCGGCGAGCGAGTGCGCCGCCACGAGATACCGCTCCCCCCCGCCCGCCTCGTACAGGTCGAGCAATCCGTTGCCGAGGAAGGCGTAGTCCTCGAGGTAGGCGTTGAGGTGGGCGGTGCAGCGGCGCCAGCTGCGGAGGAGGCGGCCATCGGGGCCGCGCAACTGGGCGAGCGCGAAGTCCGCGGCACGCACCGCGCCCTCGAGGTAGCGCGGCTCGCCGAGGACCCGCGCCCCCTCCGCCATCGCGCCGATCATCAGCCCGTTCCACGACGTGAGCACCTTGTCGTCGAGCCCCGGTGGGATGCGCAGGAGCCGGGCCGCGTACAGACGCTGTCGCGCCGACGCGAGCCGGGTGGCCGCATCGTCCGCGTCGATGCCGAAGTCCGCGGCCACGTCAGCGAGCATCCGTGGTGTGCGGGGGATTGAGTGCCCCTCCCAGTTGCCCATCTCCGTCACGTCGAACCACGCCGCGGCCAGCGGCGCATCGGGGCCCAGCACCGCCTCGAACTCTGCACTGGTCCAGACGAAGAACTTTCCCTCCACCCCCTCTGAATCGGCATCGGTGGCAGAGTAGAATCCCCCCTCCGGCGCCGTCATCTCGCGGAGGATGTAGTCGAGCACCTCCGTGGCAATGGTCCGATAGAACCGGTCGCCGGTCACCTGGTAACCCTCGAGATAGGCGCGCGTCAGCAGCGCGTTGTCATAGAGCATCTTCTCGAAGTGCGGCACCAGCCATTGGTCGTCGGTCGCATAGCGGCTGAACCCGCCGCCGATCTGGTCGTACATCCCGCCGCGTGCCATTCCATCGAGCGTCCGCCGGACCATCTGCAGCGCGCGTCCGTCGTCGCCGCGGCGGTGCATGATCAACAGCAGGCGCAGGAGGGTTGCCGGCGGGAACTTCGGGGCCCGCCCGAACCCGCCCCAGGTGGCGTCAAAGGTGCCGGTAAGCTGGTCGAGCAACCGTGCGAAGGCGGCGTCGAGGTCGACCGGGCCGGGATGGGAATCGGCGGCCTGGCGCAGGTGCGTGGTGAGTTCCGTTCCCACCCGTTCCAGCGCGGGGCGGTTGTCGCGCCACAGCTCGGCGATGCGCCGCAGAATGGCGGGAAATCCCGGCCGGCCGTGGCGGTCCTCCGGCGGGAAGTAGGTACCCGCGAAGAACGGCTGCTGGTCGGGCGTGAGGAACACCGTCATCGGCCACCCGCCCTGGCCATGGTTCATCGCCATGGTCGCGGCCATGTAGATGTCGTCGAGGTCGGGACGTTCTTCCCGGTCCACCTTCACGCAGACAAACGCCTCGTTCATCTGGGCGGCGATCGACGGGTTCTCGAACGACTCGTGCGCCATCACGTGGCACCAATGGCAGGCGGAGTACCCGATCGAGAGGAGAATGGGCTTGTCTTCGGTCCGCGCGCGCGCCAGCGCCTCCGCTCCCCACGGGAACCAGTCCACCGGGTTGTCGGCGTGCTGGAGCAGGTAGGGGCTGGTCGCGCCGGCGAGTCGGTTCGGCTTACGCGCCATCAGTGATAGCCGGCGCCGGGATAGAGCAGGTTGATCGTGAACAGGAAGACGGGGTCGAAGATGTAGCTGAAGAGCTGCCAGGCGATGAGGATGCCGATGATCCCGAGGCCGCGGTTGTTCCAGATGAAGTCCTGGTACTTCACGGTGGCGCTGTCACTCAGGAAGAGCGGGACTACCCCGCTCCCGTCGAGGGGCGGAAAGGGAAAGAGGTTGAGCACCATCAGGAGGAGGTTGAGCGACAGGAACACGCTCAGGATGAAGACGACGACCGGCCAGACGGTCCCGGCGGGGGTGGCGGCCAGCCGATCGAAGCCGGCGTGCTCTGGGGCGAAGAAGATCCCGGCGCTGGCGCCGAGCCGGAGCGCGGCAAAGGCGAGCAGGACCAGCAGCAGGTTGGCCGCCGGACCGGCGAGTGCCATCCAGGCGGCCCGTTTCGGATGCCGCCTGGCCCACGCCGGGTCGTAGGGGGCGCTGGCAAAGCCGATCGGCCAGCCGGTCAGGAGGGCGCTGAAGAGCGGGATCCAGAGCAGCCCCATCGGCTCGCGCCGGATGTGGGGGCGCGGGTCGAGCGACACCTGGCCGCCGTGGTAGGCGGTCTTGTCTCCGCCCAGCATGGCGGCCCACGCGTGCGCCGCCTCGTGCATGGTGACCGACACGAGGAAGACGGCGTAGTAGGCAAGGGCGTGGCCGATGTCAGGCATCCTCGAAGTATCGCCTCGATTCGGGTTTTGTTCGGTGTCTGGAAGAAGACTCTTGTGCGTTCAGGGGCCGACCCTTAGCTTGGCTCTGCGGAAACACGCCATTTGGCGTGGACTGGTGCCGGGTTTCACTCAAGGGCTCGCATTCGCGGTGCCCTTTTTTTGATTCCTCTTGTCGCATAGGGCGACCACTCGTCAGCCGCACGGGTCCCCGCCGTCCGGCGGCATGCCCGGAACAACCGTAGTCGGCCAGGACGGCATGCCCGGACTCCGATTACACCACACCATCAGGAGTACCGCATGCGTACGACCGGCACCGTGAAGTGGTTCAACGACGCCAAGGGCTTCGGTTTCATCACCCCCGAAGGCGGCCAGAAGGACTGCTTCGTCCACCACTCGGCCATCTCGGGCCAGGGCTTCAAGTCGCTCGCCGAAGGCGAGCAGGTTGAATTCGACATCGTCCAGGGCGCCAAGGGCCCCGCGGCCGAGAACGTCGTCAAGCTCAAGTAAGTCGAGAGGGGACGCCGGCGTCGCCGGCTACCACGTCTGGGCCGGCCCGACTCTGTCGGGCCGGCCCTTTCGTTTGGTGGCTATGGCTTCGGTGCCGGCTTCCGGTCTTCGAGCAGCGTCGTGCCTCGTCGGAGTGTGCGGAGCACCGTGGCGATGACGGCGCCGACGCCCAGCGCCCAGGCCCAGAACGGGTCGATCCGCCATTCATGGAAGGAGACCCACCATTCGAGCGCATCCAGGGCGGCGAAGATCAGGACCACCAGCAGCAGCCCGGAATATTCCCGGCGGAGCACCACCCGGATGTTGAAGGGGATGCGGGACGGGGTCCAGTGCCGGAAGTTCGGCAGGAATGCGGGGGTCTTGGCCGCCCAGTCGACAAAGGTCTGGCCGTACTTCCCACGAAGGAACTCCTCCTCCGCAAACATGATCCGCTCGTAGTACAACCAGAACACGAGGGCGAGCACCACGGCCGCCCAGAGGCTCCGCGGGTAGAGCAGGGGCCCGAGCCACATGACGGCGTTGGCGACGTAGAGGGGGTGCCGCACCAGCGAGTAGGCGCCTGTCGTGTTCAGGGACTCGGCGACTTGACCGCCCCGGTTGCGGCCCGAGGTGCCGGGTGCGGCACACCCCACCGTGTAGGCGCGCATGAGCAGCCCGACCATCGAGATCCCGAAGCAGATCAGCGGCCAACCCACGGGCACCGCGCGCACTTCCCCGGCGACCGGGCCCACCTGCGTCAGGAGCAGCGCCACCCCCGCGATCGGGAGCCATCCCCGGCGCTGGAAGAGCCATTGCCCTGACTGAACGCATTCTTCGTACATCGCCATGCGATGCTCCGATTGACTGGGTCAGTTCTTCTTTGGCGCCGCGCCCTCGCCGGAGGACGACTCCGGTATCGGCTTGAAGGTGAACTTCTGTCCGCCAACCGACGCCTCGTACATCAAGCCGCCCTTGGCGATCGTGAAGACCAGCACGCCGAGTTCATACTTGGCGTTCGCCGAGGCCCCGCTCGCGGCGGCCACGGCGCTGACCTGTGCGCTCATCTCGAAACTGCTCGACTTGAACGAGGCAAGGGCGTCGCGAGTCTGGAAGAAGATGATCTCGGCGTAGGCCTGCCCGCCGAGCTGAAGGCCCACTGTCACCTGCACCAGCTTCGCCTGCCCGATGATGGTGTGCCCCTCGTAGAGGCACCCCGTGCCCGCAGCGCCGCCGACGATGAACGCTCCCTTGCCCACCGATGGAAAGATGGCGTATCCCACCGCAGACTCAAAGAATTGCGCCATGTCGCGGTCGGTGGAACGGAAAAGCTGCACGGCCTCGTCGCACTTGGCCTGCTGCTTCGTGTCCTGGGCGGCGCTTGTGGAGGGGAAGGAGAGCAACGCGACCAGAACGACGGCACGGCTGAGGCGGTTCACGAGGAGTCCTCCGGCGGGGATGATGCACACGAGACAGGACGACAGGGTTCGAGTTTGCCCTCTCTCCCCCTGCCCGGTAGAATATCCGGTATCCGTCAGGTTGGATAGCGCGCGGCACTGACCTGCTCTCCCCGTTCCCAGGGACGATTGCCATGCTGGGCTTTTCACTGGACTTCTGGGACTTCGTCACCTTCGCGGTGCTGTTCGTTGCGGGCCTCGGCTTCATGGCTGTGGTCGTGCTGATGATGGGACTGCCGGGCAAGATCGCCATCGCCCGGAAGCATCCCGACGCCGAGGCGGTTCGCCTCATGGGGTACCTGGGCTTCATGGCCGTGGTGCCGTGGGTCCAGGCGTTCATCTGGGCGTTCAAGCCGACCGACATCGTGGACATCCGCCGATTCCCGGAGGAGGAACGGCGGGCCATCGAGGCGAACATTGCGGAAATGAAGGGCGAGCCCATTCCAACGCCACCACCCACCCCGGAAGGGTGATCCGATGCTTTTCGCTTTCTCGGTCATCACCCTCTTCACCTTCATCTTCTGGCTGGTCTTCAGCAAGCTGAAGCTGGCCAAGTTCACGATGGGGTGGGGGGTCGTGTACGCCCTGGTGGTGCTTCACCTGCTGCTGGTCTTCCTGATCGGCATGCGCTTCATGACCCCCTACTCCACCACCGCGACCATGGTCCAGCCGACCATCCAGCTGGTCCCGCGGCTGACCGCGCCGACGCTGGTGACGGCGGTCCTGGTGGAGCCGGATGTGGTGGTGAAGAAGGGGACCCCGCTCTTTCAGTTCGACCGCCGCCCCTATCAGTACCAGGTGTCGCAGCTGGAAGCCCAGCTCGCGCAGGCCCGGCAGAACGTCCGGATTTACCAGGCAGACGTCGAGGTCGCGGCGGAAAAGGTCAGCAAGGCGAGGAACGAACTGACGTACGCCGAATGGCAGCAGGCGCGGACGCAGGAGCTGGCCGGACAGGGCGCCGGCTCCGAGGAGGAGGCGCAGCAGTGGGCCGCGCAGCTTGGCATCAAGCGCGCCGCCCTGAAAGAGGCAGAGGCGGAAGCACTGCGGGCTCGTCTCAAGTACCAGTCACAGATCGACGGCGTCAACACCGACGTGGCGTCGGTCCAGGCCCAGCTTGAGCTGGCGCGGTACTATCTCGACAATACGACCATGGTGGCGCCGGAGGACGGCTATATCGTGAATCTCCAGGTGCGTCCGGGCATGGTGGCCGGTGAGGTGCGCTTCGGCGCCATTGCCTCCTTCATCTGCACGAGTGAGCGCTACCTCCTCGCGTCCTACACCCAGGAAAACCTCAAGTACGTGAAGGTGGGAATGCCCGTCGAGGTGGCGCTGAACCTCTACCCGGGCCAGATCTTCACCGGGAAAGTCCGAAGCATCTGGAAGGCGAGCGGCGACGGACAGTACCTGCCGAGCGGGACGCTGCCGGTCTTCCGGCCCCTTCCCCCGGAGGCCCCGCAGGGGATGTACGCGGTGCGCATCGACATGGACAGCACCGAACAGTCGCTCTTCCCCATTGGCGCGCAGGGCACGGCGGCCATCTACACGGGGAGCGCCGCCTGGAGCGTGTTGCGGCGAGTGTCCATCCGCACGCACACGTGGCTGAACTGGCTCTACCCGTTCGACATGTGATGCCGCGTCTCTCCCTGCGAAGCTGCGCCGCGCTGGCCGCCGTGCTGGTGGCAGGATGCGCGCTGTCCGCGCCTCCCGAGCAGGCGGCGGTCGTGAAGGCCGCACTCCCGGACAGCACGGTCATCCCGGCCACCTGGCGCGCTCCCGCCGACACGGACTCGGTCTCCGGCGGCTGGCTGGCCTCCTTCAACGATCCCGGCCTCACCGCGGTCGTGACCGAGGCGGTCACCAACAACCTCGATCTCAGGGCGGCGGCGGGGCGGGTGGATGTCGCGCGGCAGTCGGTGGGGATCGTGAGCGCCAAGCTGAAGCCGCAGGTGGGGCTGAACGTCGGGGGCTCGGTCGTCAAGGATGCCGATCAACCCGAGGCGTTCACCGCGGGGCAGGGGGTCGTCGGGGCCTCGTGGGAGATCGATATCTGGGGGAAGGTGCGGGCACAGAAGGCCGCGTCGGTGGCGGGGTACAACGCCGCGGCGCTGCAATATGCGTGGGCCCGGCAGTCACTCGCCGCGCTGACCGCGAAGGCGTGGTACCTGGCCGTCGAGACCAGGCAACTGCTCAGCCTGAGCGAGCGGTCCGTCCTCAACTACAGCCAATTGCTGGAGCTCGTCCAATTGCGGCGCGCGGCGGGGAAGGTGTCTGATCTCGATGTCGCGGAGGCCAGCGCCAAGCTGAACACGGCGCAGAGCCAGCTCCGGGCCGCCCAGGCCGACTATGCCGACGCGCGGCGGGTGCTTGAGGTGCTCCTCGGCCGATATCCCTCCGCGGAACTTGCGGTGGCCGATTCGTTCGCGCCGGTGCCTCCGCCGGTCGCCGCCGGGATTCCGTCGTCGCTGCTCAGCCGGCGCCCGGATGTCGCGTCGCAGGAGCAGGCGGTCCTGGCGGCGTTTCGCTCGGAGGAATCGGCGCGTCTGGCGCTGCTCCCCAGCTTCGGGCTCACCCTGTCCGGCGGCAAGCTCAGTGATGGGCTCCTCTCGCTCCTGAACCTGAACCCCTGGATGGTCGGGGGCGCCATCGGGATGCTCGTGCCGATCTACCAGGGGGGTGCGCTCCGGGCCCAGGTCCGGGTGGCGACCGCCCAGCAGGAAGTGCAGGTGGCCCGCTATGGCGCCGTGCTGTTGCGCGCCTTCGCGGAGGTGGAGCGCGCCCTGACCAATGAGTTGCTGCTCGCCGAGCGGCTCCTCGCGGAGCGGGCGGCCCTGGTGAACCGGACCGACGCGGTGCGGATTGCCATGCTCAAATACCGCGCGGGCGGCATCGACCTGCTGTCGGTCATCGAACTGCAGACCTCGCAGCTGGCGACGGAAGCTACCGTCATTCAACTCGAGAACGCGCGACTCGCCACCCGGATCGACCTCTACCTGGCCCTCGGTGGCGACTTCAATCACGCCCCTTCCTGACCGACCCTTCGCCACGCCATCACGAACAGGACGGCCAGCACCAGGTCGATCACCGCGGCGGGCACGAAGAAGCTCGGGGCCCGCCCCTGCAACACCAGGATCAGCACCGCGAACCCCCACCCCAGCTTCTCGAGCACGGCCGGAAGCATCGCCGGCCGCAGCCGCGCCGGCTCCCGCGCAATGAGGAAGAACAGCACCTGCCAGGCCAGCGCCACGCCGATGAACCCGTAGTAGAACTCCGGGTGCGTGAGCGCCGGCGGGAGGCGTTCCATGTACCACCCTTCCATGACATACATCGGGAGCAGCGACGCGAAGCCGTAGATCCAGGCCACCGTGAACACGCGCCGGGCGAAGGTCATGTGGCCGGTCCCTCCGTCGATTGGAAAATGACGCTGCAGCAGGTCACGCCCCCTTCCGCCTTGGCGAATTCCGACATGTCCACCGTCCGCACGGCGACCCCGGCTTCGGCGAGGCGACGGTTGGTCAGCGGAAACGCCGCCGCACAGATGGTCGCGTCCCCGATCTGGAGCACGTTCCCGGCAAAGGGCTCGCCGGGGTCCACCTCCACTACCGTGACGTGCTCGAACAGGGTGCGGTCCACCCACGCCGGGTTCAGGACCACCACGCCCGTCGTGGCGACGGTCGCCGCCGTCTTGAGGTGGAGGCAGTCCCGCGTGACGACCGGCACCACCCGGTAGTCGTAGGGTGCGAGCAGTTCGCCGAGTTGCGCGATGCCGTCGCGGTTGCTCCGCGCGGAGTCGCCGACATAGAAGGTCCGCCCGACCCGCAGCACGTCGCCGCCGTCGACGGTGCCGGGCGCCTCAATGGCCTTGAGCGATCGATAGCGCCCGAGGGCCCCGGTCACCGCCTCAGTCTCCACCCGTCGGGACTTCGCGCCGGGGCGGGTGATCACCGCAATTTCATCGACCACCACCGCCGTGTCCTCGATGAACACGGCGTCGGGCATGGACTCATCCGACGGCAGCCGATGCACGTGACAGCCGAGTTCCATGAGGGCTTGCTCGTACGCCGCGTGCTGTGCGAGTGCGCGGTCGTGGTCGATGGGCGTGCGCGCCAGATGGCTGAGCTCGCAGAGGTGCATGGCGGGGCTGACGTCGCGGGTCAGGGCGATTGGCATTGGGGCAGGCTTCCGGGTCAGGAGGATCTGGCGGTAACCGCCAGCGCCACCCCGCCCAGTACCAGGGCGGCGGCCACCGGGAGGCGCAGCGGGATGGCCTCGGAAAGGAGTGCCACTCCCCCGGCCGCCGCAAGGACCGGCACCAGCAGCTGGACCAGCGCGGCCCGGGTGGCGGTCAGGGCGGGCAGGGCGGCATACCAGATTGCGTAGCCGACGCCGGAGGCAAGCGCGCCAGAGGCCACGGCAAGCCCGACGCCGCTCGCGGTCCAGGTGCCGAGTCCGCCGGCGAGCGGCACCAGGAGGACGGCCACCGGTGCCGCCATCATGAAGTTGCCCGCGGTGTTCCGAAGGGGTTCCCGGCTTCCGCGCCCCCGCAGGGAGTAGACGCCCCACGCGATCCCGGCCGCCGCCATCAGCGTGGCCCCCACCGGTGCGGGCGCGGAGATCCCCGGGCGCACCAGGACGACGAGTCCGGCGAGGGCGAGCGCCAGTCCGATCCACTCGAACGGGCGGGGCCGTTCCCCGGCGCGCAGCCCGGCGAGGAGCATCGTCACCTGGACGGCGCCGAAGAGAATGAGCGCCCCGGTGCCGGCATCAAGGGAGACGTATGCGAGGCTGAATGCCGCCGCATAGGTGAAGAGGGCGGCGGCGGACGCCCAGTGACCCTCGAGCCTCGGCAGGCCGCCGCCGCGTGCGGCGAGCAGCAGCCAGAGCGTGAGGGCCCCCGACGCGAGACGCACCGCCGTGAACCCGGCAGGGTCGATCAACGCACCGCCGAGGGCCATCCGGCAGAGAATCGAATTCCCGGCAAAGGCGACCAGCGCAAGGCTCGTGAGCACGACCGTGCGTTGGCCGCCGTTCATTCCAGGTAGTCCTGCGTGAAGCGCCGGGCGGCATAGAGCCCGATGCCGGTGCCGACCATGCTGCAGATGAAGGCGGTCATCACGCCCGCCCGCGCGCCCAGCCACCAGCCGATCCCGCCGCCGATGGTGGTGCCGACGAGTGCCATGAGCTTTCCCATCAAGCAACCGCCTTTCTGACGGGTCGGGTCACTGCTTGAGGAGCGGGACGATGTCCGGTTCGATGTCGTCCGGGGTGTCGGTGGACGCGTACCGCTTGAGCACCGCGCCGTCCCGGCCAACGAGGAACTTCGTGAAGTTCCACTTGATCGCTTCGGTGCCGAGGAGGCCCGGCCGCGCGGCTTTGAGATGCGCGTACAGGGGATGGGTGCCGGGACCGTTGACCTCGATCTTCGAGAACATCGGGAAGGTCACGTCATAGGTGAGGGAGCAGAACTTCTTGATTTCCGCCTCGTCGCCCGGCTCCTGGTTGCCGAACTGGTCACAGGGGAACCCGAGGACAGTCAGTCCCCGCTCCTTGTACTTCCGATAGAGGGCGTCGAGCCCGGCGTACTGCGGGGTGAAGCCGCACTTGCTGGCCACGTTCACGATCAGCAGGACGCGGCCCTTGTAGGTGGACATCGGAATCGACGTGCCGTCGATGGTGGTGACCTTGATCTGGTACAGAGTCATCGGGGAAGTGGCTCGAGGCTGAGGGCGTGCGAACACGAGGGACAGGAGGTGGAGATCGGCAGCCGGTAGCGCTTGCGGCCAAAGCCGGCAAAGAAGTTTTCGTTGGTGCCGCAGTGCGGGCAGGTGCCGCCGACGCTCACCACAACGGTGTCGGTTCGGACGCGCTGCAGGGCAAACCACCAGGTGGTCAAGGCAAAGATGACCCCGAAGATGTGCACCAGTGGAACCGGCAGCAGGAGCACGCCGATGGCGGTGCCCACGCCGGCGATCAACAACCCCTCGCCGACACGGGCTGCAAAGGGACGGTGTTCGGTGCGCACCCATCCGTCGTCGCGCGCGGCCCCGTCGGCGGCGCGCACGCGCACCGGGATCGGGGTGGCGTCTGTGGAGGAAGTCATGCGGCGGGCGTCTCCCCGGGCGCTTCAAGCGCCCGAAACGCGAGGTAGAGCACGCCGACCGAAATGGCGAGGCCGATGGCGCCGCCCGCGACGGCGAGCCCGATGCCCTTGCCACCCAGGAAGACCGGGGTCAGCGCGTTGCGGGTGGTGAAGATGGCGGCCCAGGCGAAGAGCACCAGGCGGGTGCCTGCCTGCCGGAGGAGGAGGCCGATGATGGCGAGGGCCGCCAGCACCGCGTACCACCACTGGAGCAGGGTGACCGCGCGCTGGCCGCCGGTGAGTTCCGCGCCTGTGGCGGCCAGGGAACTCCGCACGCCGAGCCCGGCGAAGAAGGCGAGAAGCAGGATGGCGCCGACCAGGTTTCCAGTGCGTGAGTTCATCGCGGTCATCCTCCGCTGGCAGTGGCTGCGGTGTGACTAGCGGGAGTTCCCGCCGCGTGGTCGCGAGGACCGCCCGGCGCGAACCGCCGCTCGACTTCTTGGCCGGCACGCTCGACGGGCGTCCCTGGGTGGCTTCGTGCGCCGCGCGTCGCGCCGCCTTGGCCTTGGCCCGCGCCCGGTCCTCCGCCTTCTTGGCGCGGATGGTGGCAATGCGCTCCGCCAGCGGGACTTCCAGCTGGACGCTCTGCTTGGCGGCGTAGTCGAAGTCGGGCAGGGTGACGCGGGGCAGACGCTTGCCGACCGCACGCTCGATGGAGCGGAGGTCCCCCTCCTCCTCCGGTGACACGAAGGTGAAGGCGTCCCCCGTGGCCTCGGCGCGCGCCGTCCGGCCGACCCGGTGGATGTAGTCCTCCGGCACCTTCGGCACGTCAAAGTTCACCACGTGGCCGAGTTCCTCCACGTCGATGCCCCGCGCGGCGATATCCGTGGCCACCAGCACCCGGTACTTGCCGCTCTTGAAGCCGGCCAGCGCCTCGGTGCGCTGCGCCTGCGACCGGTTGCCGTGAATCCGCTCCGCCTTGATGCCTTCACGGATGAGGTGCTTGGTCAGGCGGTCGGCCCGGTGCTTGGTGCGGGTAAAGACCAGCGCTTCGCGCATGTCGCCCTTGGAAAGCAGCGCCAGGAAGAGCCCCGCCTTCAGTTCCTGCCGCACCGGGTAGACCGCCTGGGTGATGCCGATGGCCGGGGCTGATTTCCTTGCCTGGTTGATCAGGGCAGGGTTGTTGAGGAGTTCCCGGGTCAAGGCGGCGATGGGGCCCGGCATCGTGGCGCTGAAGAACAGCGTCTGACGCTTGGCGGGGATATGGCGCATGATGCGCTTGATGTCGGGGAGGAACCCCATGTCGAGCATCCGGTCGGCCTCATCGAGGACGAGGACTTCGAGCCCGGAAAACTTGGCGTAGGGCTGCTTCATGTGGTCCAGCAGACGGCCAGGCGTGGCCACGACGATGTCCACGCCGCTCCGGAGCGCATGCTCCTGCGGATTCATGCCGACGCCGCCATAGACGGCGGCGGCGGTGACGGGCGTGTGGACGGCCAGGTCGTTGATGTCTTCGAGGATCTGGAGGGCCAGCTCGCGCGTCGGGCTCAGGATCAGGGCGCGGGTGGTGCCCCGCTTCGTGTCCATGAGCCGCTGCAGGATGGGGAGGACGAAGGCGGCGGTCTTGCCACTGCCGGTCATGGCGCAGGCCAGGAGATCTCGGCCTTCGAGGGCCGGGGGAATCGAATCGGCCTGGATCGGGGTGGGGCGGGTGAATCCGAGTTCCTTGATGCCCTTGAGCAGGTTCGGATGAAGGTTCAGAGCGGCGAAAGGCACGGCGTTCCTTGCTGATGAGCGCAACCGCGGGAGGCCTTTCCAGAGACGGGGGCTGCCGAGGCGGTCAACGGTAGATGGGCGACCATGGGGGCCGCCGGGGCGAACAATAGGCCCTTGGCAGGGCGGGGACAACTCGCCACTGGCGTTCTGGAGGGGGATCCGTTACCTTGAGGGCAATCGACATAGCCTTCGGGCCCCGGGGTAGCAGAGCAGACCGGGTGATCAAACTGCCAAGAACCATCGACCCGCCCGGTGCTACACACTGGACGGGCGTTGTGTTTTCAGGACCTGGGCGGGCTCTGCCAGATCACCTGGGTGATCATCCACCGCCCGTCGATCTTGGCCAGGTGCAGGAAGTCCGTCCCCCACCACGCCACCACCTTGGCCGCCGCAACCTGATCCAATACCTCCAGCAGCACCACCTCACGGGGCGCACTTGCCGGGGTCGCGCGCCCGCTGGCCTTCACCTTCCGGACATAGTCGAGCATCTCGGCGTACGACATCCCCGTGCCATGATAGGTCGAGTCACCCCGCGGGATGTAGTAGCCGTATTTGACCACCGTCGGGCTGATGCTGCGGACGATCTTGGTGGAATCCCCCTCATAGAACGCTTCGATATAGTCCCGCGCCGCGCGTGACACGCCCTCGGCGTCGGGCGACATGGCGACGCCGGTCTGCGCCCTGACCGTGGAGGGCGCTCCGAGGCAGAGGGCGACGAGGAAGGCAGGAAGAAACCGCCGAGGGATCATCATGAGAACTCCATGGGATTGGTCGTGGGTCACCCATCTCTGGGGATACGATCTTCCTCGCGCCGCTGGGCCAGCATGCGCTCGGCAAAATCGAGCCGTTCCTGCAGTTCGGCCAGCTCGTTGTGGACGTGGTCCATCTCACCCGGCAGGAGTTCTGCCTGCGCCATCTCTGCGTCGTAGCGATCCCGGATGGTGCGCGCCCGGAGTCGTTCCGCCCACAGCATGCACGCCGCACCGAGGGCCCCGTGCAGCACGGCGTGGACGGGCTCGGTGCTCTGGGCGGCAAAATAGACCGCGACCACGTTGATGGCGGTCAGGACCTGTGCGATCGGCGTCCAGATTCTGGGATTGAACCGCATGGTTCACCTCGAGACAAGGTTGTTCGTCCGCACCCTACGGCTCCCGGGCAGAAATTCCGTCAACCCGCCTCCTCAGCCCGGCGTCCTCCCTGGCGGAAGTGCGACGCCCTCCAGGAAGAAGGCCGCGAGTTCCGCCCGCCCGCCCAGCCCTGCCTTCTCATACGCCGCCCCGGCATGCTGCCGGACCGTGCGTTCACTCCGGCCGGTCCGGACCGCTATCTCCTTGTGCCCGTGCCCCTTGAGCACCAGCAACGCGACCTCCCGCTCGGCCGGCGTGAGCCCCCATATCGTGAACTGGGCGTCGATGGCCGCCCCCAGCCCGGCGAGTGCCTGTTCGGCACTTGCACGCCAGGCATCGCGCTCCGCCCGCCGTTCCGTCAGGCTTTGCCGGAGTGCGCGGTTGGTAGCGGCCGCGCTCCCCCAGCCACGGGCCAGCCAGAGCGCGGTGGCGAGGGAGGCGAGGACGAGGGCGACTTCATAAATGACGTGGGGGGAGAGCCATCGGTCGGGCCGATCCAGCGCCAGGTCGATGATGCCCCCCAAGCCGATGACCACCATGAGGATGGCCACGGTCCGCTTCCATTGGTCTTCGTCGCGATCGTCCATCCTGACGCCTCCGTCATCTGTCGGACACCGGGTCGGATTCCCCCTCGGGCACCACCATACGTCAACTGTCGGATGGTGCGGACCGACACCGATTCCTATCGTGCAGCCAACCCAATACCGGAGGCTGACCATGTTGCCTGATCCGCTGCACCCTGCCGTTGTTCATTTCCCCATCGTGCTGATGGCGTTCCTTCCCCTGGCCGCGCTCGGCGCGCTCTGGGCCGTGCGTCGCGGCGTCGCGCCGCTTCGGGCCTGGGCAGTTCCCGTGGTCATGGCCGGCGCCCTGACCCTGAGCGCCTGGGCCTCCCTCGAAACGGGGCAGGATCAGGAGGAGCGGGCAGAAGACATCGTGGGCGAGCAGCGCATCGAGGCACACGAGGAAGCCGCCGAGCGCTTCCTGATCTTTTCAGGCGTTGTCTTCGGCCTCAGCGCTGCGGGGCTTGTTCGCGGCGCCACTGGCCGGGGCATGCGGGCGGTCGCCACAGTGGCCACGCTCGGACTGCTCGTGGCGGGCTACCAGGTCGGCCACAGCGGCGGGACGCTGGTGTACGGCGAGGGCGGCGCGCCCGGCGTGTCGCAGCTCAGCGCGGGAGGCGGTGAGGGCGGCGGGGCGGCGGAGCGCGATGCCCGAGGCGAACGGGACAAGGATGACTAGCGCGCCCTCCCGGCCGGCGCCCACACCCGCTCCGCCTGCTGCAGGTGGCGGTGCTGATGGCGGGGAATGGCCGAGAACCCGGCGTAGATGTTGTACTTCATGCGGGCGTTGAAGGGCGAGGTCATGGTGACCTTGTCGATCGGCAGCCCGTCCGCCGAGGCGAGGAGCGCCAGCAGGACGTCCTGCCACCGCTCGAATTCGGCGGTCACTGCCTCGGCGGGCGGGGCGCTCGCCGGCACGAATGCCGGTGCGGTCTGCACGCGGCCGCGCGCGTCCGGGCCGGTCATCTTCCAGAGCGCCCAGCCGAGAAACCCCCGCCGGTACCTTCGGGGCGATGCCGGTGCTTTCCGGGCCTGCGCGATGCCCGCCGCGAGCAGCGGTTCGAAGGCGGCCGAGGTCAGGTTCAGGTGCTCGATGCACTCCGAGACGGACCAGCGGTCGGGGTCGTTCCGGACCCCCCACTGATCCGCCGGGACGGTGTCGCGGAGCCGATGCAGCCGCGTGGAAGCCTCCCGGAACTCGGTCGCGATTTCCTCGAGTTGCGCGTTCACCGCCGCACAACGCCGATCACCCGGCCGGTGTTGCATTCCAAACGGATCAATTGATCGTCGCGCATGCCGTACGCGCCGCTCGGGGCGTCATAGTCTCCGAGCCCGCTCTCCGAGCGGACCAGGACAATTTCGACCCCGGTGACCGGGTCCCGCATCGGCGTGAGGCATCCATCGCCGGCGAGGGTGTCGGCCGGGGCGATCACGTTGGCCGGGTCGAGTGGGACAAAGCGAGGGGGGGCGGTGACCGGCGCCGGCTGTTGAATGACGGACTGCATGCCGGTGTTTCCACCGCAGGCGACGAGAAGGAGGGCGGCGAACAGGGACGATGCGGGCGAGGGGTGGACGGCCATTGCAGACATCGGTGGCTCTCCGGTTCAGGGATCGGGATCCGTTCAGCTGCCTCCCAGCAGCCGCTCCTGGTCGCGGCGCTGTGCCAGGAGTCGCTCCGTAAAATCGAGTCGCTCCTGCACTTCAGCCAGTTCATGGCGCATCTGTTCCATCTCACCGCGGACCTGATCGAGTTCGGCGAGCGCTCCCTCGGGCAGGACGCCGGCACGGGCCTTTGTCTCCTCGAGCCTGACCTTGGCCAGCTTGAGCATGGTCCCCATCACGATGGCTGCGATGGGAATCAGCATCGCGGTGATGGGGATGAGCAGGGCGAGCGTCTGCTTGTCCATGGGTGCTCTCGAGGTCAGGGGAAGGGGCGGTCGATCGAGGGCGCCTGCTGCGCAAAGAATCGGGGCCCCGACTCCGTGACATAGATGCAGTCCTCCAGCCGAATACCGAACTCCCCGTAGATGGAGATGGTTGGCTCGTCGCTGAAGCACATCCCCGGCTGGATGACGACCTCGCTTCCCTTGACGAAGTTCGGCGCCTCGTGGCCGTCCATGCCGATGCCGTGCCCGGTGCGGTGCGGCAGTCCCGGCAGCGCGTAGCCCGGGCCGAACCCGGCGTCGGTGATCACCTTGCGCGCGGCGGCATCGACCGAGCCGCAGGTCGCGCCGGGCTGAGCGGCGGCAAAGGCCGCGTCCTGGGCCCGGCGTTCGAGGTTCCAGATCTCGGTCTGCCGCGCCGTCGGCGTGCCGTACACCGTGGTGCGCGTGATGTCGGACTGGTAACCCTGCACGGCGCAGCCCGCGTCGAGCAATACGATGTCGCCTTCCGCGAGTTTCTGGGGGCGCGCGGTCCCGTGCGGATAGGCGGACGCCTCGCCGAATCCCACCAGCGCCCACGGGGAGGATCCGCCCAGCAGGCGCATGGCGGTCGTCATGTTCCCGGAGAGGTCGTACTGGCTCATCCCCGCCTCGAGCGTGGCGAACGCGGCGCCAAATGCGGCGACGGTGATGTCGCTGGCCCGCTGCATCAGCGCCAGTTCCGCCGGCGACTTGATGGACCGGCAGCCGACCGTCACGGGATCAGCGTTCTGGTACGTGGCCGCCGGCGCCGCCAGCTCCACGCCGTTCGAAATGAAGTACCGCGTCTCCGCCTCCACGCCGATCGTGCCGGTGGCCAGCCCGCGGTCCCGCAGGATCCCGGCGATCACGGCGTAGGGGCTCTCGTCCTCCTGCCACACCCGCACCTCGGCGCCGGCGGGAATGCTCTCCCGTGCCCGGGCTTCCTCGAACGCCGGGCAAACGAACGCCATCTCGCCCTGCGCCGGGAGGAGCGCCACGAAGGGCCGCTCAGACTGCCCCCACCGGACCTTGGTGTAGTAGGTCATGTTCGTGCCGGGCTCGAGCAGGATGGCGCCAACGCCCTGCGCCACCATGAGCTGGCGCGCCCGCTCGACCCGGTGCTCGCGCTCGGCGTCGGTGATCGGCTCGACGCCGTCGAGCATCGGCTTCAGCGAGGCCAGCTGGGGGGGGAGATGGCAGGGATCGATGGCCGGCGCGGAGGGAGCGGCGTCCGCCGCCGCGGTCCCCGGGCGGTAGGCCGAGCCGGCGATCATCCCGGCGAGAAGCCCGGTGAACTGGCGGCGATCGAGGGACATGAGGCGTTGGCTCCGTGCAAGGAGGGAAGCGGGGTCGTGCCGTGGTGCCTGTGAGAATACTGCGGGAGAGGGCCGGGGGGGAGTCCCGGCGTATGCCGGTGGAACTGCGAACCCGCCCCGGCGTGGCGCCGGGGCGGGGGTCGGATCAGCTGGCCTGGCGTCCCTCGCTCGGACCCCACCAATTGTCGGCACGGCGGCGCTTGCCTCGAATGTTGGGGACCGACACGGTGACGGGTTCGATCACCTCATCCCCGAACGCGTTCTCCTCGGCCCAGGCCCGGAGCAGTTCGTCCGTCTCCTCGGGAGGCTGGTCCGGGTCCCTGGGCATGACGGCCCAGCGCCGGCCGGCACGCATCAGGTACCACATCTCCGGTTCGGCTTCGGCGTCATGCCGGGGGTCCGCCGGATGCGCTTCGTACGAGACGAAGTGCAATTCCCGGTCGCGGACTGTGATATGGCGCTGCTGCGGCTTGTAAAGCGACATGAACTCCTCCGGCGAGGATGGACAGGCGGACCGGAGGCAGAGTTGGGGCTTGGGGCCACCACCGGCCACAACGATCGTGGCGAAGGTGAAATGTAACACCGCGGACAGCGGGTCGCCGATGGCCGCCGGATTTCCCCTATGGGGCGAAGAGATTGAGGTAGGTGGTGATGATCAGGGCGTTGGTGAAATCGATGAAGAACGCCCCAACCATCGGGACGACCAGGAACGCCCTCGGTGCGGCCCCGAACCGCTCCACCAGCGACTCCATGTTGGCCACGGCGTTCGGGGTGGCGCCCAGTCCGAAGCCGCAGTGCCCGCTCGCCATGACCGCCGCGTCGTAGTCGCGGCCCATCACGCGGAAGGTGACCCACCAGGCGAACATCGCCACCACCGCCACCTGCACCGTCACGATGACGAGCATCGGCAGGGCCAGGTTCAGCAGTTCCCACAGTTTCAGTGACATCAGCGCCATGGTGAGGAAGAGCGAGAGCGCGATGGTGCCGAGGTCGTCGACCACCCGCTCCTCGATCCGCAGCCATCCGCTCGCGTCGGCCGCGTTGCGGACCACGGCAGCCACCAGCATCGCCCCGATGTACCCCGGCAGGGTGACGAACCGTCCGAGCCACGCCGACAGGAGGCCCCCCGCCCACATGCAGGCGAGGATGATCGTCAGGGTCTGGAGCAGGAGGTACGCGGTCGGCGGCTGGCCGGCAGGCTCGCGGTCCATTTCCTCGTCCAGCGACGCGTGCTCGGCCAGGGCCGCGACCGGCGGCACCCGGCCACCAGAGGAGCGAAGCCCGAATCGATTGATGAGCCGCGTGCCCACCGGCCCGCCGAGGAGACCGCCGGTGACCAGGCCGAAGGTGGCGGCGGCCATGGCGAGGGTGACGGCGCCGGGGAAGTGATACTGATCCTCCATCAGCTTGCCGAAGGCGGCCCCGGTGCCATGTCCGCCGGTCATCGTGATGGAGCCGGTGATGAGACCGAGGAGCGGGTTCACCCCCAGGAGCTTGGCCAACCCGACCCCGATCGCATTCTGGAACACCGCGAGGAGGGAAGCGACGCCCCAGAAGATGAGCACCTGCTTGCCGCCGATCTTCAGGAGCCCCAGGCTGGCGCCGAGTCCGATCGCGGTGAAGAACGCCACCATGAAGGGGCTCTGCAGCCGGGTGTCGAACTCGATGGCGAGGGTGCCGGTCTGCCGAAGCGCCAGCGCGATGGCGGCAAAGAGAAAACCGCCAACCACCGGTGCCGGAATGTTGAAGCGGTCGAGCACCGGCACCTTGCGACGGATGCCATATCCGGCAAAGAGGACGAGCGCGGCCAGAGCGACTGTTTGCATCATGTCCAGCGAAACGGTCGTTGGCATCGGGGCGCCGGAAAGGAGGGTTGAGATTGGGGGAGGCCTAGGTCTTGGCCGACTTGGGAGGCAGCGACCCCGCGTACTGGGCGCCGCGGCCGATCCAGGCGGTGAGCCCCGCCTCCGTCGCGATCGCAGGCGGGTCCACGAAGATCATCCCCGTCATCGGGCGGCCGGTGAAGTCCATTGGGCGGACGTGCGGCTGCGCAAGCGCGTCTGCATATCCATCGGGGCCAACGCGCACCATCAGGGTGGCGCCGACGATGCCGGCGCACATGTGTCCATGCACCAGGAAGGCGAGTCCGCCGAACATCTGCTGCTCTGTGAGCCCCGGAGTCCCGGCGAGGGCGCGGCGGACGCGCTCGCCCAGCGAGCCGTCACCAGTCACGCGGGCCGTGGCTGGTAGCCAGCGCCCTCGTCGTCCAGCGGAGGCGCCTCACGGCGTCAGCGGGAGCGCCCCGCGGTGCGCCTCATGGAAGGCATGCGCAACCGCCTCAAGGCCGATGGCCACGATCAGGCCGACGAACAGGACACCCGTGAACGAGATCGCCACCGTCAGCCACTTGGAACGGCGTCGGGTCGGGTGGAAGGCGGAGGAGCCGAGCGACGTCGACGACACCAGCGCGTAATACACCGCGTCAGCGGGGTGCCACCCCTCGAGACGGCCTATCCGGAACCCCAAAGCGATGATGATGCCGAGCAGGGAGATGAAGATAGGCCACAGGTGGTAGACGCCTTCCGTATAGATCTTGACGAAGTCAATCAGGAAGTCCACTTGGCACCTTTCCGAGGGAATGTGACCCGGGCCGACTCACGATTCTATCGGTGCGGAGGGGATTCGGGTAGGGGAAGCACCAGTGCGTTCCGGTCGCGCAGCAGCTGGAGCACCTGCGGGAGCGGGAGGGCCTCGACGGTGTGCCCGTTGCCGGTGACGGTGGTGGCGGCGAAGAGGGCATTGTCGATCGCCTCCTCGGTGGCCTCGATGACACCGGCAAAGAGTGCGCTCATCACGTCGTTGCCGAGCTGGGGGGACTCCAGCCACGCGGTGCCAGCGGGCCGGCGGACGGCGGCATTGGTGGAAAAGGCGAGCACGTAGTCCCCGGAGCCGTTCCCGGCCGTGGCGCCGGTGCGTCCGAGTCCGATGTCGGCGCGGGAGGCGAGCCGTTCGAGGTTCCGGTCCGAAAGCGGCGCGTCGGTGGCCACGACGATCATCACCGATCCCGTCGGCCCCCTCGGGGCGGCCGCCCCGGACAGCCCGTCGCGTCCCAGCAGGCGGCCGACCGGGACCCCCATCAGGATCAGGCCCCCGCTGCCACCGAAATTCGTCTGGACTAGGACACCGACGGTCCAGGTACTGTCACCCATCCGCACGCGGCGCGAGGAGGTGCCGATCCCGCCCTTCCACCCGAGGGTGATGGTGCCGGTCCCGGCGCCCACGCTGCCTTCTGCCACCGGGCCGGTGCGGGCGGTCGTCAGCGCGGCGACGACATCCGCGCTCGAGATGGGGCGTTCACGGATCGCGTTCAGGTAGCCGTCATTGGTCTCGCCGACGACGGGATTGATGGAGCGGACCTCCTCCATCCCCGGCTGCTGGAGGAGATGGGCGACCATCGCGTCGGCGGCTTTCCACACGCAGAGGGTGCATGTCAGCAGGATCGGCGTCTCCAACTCGCCGAGTTCGTGCAGCTGCGTGGTCCCGAGCAGCTTGCCGAAGCCGTTGATCACGAAGACGGCCGCAGGCACCCGGTCGCGGTAGAGGTTGCCGCCGTGCGGGAGGATGGCGGTGACGCCGGTGCGGACCGAGTCGCCGCGGATCGCGGTCGTCTGCCCGACCAGCACGCCAGGGACGTCGGTGATGGCGTTGAGCGGACCGGTCGGCAGGATGCCGGGGGCAACCCCCGCCTCCCGGGCGCGGGGTCGGGTCTGCCCATGCGCCGGCACGGCCGCGAGGAGGGCGATCGCCACCAGGCACCAGCCCCAGCGGGTGCCCGCACAGGGCGAGACGCTTGCCTGCGGTGGGACGGTCGTTAGAATCACTATCGCTCCCTGTCGCTGGTTCCCGCCGCCCGTGGCGGCGCCTTGGTCACTCTCAGGAGGTCGTTTCATGAAGCTGTCCCTCATTCCCACGCTCCTGCTGGCTGCTGCCGTAGCGGCCTGCGCGCCGCCGGCCGACGCGGGGGACGGTGTCGTGGTCGCCTCGGTCACGCCGCGGTTCAAGGAGTTGAGCACCTGGCTGGTCCAGACGGTGGAGCAGGTGCCGGACAGCCTGTACGGTTTCAAGCCGAGCCCGGCGGTGCGCAGCATGTCCGAGATCATGGGACACGTGGCCAATGCGCACTATCTGTTCTGCGCGTCGGCGCTCGGCGAGGCGGAACCGCAGCATCCCGACTACGAGAAGTCGACCGACAAGGCGACGCTGCTCACGGGCATGAACGAATCGGTGGCGTACTGCGAACGGGCCTACCAGATCCCCGACGGCGAGGCCATGAAGGCGACCCAGTTCTTCGGCTCGACGATGACCCGGCTGGCGGTCCTGGTCTGGAACGCGACCCACGACGGGGAGCATTACGGCAACCTCGTGGTGTACATGCGCGCCAACGGGATCGTCCCGCCCTCGAGTCAGGGCGGCAACTGACCGCACCATAGCACCGGCCGGGAACGGACTGTGCGGTCCGCTCCCGGCACTCTCCTCAGCGCTTCCCGCCCCAGAGATGGATCCAGCTCACCACGAAGGTGTCGAAGTCCGTGCCGGTGCGGGTGGTCACGCCGGATGACCAATAGGCCTTGAGCGAATTGTGCTTCCCGATCGGGAAGACGAGCACCGCCCCGACGCGGGTGTTTTCCTGCGGCGTTGTCGCCGGCCCGCCGTCAGTGCTGGTCGCCCCTCCGCCATAGTACACGCCGCCGACCCCGCCCCAGATCCCGGACCGAAAGGTGTAGATCACGTTGACCTGGCCGGAGTACAGCGGGTCCTGCGACTGCGTGTGGCCGCCGAAGAAGTCGGTGTTCGTGGTGAAGAAGGTCACGGCGCCGAGAAATTCGAGTGTGAGCCGGCCGGCCTGTTTCGAGATGCCGAGTTCCGGCTTGAACGACCACCGGTTGGTGCCGATGTTCACCAGCCTGGTCGGGTCGTACTGGCCGAGGGGCGCGGTCACCCGGAAGCCGGCGCCGATGAGGATGTCCTGCCTGTAGGCCGGGTATTGCCGCATCGTCAGGGCGGGGGCGCCGATGAAGTTGACCGAGATGTGCGCCGTGGGGTCGGTCAGGCCGCAGACGTGGCGGGAGGCCGGCGCGCCATTGAACAGCGCGGTGCCATCGGCGCAGGCCCAGCCGGCGGCGGCGTCGGCCTTGCCGGAGAGCCCCCAGAGATCGAGCGCACGGGCGTAGCCGCCGCTCGGCCCCTGGATGGTCAGGTCGGCATTCTCGAGGGCGACCGCCGCGTCGAAGAGCACGTTGCCGCTGGAGTACCCGTAGGCGAGACTCACGAAATTGATGCCCACGGGCGTGTTCACGAACGACCGGGGGTCGAGGTTCTGGCCGAACAGGGGCGTCGCGAGGCAGAGCGACGCCAGGAGCGGGAGCCGCTTCATCGGGTTGCGTCCGTCGTCGGGCCGTGCATCGAGGGCAGGGGGACGCCCGGAGGCAACTCGCGGATGCTCATTGCGGCCAGAGCCAGCCGAACACGCCGGCCGTGAGGCAGGCGTAGAGCAGGCCGTCGATGGTGGCGGTGACCGTCGTGCGCAGTGCGCGGTGATACCAGATCTGGATCTGCCAGAGGGCCAGGGCGTAGCCGGCGAAGGCGGTGGCGCCGACGAAGCGGAACACCTCGAGGTACGACGCGCCGGCGGGCACCGCGTGACTGGTCAGATACGCGGCGAAGAGACTCACCACCACCGAATAGAGGAACCACCGGGCGAGCAGGCCGCCCATGGGCCACTGGCCGTTCGGGAGGACGGTCATGATGAGGACCGGGCCCCGGTCCATCCTCGCCTTGAATTCGGGGGACTGCATCTCCTTGGGATTGTCACAGTTCGGGACCATGTAGTCGCCCGGCGGAATGGCGAATGGCCGGAGCGCCTTCATGACCTCGTCCTCGTTGGGCACGGCCCGATATTCCCCTTTGTGCCACGGGGTCATCATGTGAATCACCGAACTGGCGAGAAACACGACCACTGCCGACAGGAGAATGGGCAGCCAGAGCGTGGCGAGTCCGACCATGGAAGCCTCCGAAGGGGAAGTGACACACTAGTCTGCGCCTCGGTCGTCTCCGCCGCCAGAGCTGGGGAACCGCCGCGGCACCGGCTGTGTATTGTAATGGTATTCGAACACCGAACCGAGGAGCATGTCGCATGTCCATCCGCCCCGTCAAAGAAATCATCGAGGCCCAACCCACCATGGAGGGAGCGGGCGTCAAGCTGCACCGTGCCTTTGGGTTCGGAAAGACCGATGACTTCGACCCATTTCTTCTTTTTGATGATTTTCGCAACGAACGACCCGCGGACTACCTCCCCGGCTTTCCATGGCACCCCCATCGGGGCATCGAGACGATCACCTATGTGCTGGCCGGGACCGTCAGCCACGGCGACAGCCTCGGCAACCAGGGGGCCCTCGGCGCGGGCGACGTGCAGTGGATGACGGCGGGGCGGGGAATCCTCCACCAGGAGATGCCGCAGGGGGACGCACAGGGGCGCATGCATGGCTTCCAGCTCTGGGCCAACCTGCCCTCGAACCTGAAGATGACCACGCCCCGCTATCAGGATGTCACCTCGAAGGAGATTCCCGAGGTGACGGACGACGACGGCACCCGGGTGCGGGTGATCTGCGGGGACTTCTGGGGAAAAACCGGTCCGGTGGACGGGATCGCGTCCGGCCCCCGCTACCTCGACGTCTGGGTGCCGCCCGGCAAGCGGAAAACCCTCCCGGCCGAGGCCGCGCGCAACACCTTCGCCTATGTGTTCGAGGGGAGCGGCGACTTTCGCGCCGCCTCCGCGCCCCGGGGGGTGCTGACCGAGGCCACGAACGGCAGCGACACCCTGGTCAGGGAAACGAGCGGCAACCGCTCCCTAGTGCTCTTCGACCGCGGTGACGACGTGACCGTCCAGGCGGGGGAGGAGGGGATCCGCTTCCTCCTGGTTTCCGGCCGGCCGATTCAGGAGCCGGTGGCCTGGTACGGTCCGATCGTGATGAACACCCAGGACGAGCTCCGGCAGGCGTGGCAGGAACTGCGCGACGGGACCTTCATTCAGCCGGGGTGACGCCTCCGCCGAGCCCGGGCACGATCATGGTGATGGCGATGGTGAGCGGCACCGCCAGGAGGGCGCCGACCGGGCCGAGAATGAAGGACCAGAGCATGAGGGACAGGACGATCACGAGGGGAGAGAGCCCCAGCCCCTTCCCCATCATCCGGGGCTTGATCACGTTGTCCGAGACCACGTTCGCCACCACCAAGACCACCACCAGGATGATCGCGCGGGAAGCGCCGTGCTCCAGCAGCGTCACGACAAGCGGCGGAATGATTCCGATGGCGAAGCCAAACGGCACGAAGCTGAGCAGGAAGAAGAGTACCCCCCACACCAGCGCGAAATCGGTTCCCAGTGCGAGCATGATTACGAGGTTCGCCGCCGCCTGACCGGCGCCGATGAGTCCGGTCAGCCCGACGAACTGGCGGACGCTGGCCCCGACGGCTTCGAACTGGTCCCGCGCCGTGCCGGTCGGCATGTAGTCGTCCGGCCGGGCGGGGAGCTCCACCAGGATGAGGGCCACCAGGATGAGCGCGAACAACCCGTAGCCCAGTGCCTGGAGGGCGCCGCGCACCACGACCTGGGCGACGGCCATGATCCGCTCGGGGTCCAGCTTGAGCATGTCGTGGACATTGATCCCGCGTGCGGTGAGTTCCGCGTCCACGCCGCTCAACATCTGGGTGAGGGCGGCCTGGTAGGCAGGGAGCTTTTCCTCCATGCCCCGGAGCGCGACCGTGAGTGTGCTCAGGAGGATGACGCCTCCCACCAGGGTTCCGACCACCGTCAGCAGGACGGCTGCCCCATGTTTCAGGCCGCGGCGCTGCAGCATGGAGGTCAGCGGCGACGCGCTGAAGGCCAGCAACAGGGAAACGAGTACCAGGTTGAGGGTCGCGGCGGCGGCGTGCATACCGGCGGCGATGATCACGAGACCGGCGCCGAGGAGCACGTTGCGGTGAAGCGAGGGCAAGGCGGTGGTGGGCACGGGGGCGCTCCGGCTGGAGTCTAGTGTGACGGGACTTCCTCGACGGCCTCGGTGTACCGGAGGACTGGCGCGCGCACCACCACGTCCCCCGCTTTCGAAAATACCAGCCGCACCGTGATGGTGTCCCCCACGGCGGCTTGATGGGTGAGACCTTGCAGCATCAGGTGATAGCCGCCCGGGGCCAACGGGACGCGCCCGCCGGCCGGGATCGCCACCCCGTCCACCATGTCCATCCCTTGCTCGGTCGTCTGGTGGAGCATCACCATCTCCGCGTCCGGCGAGCTGACGCCGATCAGCGAATCGGCGGTTGTCCCCTGATTGTCGATGACCATGAAGCCTGAAGCGTCAGTCGGCGAAGGAGAAGCCGGCACGACGGCATGACTGATTCGGATGGTCCCGGAGGCCGCCGAGCCCCCCCGCGAGGGATGGCAGCCGGCGATCACCGCAAGGACCAGCACCAGGCCTGTCAGGCGCAGTGCCTTCAGTTGACTCCTCAAGGATCCTCCCCAAGGCCCTGGTAGTAGCCGACGACGCGGGCCTGGGACCCCGACCGGGTGTAGACGTCCGGTCGCCGCGACTCGATCACGTCCACGATCACCTCGGCCACCTCCTCGGCGCTCTGCGACTCGGGAAAGGAGCGTGAGTCAGGCCCCCCGTGGCGGGCGTTCAGGCCGAAGTCCGTCCGCACGACTCCGGGAGACACCAGCGTGAACTGGATACCGGGGTGTGTCGCCTGGACCTCAGCCCGAAAGGTGGCCGTCAGCGCGTTGAGGAAGTGCTTCGCCCCGCAGTACGCCGAGCGGACGACGGCAAAGGGGATGCGGCCGAGCATCGAGGAGACGTTGATGACCTGTCCGGTGCCGCGCTCCTTGAAGTGCGGCAGCACCTCCTGCATGCCGTACAGCGCCGACTTCACGTTCACCAGCATCATCTCGTCGATGTCGGCGTCGGTGAGCGCCGTTGGTGCGCGGGTGATGCCCTGTCCGACGTTGTTGATCCACACATCCAGCCGGCCGAAGCGTTCGATCGTCCCGGCGACGATGCGCCGGACCTCCTCGCGCCGGGTGACGTCCGCCGTGATGACCAGCGCCTGCGCCCCACAGCGCTGGGCCACCGCCTGCAGCGCCTCCGCGCGGCGCGCCACCAGGACCACCGACGCTCCTCGAGCGGCGGCCCCCTCGGCCACGGCGGCGCCAATGCCGCCGCTCGCGCCGGTGACCACCACCACCTGATCCTTCATGTCGTCTCCTCCGTTCAGGGCTTGGGCCGCAGCCGTGTCAGCGCCCGGTCGAGCGCCGAGGCGAACGCCTGCTTGGCTCGTGCGTCGAAGGGCGGTGGGCCCCCGGTCACGACCCCCGCGGTGCGGGCCTGCTCCATGAAATCACGGATGGACAGCCGCTCGCCGATCGTTTCCATCGTATGCTCCTCGCCGCGGGGATCGAGCACCACGATGCCCTGCGGCACCAGCAGCGCGGCGAGCGGGATGTCCTGGGTCACCACGAGGTCGCCTGGCTCGGCATGCTCAACGATGTGCTGGTCGGCGACATCGGGACCGCCGTCCACCCACACCGCCGACACGTAGGGGTTGCCCGCCGGCGTCTGGAGTCGCTGGTTGGCGACCATGACGGTGTCCAGTTCCAGTCGACGGGCCGCCCGGAACACCAGTTCCTTGACATCCCGCGGCGCGGCGTCGGCGTCGATCCAGATCTTCAGGGCGCGCTCCCCATCCTACAGCGGCCAGTCGCGCAGGATCCGCTCGGTTTCTTCAGCGTGACCGCTCTCGTCGCGCACCATGTCTTCCAGCTGCACGGCGAGCCCCTTTTCCCCGAGGGCGTCCGCCTCCCTGGCCCGCGCGATGTAGTCGGCGGTGGCACGCCGCTCGGCCTTGAGGATCTCCTGCAGCATCTTCCGGTTGGTGTTTGCCTTGGGCACCGGACGCGGCACCGTCGTCGGCTCGCCGCCGAGGGCCACGATCTTGTTGGCCAGGAACTGGGCGTGCAGCTGCTCGTCGGCCACCTCGGCCAGGAAGAACTGCACGAGCTGCGGCCGATAGGGGCCGGTCGCCTTGGCGGCATAGGTGAGGTATTGAATGACGGCGCCGAGCTCGCCGGCGAGGTCCTGGTTCAGGTTGTCGATGAGGGTTTGGGTCTTCTTGGCCATCTGTGCCTCCAACAAGGTTGATCTGGAATCAGCGTGGAGCGGGTGGCGGCTCCGTGTCGCCGCCGGCCCGGAGTATCCAGGCCAGGTACAGGACAATCGTCAGGTTCAGCGCGAGCGCCACCAGCGGTTCGGCTCCTGGCCGCCGGATCAGCGCCCCAACCTCGAACGGGACGTACACCGCCGCCGTCACGACCCCCATCCATTCCGCCCAGCGGCGCCCCCGCCAGAGCCCGTAGGCCTCGGCAAAGCGCATCAGCGCATACGCCATCGCCCCAACGGCCAGCCACCGAAGCCGCGCCGGGGTCACCTCGGTCATGATATGGAGAAAGATACGCGGAATGCGTTTGGCTGGATCGAGGTGCAGGTGCGTCACCAGCCGCTCCGCCAGGGCCTGGGCGTCCCGGTGCACCAGGAGCAGGAGGCCCGTGCCGGCCAGCAGGACCAGCAGGCCCTTGGCCGCCTCGTAGCCGGCGATCATCCGAATTCCGAGCCGTGTCTGGTGCAATTGAGCGGCTCTCCACGCCCGGCGCACTGTCATCCTGAACAATATCACCCGGTTGCGTGCGGGGGCCCAGCCTGCGCGGCGCCCGGTGCTGTTGGACAATGCGAACGCCCCTGATACTATGAAGCGAACACCATGAGCCCACCCTTCCGCATCAGCGCGATCGTCCCCAGCTACAACCGGCCCGATCTGCTCCGGCGGGTCCTGCTGGCGTTTGCCTCGCAGACCCGCGCGGTGGACGAACTGATCATCACCGACGACGGCTCGCGCGTGGATATCGCGACGGGTGTCGCCGACGTCCTGCCGGAGCTGCCCTTTCCTGTGACTCTCGTTGCCCAGCCGGACGAAGGGTTCCGGGCGGCGAAGTGCCGGAACAACGGCATCCGCGAGGCCACCGGCGACTATCTCGTCTTTGCGGATCAGGACATCGTCTTCGCGCCCACTTACGTCGAGACCTTCGCGACGCATGCGCGTCCGGGGCAGTTCCTGGTCGGCTACCCGGTGCGGCTGACCGAAGCAGACACCGCGCGCATCACCGACGACCTGATCCGTGCCGGCCGGGTAACCGACCTCGTTCCCGACGCAGGCCGCCGCAAGGTGCTCAGCCAATACCGGAAGGAGCGTCGGTACGTGCTCCTGCATGCCCTCCACCTCCGCCCGTTCGGCCCGAAGCTCCGGAGCGGCGTGTTCGGGGCCTGGCGCGAGGACCTCCTCGCGGTCAACGGGTTCGACGAGGAGTTCCGGGGCTGGGGCAACGAAGACGACAACCTCGGGCGGCGGCTGCACCGCGCCGGGATCACCGGCCGCAACGTCTTCCGTGAGGCGCTGTCGGTGCACATGTACCATGCGCCGCACCACCAGGACGGGCTCCGGGCCAACAGCGACTACAGCGCGCGGCAGGCGCGGGAAATCCGCCGCGGCAGCGTCCGGGCCGTCCACGGAGTCACCAACCCCCTCGGCGATGTCTGGCCGACGCGCACCGTGCTCCACACACCGGGGGGCTGACATGGCCTGGCACCATCGGTGGGCGTTTCGCCTCCTGCGCGGCCGCGTCCCCGATCCCCGGGGTTGCCTGGACGGAGATGCCATCCGCCTCAACTGGTTCAACCCCATCCCCAACCTGGGCGATGCGATCTCGCCCCTCATCGTAACGCACCTCTCCGGTCGCCCGGTGGTGCATACCGGCGACCGGGCATGGGGCAAGCTGGTGGCGGTCGGGTCCATCCTGAATCGGGCGCGGAATGGCGACGTGGTCTGGGGCTCGGGGCTGATCAGCGCTGACTCGCGGCCGAAGGGGACCCGGATTCGGGTCACCGCCGTGCGGGGACCCCGGACGGCGGCCATCGTCCGGGCGCTCGGCATCGAATGCCCCGCCATCTATGGTGACCCCGGCTGCCTCCTGCCTCGCCTCTTTCCCCGGCCCCGGGAGGCCGCGCCGCGCTACGCACTCGGCGTCATCCCGCACCACCGGGACCAGGAGCTGCTGAAGCTGGAGGATCCCGCGATCCGGTTCATCGACATCATGTCGCCACCGGCGGCGTTCCTGGCCGCGCTCTGGGAGTGCGAGCGGGTCGTCTCCTCGTCGCTGCACGGGATCATCTTCGCCGAGGCATACGGGATTCCGGCGCAATGGCTCGAGATCTCCGATCGGGTCCTGGGTGGCGGGCACAAGTTCGCGGATTATTACGAGGGCACAGGACGGGATTGCCCCAGCCCCCTTGCGCGCGAATCCATGCGGACAGAGCCGGCGTGGCTACCGCCGGACGCAGGCGTCCCCGACCGGCTGGCAGCGGCGTTCCCCTTTCCGCGCGGCGCCGCATGAACCTCGCGGCCGGGCGGTTCCTGGTGCCGAGTCGCTACGAGGCAAATCCCTACGTCGCCAAATTCGTGGCGCTGTTCGGGCAGGTGGCGGACCGGCTCGGCGCGCGCGTGCTCTTCGGGCAGGACTTCCGCGAGGCGGATCTCCCCGCTGACTGCCCCTTTGTCGTGGCCCTCAAGCCGGTCCAGTGGGGCAAGTCCGACGGATTTCGGGGGCTCCTCTCCCTCCCGAAGCGGATCCAGGTGTTCGGCCTCTGGGACGATATCCACCAGGGGCTGCAGGGGACGCGGTATTTCAGTCGCGACCGCTGGGTGCTCACCCGTTTCTTCCGCCGTTGCGACGCCATCCTCTGCGTGTCCCGCGATCCCTTCGTCCGCTGGTATCCCCGGTACGTCGACAAGCTCGTGCACTTCCCGCATTTCTTCAGCGCCCGCGATTTTACCGCGGTGGCGTTCAACGAGCATCCGCTGCCGAAGTGCATTCTCTCCGGAGCGACCGGGAAGTTCTATCCGCTGCGGCGGCACGCGGCTCGGAATCCCGACGTCGTCGTGCTGGAGCATCCCGGTTACGGTGGCACCGGGAAGGAGGACGGGGCGGCGTTGTTCGGGGAGGCCTATGCGCGGGAGCTTGCCAGGTACCGCTGCGCGGTTACCTGCAGCGCCGTCATCGACTATACCGTGGCCAAGTATATGGAGTTGCCGGCGGCGGGCTGCCTGCTGCTCGCCACCCAGACGCCGGATCTGCATCTTCTCGGCTTCGAGGCCGGCGTCAATTTCCTGCGGGTAGACGAATCCACCTTCGACGCGACGCTGGCGGAAGTCCTGGCCCGGCCTGAGGCGTTCGAGTCGATCCGCCGTGCGGGATACGCGCTGGCACGCGGGCGCCATTCCGACCAACACCGTGCGAACGAACTGGAACGGTTGATCCGGGAACGCTGCTCGGCGCCGCCGGCCTAGGCGAGGTCGCGCGCGTACAGGTGGATCTCCGCGGCGTCGCCGGGCCACTCGATGCGGCGCTCAAAGTGAAGCCCCAGTTTTCCGAGCAGGCGGATGGACGCCTGGTTGTCCGCCTGCACGATGGCCGCCACCCGGGGCAGCGTGAGGGCCTCCCGTCCGTGGGCAAGCACCCCCGCCGCTGATTCGAGCGCGTACCCCATACCCCAGAAGGCCGGACGCAGCGCGAACCCCACGTCCACGTCCGGCAGCGTGTCCCGCTTCAGCAGTCCGCAGATTCCGATCGGCGCGCCGTCATCCTTCCGCAGCACCAGCCAGAGCCCGAACCCGAATTTCTCGTAGCTCGCCATCGGACCGTTGCGGATGTAGGCGCGCGCATCCTCCTCGGTTCGCACGCCCCGGTCGCCGATGTATTGGTGAAACGACGGCTCGTTGAGGAGTCCAAGGATGAACTCGGCATCGGTTTCATCCAGCCGCCGCAGGGTCAGGCGTTCAGTCTCCAGCACGAACGACGCGTTGCCCGGGTCAACGGCGGTCATGAGGCGGCCTCGGCAAGTTTGCGCACGGTGGTGATGTTGCGCGCCGTGACGGGCCCACCCACTGCCCGCTCGAGCTTTGCCCCCGTCACCTTCGAGTCGCTGATTCGCCCGTGACGGAGCCAGTAGGCCTCGCGGCCACGCACATGGAACTCGTCGGTGGGGGTGTGCAGGTTGAGGAGTGCGTCCCTGGCGGGCGCCGCGAGTGGCGCCTTCAGGAAGAGGACCGAGAGCGCCTGGCCGGCTGTCAGCGGGCCGGCCGCCGGGAACGGGTCATAGACCACGATGTCGGCGAGGTCCTGGGCGGAGCGGAGGAAAGTCGCGACGTCATAGCCAAGGGCGTCGCGGAGGTGGATCTCGATCCGGCGCTCGAGCTGGGCCTGGTTTCTGGCCCGCGAGGAGAAGAGGACGTTCCCGCTCGCGATGAGGGTCGTGACGTCGGCAAGGTCCATCGATGCGAAGAGGGTCCGGAGGCGGTCCATCTTCACGACGTGACCACCGACGTTGATGGCGCGGAGCAGCGCCACCTGCCGGCTCAGTGCCGCTCCATGTCGCCGGGGAGGGCGCGTCGTTCGGTGGGAGGGGAGGACGACAACATGCGCTCGGCAAACTCCAGCCGGGTCTCCACGTCGGCGAGGTGGCTTTCCACGCGGTCGAGCTGCTCCAGACGCTCCTCCAGCTGTGCCGAGAGAAAGAGCTGTTCCTTGGCCAGCCGACGGAGGTGCCCTACCAGGACCGTGCCCACCCAGACGCCGCCGGTAATGACGCCGGTGGCCAGCGCCCAGACGACTATCGCGCCCACTGACACCCCCTCACGAGCCCGTGATCTCCAGCACCGGCTTGCCGAGGACATCGAGGCGGGGGCGCACGCCCAGCCCCGGCTCGCGGGAGGCGGCCAGGAAGCCGTCGACCCGTTGGGGCGCACCGTCGGCGAAGCTGACCGACCCGTACGAGTTGAAGTCGGTGGCGGTGAACAGGAACCGTTCGGGGGTGCTGTGCGCCAGGTGCGCGATGGCCGCGGTGGTGATGTCACCGCCCCAGGTGTCTTCGATGGTCATTGCGATCCCGAGCGACACGCAGAGGTCGCGAATCTGCCGGGCACGGGTGAGGCCACCCACCTTCGAGATTTTGAGGTTGATGACATCCATGGCCTGGTCGGCGATGCCCTGTACCACCGCGTCGAGGCCGTCGATCACCTCGTCCAGCACGAAGGGGCGGTTGGTGTGCCGCCGGACGGCGAGGCACTCCTGGTAGCTGTAGCAGGGCTGCTCGATGTAGACGTCGACGTCGCGCACGGCGTCGGCCACGCGGACGGCGGCGTGCTGGGTCCAGCCCGTGTTCGCGTCGGCGATGAGTACGTCGCCCCGCTGCATTTTCGCGGCGGCAGCGCGAATCCGGTCGATGTCGGTGTCGGGGTCGCCGCCGACCTTCAGCTGGAACTTGCGATACCCCTCGGCGCGGTACTGGGCGATCCGGCCCGCCATCGCCTCGGGTGATTCCTGCGAGATGGCCCGGTACAGCGCAAACCGCTCACCCACATGGCCGCCCATCAGCGTTGCGACCGGCAGCCCGGCCGCCTGGCCCAGCAGGTCCCAGCACGCCACGTCGATGGGCGACTTCACGTAGGGGTGCCCGCGCATGGCGGCGTCCATCCGGCGGTTTACCTCTCCCAGCGCCAGCGGGTCCATCCCGATCAGGTGGGGAGCAAGTTCGGCGATGCCGGTACGTGCCCCGCGCGCATAGGCCGGCAGGTAGGCGGGGCCGAGCGGGCAGACCTCGCCCCAGCCTGAGAGGCCGGTGTCGGTCACCACCTCGACCACCGTCGAATCGAAGACCGACACGGAGTTGCCGCCCGACCACTTGTAGCTCCCCTCGAGGAGGGGGAGGTCGATCTGGTAGGCGCGAATGGCCGTGATGCGCATCATGCCGCCGGGGTCAGTGGAGTGGAGGTGCAGGTCATGAGCTACTTGCGTTGCGTCTTTGCCCACGCGGCGAAGGTGAGCGGCGTGAATCCGAACTCCTTTTCCAGCGCCGGAATGTCTGCCTCGTACCCGACCCGCTCGAACCACTCCAGCATCAGCGCGAAATCTTCGCTGTTCTTCCGGACCTCGGCGATCGGAATCTGCACGTAGTTGATGGCGCGCCCGAGGCCGGCGCCGAGTTGTGCCGCCGCCTGGGTCATGGTCAGCGCGTCACCGGCGATGTCGATGGCGCGGCCGCTGAGACGCGCGGCGTCGGTGAAGGCGCGGCCACCGAAGAACCCGATGTCCTTCACCGCGATCATCTGGAGGACCGTGTCCGGCTTGAGCGCGGAGTAGATCGTGTCGCCGTTCAGGAACCAGGGGCTGACCATGTTCTCCATGAAGAAGACCGGCCGGAGGATCACGTGACTCGGGAACCCGAGCGCGCGCACCGTCTCCTCGACCCGCCACTTGTTGTCGAAATGCGGGATGCCGGTGGCGCGGTGGGCCGATCCGACGGAACTGTACACAAAGTGCCGGACGCCAGCCTCCCGGGCCAGGGTGGCGACCCGCTTCCCCTGCTCCTCTTCCTTCTCCACCCCCGCTTCCCACGTGTTCTGCACCGCAAATACCCCCCACGCCCCCGCCAGCGCCTTCGTCAGCGACGCGGCGTCGTCGAGGTCGCCCTGGACGATCGTGACGCCTTTCGCCTTCAAGGCCTGCGCGGCGGGGCTGTCGGGCTTGCGGGTCATGCCCTGCAACTGGAAGTCGCCGCCGGCGAGGGCGGCGGCGACGGCGCCGCCCTGCTGGCCGGTGACGCCGGTGATCAGAATTCTCTTCGGAGCAGACATTGGTCGATCCCTGGTCGTGAGAGTTGACGGAACGGGCGGAATGCCGACGTGCGCATGGCACGATGGCTTTCCTGTATACACCGGAGACGGCCCGCCGGTTCGCGGCCGTGCGGCGCCTCCGCCCTCACCAGATCCGCACCCGGTTGGCCGGCGCGAGGTAGAGCGCCTCGCCCGGCTCCACGTCGAACGCGGGATACCAGGCGTCGACGTTTCGGACGGTGAATGCGCGGTACTCACCCGGCGAGTGGCCGTCGGTCAGGACCCGCTGCCGCAGCGCCGGCTCGCGATACTTGGTCCGCCAGATCTGGCCGAAGCTCAGGAAGAACTGCTGGTCGCCGGAGAATCCGTCGACCACCGGCGCCTCGGCACCCCCGAGCGACAGGCGGTAGGCGTCGTAGGCCGCGGCGATGCCGGCCAGGTCGGCGATGTTCTCACTGAGCGTCTGCTTGCCGTTGATGGCCAGGTCGGGGAACGGTCGGTAGGCGTCGTATTGGGCCACCAGTTGCGCGGCGGAGGCCTCGAAGTGCTGCAGGTCTTGCGGCGTCCACCAGTTGTGCAGCCGACCCGTCGCATCGAAGAGCGCGCCGAGGTTGTCGAAGCTGTGGCTGATTTCGTGGCCGATGACCGTACCCATGGCGCCGTAGTCCATGATCGCGGCGCGGCTCGGGTCGAAGAACGGCGGCTCCAGGATGGCCGCGGGGAAGTTCATGGCGTTCATGGCTGGCATATTGACCGCATTGACCGTCTGCGGCGTCATGACCCACTCGCCCCGGTCTACCGGCTGGCCAAGCATCTTGAGGCGGGCGTGCAGGTGGTACACCCCGGCGCGCTCCATGTTGCCGTAGGCGTCGCCCGGAATCACCTGAAGGCCGGTGTAGGTGGGCCAGACGTCGGGATACCCGACGCCAACCTTCAGCACGGCGAGCTTCGCATGGGCCTCCTTCTTGGTGCTTGGCGCCATCCAGTCGAGGTGGTCGATGCGCTCGCCGAACGCCGCGATGATGTTGGCCACCATCGCCTCCGCGCGGGCCTTTTCCTCCGGCGAGAAGTAGCGCTCGGTGTAGAGCTTGCCAACCGCGAACCCGAGGGCACCATTCGTCGCGCCCACGGCGCGCTTCCAGCGGTCCCGCTGGACCTGTGCACCGCTCAGCACCGTGCCGAAGAACGCGAAGGACGCCTGGTCAAAGGCGGCAGGCAGCACCGCGGTGCGGGCCTGGATCGCGTGGTAGGTCAGGTAGTCCTTCCAGGTATCGAGCGGCACGCTCTTCGTCAGGGCCGAGAGTCCGGTGAAGGCGCTCGGCTGCCAGACGTCAAAGACCGCCGGCTTCGAGAGCCCCGCCGCCGCGAAGTAGATCTCCCAGTCGAGGCCCGGCGCCTTGGTACGGAATTCCTTCCGGGTCCAGTGGTTGTTTCCCTTGGCGAAGTCCCCGGTGGCCTCACGGGTCCAGTGGGCCTCGGCCATCTGGGTTTCGAGCTGCATGATCGCGGCGGCCTTGGCATCGGCGCCGGACATTCCGGCGAGGTTCAGGATCGTGGCAATGTACTCCTGGTACTTCGTCCGGATGGCGGCCATGCCCGTGGAGGGGTCGAGGTAGTAGCTCCGATCCGGCATCCCGAGGCCGCCCTGCAGGAGGAAGGGCGTGTATTGGGTCGGATCGTCGAGGTCCTGGGCCACCCAGAGCCCGAAGAGATTGCCGGTGTAGAGATTCGTCGCGTTCATGGCGTCCATGTCGGCACGGAGCGTCGTGCCGAGGAAGTACGCCAGCTGTGTCCGGTTGCCGATCGCGGCAATCGAGTCGAGGGTCGGGCGGAGTGGCGTCAGGCCCGCGGCCTCGATGGCCGCCACATCCATAAAGCTCGCGTAGTAGTCCCCGACCATCTGGGCTTCCGACCCCATCGGGGCCTTCGTCTTTGCGGTCTCCTGGATCAGGGCGGCCACCCGCTCGTCGATCTGTGCGGCCAGAATCCCAAAGGACCCGTAGGAGCTGCGGTCCGCCGGGATCGGGGTGTCCTTGAGCCAGGTGCCGTTGGCGTACTCATAGAAGTTGTCGCCGGGCTTGACGGAGCGATCCATGCCGGCGGTGTCGAGGCCGGCGACCAGCGCCTCCTGCTGTGCTGCCAGTAAGGGAGGGATCGCGGTGGCCGTGGCGACGCCCAGCAGGGTCAGCAGTGCGGTGAGACCAAAAGCGTTGCGCATCGGAGAGCACCTCGCAAGAAAATCCATGAAGGCGCCTGGGGAGGCGCCAGGGTGAGCCGGCCAGAAGTTGCCTGGAGGGAACTTAGCGATGCCTGCGTCTGTGCCCCGTTCCCGAGGGCCGTTTCATGTTGGCTCTGGACAAACCGGTGATTCTGGCGTAACTAGGGAGACACACTACAATAATTGTCGCTGTTTCGCCCCGCGCCTCGAGGTCCTCGATGCTCGAAACGACCGTGTTGTGGCTCGACCAGGTCAGTGCAGAGGTATTCTGGACCTGCGCCGCCGGGCTGGTGCTCATCGATCTCGCGGCGGTCGCCGTGGTGATGCAGACGCGGAACCGGGAAATCGTCAACCGCTGGACCAGCCGGGTTCTCGCAGCCAACCTCCTCCTGCTTGGCGCCGGGCTCGGCGTGCCCGCGGCGGCGTTCACCCTCAAGCTCGCCGCCCGCGCCGTGCTGCCTGTATTCTCCGCCTCGGCGTCCGCCGCTACCCAGCCCAAGTCCTCCGCCGCCGAGCCCGTGGCTTCTCCCCCGGCGCCCTAGGGAGTTCGCGCTCCCGCCTCAGGACCCATCCAGCGCACATACACCGTCTTGGTGCACGCACAGCACACCTGACCTTCCGCATCCAGCAGCTCGACCTCGAATTCGCGCGTAATCGGACCGGCCGCGCGGGCCTCGGTCGCGATCGATGCCACCGTCTCGGGGTCGAGGCGGAATGTGGCGTGCAGTGTCGAACGCCCCGGCCGCAGAAACCTGATCGTGGCCGCCTGGTCCCACACGATGTATTCGGGCCCCAGCAGCCGGATCAGCATCACCATGTAGAACGGGTCGACGGCACCGTAGAGGCTGCCACCGAAGATGGTGCCGACATAGTTGCGGGTCCGCCAGGAGAGTGGCAACCGGACCCGGACCTCATACCCGTCGTCGGCGATGTAGGTGACTCGGGCGCCCGTGCCCCGGAAGGCGGGAAACCAGTTGAACCGGCACCGGAGGAGTCGGGAGCGCCAGGACTCGGGCATCGATCCGCTCCGCCTGGCTACTTCTTCGAGCGGGAGGAGACCAGGAACAGCCACGCCATCCAGAGCCCACCGGCGGCCCCGATGTAGAAGAAGAGCGCGCCCGGGCCGTCGCTGGTGCCCTTGATCAGGACCAGGACATAGATGGAAGCCAGGCCAATGGCCAGGCATAGCAGCCCCAACGCCGTCAGGCACCCCTGCATGGTGATCCCCCCGCTTGGATCAGGTCATCCCAGCCCGTGTCGAATCGTGAAGGTCTCGAGCGCGCGTGCCGCCTGGGCGCGGATGGCGCGCTGCACTGGGGGTGCCCACCCGAGCAGCAGCCCCTTCATGCCCAGGGCCTGCCGTGCCCACCGATAGAGGTCGAACGCGTCGGTGTGCCGCTGGATGAGGCCGTTGCGGAGGGCGAACGACGCCCGCACGACGTTGTGCACGGGGCGGCCGGTCGCCGAAAAGGTATACCACGCTTCCCACCGCGCGGCACCGGTGGTGGCGTCGGCGCGAATACCGTCCGCCTCGATCCGGAGGTCGGTACCGCGCTCACAGAGCATCCGCCACATCGCCCGGACCTCCGCGCCCCGCAGCAGGGGGAAGACCGGATCGGAGAAGGTGGCGTCCGGCGCGTAGCAGGCTCCCATCGCCGCATGGTCGCGCCGCTGGAACGCCGCGTAGAACGAGCCTATCACCTCGGCATGCCGCTCCATGTCCCTCCCGGAACGCATCAAGGCCCGGCCTACCGGGCCGGACCTTGATGCCGAACGCGTTGATCGGTGCGTGCGCCTCGCGTCAGCGCGCGGCGTTGGCGACCGCATCCACCGCGGCGGCCAGCGTCTTCACCTTGGCGGGATCGCCCGCGGTGGCGGCGTCGGCCTCGAGCTGCTTGGCCAGCTTGCCAAGGGTATCTGCCCGCTTCGCGCCGGTTTCCTTCGACGCCTTGTCGAGCGTCTTGCGCGCGGAGTCGATCGTCTTCGCGTTGAGCCCGTTCGACCGGGCCAGCTGGTCGAGGTAGGCCTGGGCCACGACGATCTCGGCCGGCCAGACGATCTTCGGCTGGCCCTGCGCGTTGAAGTAGTCGAGCTTCACGAGCTTGGCCGCGTCGATCTCGTTCTGGGAGAGCAGGTCGCTGGCGGTCAGGTCGAAGACGTCGAGCCCGCGGCCGATTTCGGAGCTGTACATGTAGCCGTTGTACCAGTACACCGACCAGGAGCCGCCGCTACCCATGCGGGTCGAGTCGATGGGGCCGCGGTCGTGGAAGGCGATCTCGACCGGGTTGGAGGCGTCGGTCCAGTCGAACACCGAGATGCCTCCCTGGTACCACGACTGCACCATGATGTCGCGGCCAGGCACGGGAATCAGCGAGCCGTTGTGGGCCACGCAGTTCTCCTTGTCGGTCTGTGCCGCCGGCAGCTTGTAGTAGCTCCGGAACGCCATGGCATCGTTCGCGAGGGTGAAGATGGCGTCCGCGCCCCACTCCTTCCGGTCGGTGATGCGGCACTTCGGCGAGCCGCCGCCGCCCCACTCGTCGGAAAAGAGGATCTTGGTGCCGTCGTTGTTGAACGTGGCCGAATGCCAGTACGAGAAATTCGAGTCGGCCACGGCGCCGATCCGCTTCGGGTGGACCGGGTCGGTGATGTCCAGCAGCAGGCCGTAGCCTTCACAGGCGCCGCCGGCCCGGCCGATGGCGGGATAGACGGTGATGTCGTGGCACTGCGTCGGCCCGGGGCGGACGCCGCCCTTGTTGTCATCCGGGTTGCCGAACCGCGCCGCGAGGATGGCCGGCAGGGCGGTGCGGAGCGCGGCGCTGTCGGCGGCGGTCGGCTTGCCGGTGCCCTTGCGGGCGGTGACGATGCTGTCGAGCATCGGGTCGATGTATCCCGACGGAATCGGACGCTCCATCCCGAAGATGAACGCCGTGTAGCCGCCCTTGGCGCGCCAGGCCGCGGCGGCCTTCTCGGCGGCGGCGACGTCTTCCGGCGCCTCGCCGTGCTCCGGCGGCGCGACGAGGTCGTTGAAGATGCGTGGCGAGCTCACGATGGCGGCCTGCTCCGGGTGCGCGAGCGGCACCTTGATGACCTCGATGCGGAAGAGGGCGGAGTTCGGATCCTCGTCCGGCGCCAGGTTGGAGCAGCCGGGCAGCTCCTCCGCCGGGCGGACGCCCGCCGAGCCGGAGACGTAGATGTAGACGTTGGCCTTGTCGTTCGGGTCGGCCAGCACGGTGTGCGTGTGCGAGCCACGGCAGGTCTGGACGTTGCCGATGTACTTCGGCGTCGCGATGTCGGTGATGTCGAAAATACGGATGCCGCGGAGGCGGTCGGGGCTGACCGGCGCCTTCACACCCTGGGTGCCGCAGTCGAGGCGCCCGGACGTGCCCTCACCCGACACGAAGAGGAGGTTCTTGTACACCGACACGTCGCTCTGCGAGGCGGGGCAGAGGAACCCGACCTTCAGGGACGGCTTGGCCGGGTTGGAGACGTCCCAGACCTGGAAACCGTTGTAATTGCCCTGGATCACGTACTGCCCCGTGAACGAGAGGTCGGAGTTCGTCACGCCCTCGAAGTCCTTGGACGGCCGCGTGGTCGACACGAGCCGCAGGTTCCAGGCGGCCTCGGCGGCATCCCACTGGCCGGCCTTGAGGCCGACACGGGGGTCGGCGGACGGCATCTTGGGCGCCACCGGCATCGGGGCGGTGGCTGCCGAACTGGTCGAGGAGGAGCAGCCGCCCACCGTGAGCGCCCCGAGGGCAAGGATGAGCGGGGCCAGGGCCGCGGAACGGCGCCCTGAGCGCGTGATCGAAGGCACGAGATTCATGAACGATTCCTGTCGAAGGGTGGAGATGGAAGCACGCATGCGTATGATGAGACCCATCAGGGAGTGGTGCCCTCGGCCGGGAGGGCCGCCAGCATCTTCTCCATGCGGGCGATCTCGGTGGTCTGGTCGGCGTAAATGTTCGAGGCCAGCCGGAAGGTCGGCTCGTCCTGGCCGGCTCCCGGGGTCGCGAAGAGCTCGTTGACCATGACGATGGCGCCCTTGTGGTGCTGGATCATGTAGGTCAGGAAGAGCCGGTCGAATTCGGGGCCGCGCGCGGCATCGAGGGAGTCGAGTTGCGCCTGATTCAGCATCCCCGCCATGTGCATCATGGAGTGGTCCATGCCCGCATGCGCCTTCGGATCGGGCACCGGCTCGCCCCGGTCCTGCAGCCAGGTCTCCATGAGCTGAATTTCGTCCTGCTGGCCGACCACGATCCGCTCCGTGAGGCGGATGATCGAGGGGCTCGCGTCATGGGTCGGGGCCCAGCCGGAAATCAGGACGGCCTGCGCGTGGTGGCCAATCATCCCCGTCATGAACTTGGTGTCGCCGGCGGTGTACCCCTGGTTCCCGGCAGAATCCGCCTGCTGCGCCGTCAGCGCCGGGGCGAGAAACGCCGAGCAGAGGACAATCGAGCAGAGGACGCGCACAGAGGAAGACCTCACCGAACTCACTCCAGCTATTGGTGTTGTGGGAGTTGCGCGGGCCAGTGGAACGGCCGCGATCCAATCGGCAACGCCGTAACCTAACAGCAGGGACGGAGTCCGACAGGGGCGCGCGTTCCAGACCAGAACGGGAAGGGGGACGCAAAGGTTTCGGCGTCCCCCATGTCGTGCGTCGGGTTCAGCCGCCCGCGAAGGTCACGGCCAGGGTCATTGGCACGCTGGCCAGCGCCTTGGACACGATGCAGTTCACCTTGGTGTCTTCCGCAAACTTCTTGAATTCGGCTTCGGACAGGCCGGGGACGACCCCGTGGGTGGCCAGGTCGATCCGGGTGATCTGCG
>JAWKQM010000013.1 GCA_041390145.1 Gemmatimonadales bacterium | reverse complement strand
GTCATCCGGCGGTCCAGGCGCGCTGCCAGCTCCGCCAGGAACGCCTGGTCTACCGCGTGCAGTTCGATCTGCTCGGCGCGGTGGATCCGCTCCCCGGCGAGCTGCCGCACCAGCAGGGCGGGGTCCTTGTGGGTGTAGACGGCCACACGGGGCGCCTCCCGGCTGGCCTTGTGCAGCCGCCGCGCGTCGGGGGCGCCGACCTCGACCCAGGTGACCAGCGCCCCGGTCAGTTCGCGCACCGTCAGTGCCGGCTCGTCGGGCTCCGATAACCCCTTCCCGAAGCGGATCCCCTCGGCGTACTCCAGGCAATAGGCCAGCACCCGCGTCAGCAGGTACTCGGGGGTCTCCGACGGATGGCACGCCACCCGGAGTGCCAGCGACTCGTACACCCCCCGGTCCATATCGGCGAGTTCGATATCGAAGTTGTAGATCGTTGCGCCGAGGGCCATGGATCAGCTCCCGACCAGCACCTCGAACCCGCCGTTCGCCATTCGCTTGATGTCGAACGGCATCTCCATCGGCGTGTCGGCCTCGGCGAACTCCTTCATCACCTTGGCGTTGACCCGGTCGCGATGGGCCCGCGACTTGAACACCACGAACGCGGCGATGACGGTCTCCCCGCGCTTCAGCTTGGCCATCTTGGGAAAGCCCTGCCCCCACGACGACTTCAGGTCATCTCCAACGCACTCATAGTAGGAGAGTGCGCCGTGCTTCATCCAGGTCTTCTTCCCCAGGCGCGCCATCGCCTCGTACGCCTTCAGCTTCCGCTTCGGAATGGGGATCACATAGGCATCGACGTATCGCATGGTGGTGTCCTCGGCAAAGGAGATTGGACCCCGGGTTCCGCCGGGGTGACGACGAGCCCCCGTCCCCGGAGGGAGAGGGGCGGGGGTGAGGGAACTGAACCCAAAGCTACGCCCGGGTCAGGAGACCGGGATCAATATCTCGTTGCGTCGCAGAAACCAGGGGGTGAAGGGGGCGTTGTAGCGCGCCCAGACGGCGGCGCCCGCCACCGTCCATCCGTTCTCACGAATCCACGATTCGAGGCTGGCCTTGTGCCGCCGGTAGCTCTTTTCGCTCCACACGCCGGTGTACCGCACGGCCGCGACACGGCGCGCCGGCACCTGCCGCAACCTGACGGCCGGATCGGCCGGCTCCGGGAGGGTCTCCAGGGTGAACGCCGTCGGCATCATGAAGCTGACGGCCCACCCGCCCGGGACGGGCTCCTGCCCGACGGGGGCCGTCATCGGGATCTTCTGCCGCGCCGGCTCCTGGGAGACCGGTGCCGTCATCGCCAGCTTGACTCCCGGTCGATTCTGGCCGGAGATGTATCGAAAGAGCGGTCTGAAGGCCTTGGTCCCGGCGCCCTCGAGGTCGCCCGCCACGATGGTCTCCGCGACGACCTGGGGGGCATAGTCGCGCAGCTCGAATGCGCCATCCCGCTGCACCACCGTGTACGCCGCCTCTTCGATCGCCATGGCCGTGCTCGTTTCGTGTTCAGTATGTGCCGGGCCGAAGCGCGGTCACGTCGCCTTCGTGCATCGCCATCGTCCCACAAGCCCATCGTGTATTCACTCTGTTGATGGCTCCGCGCGCACCGAAATCGCCACCACCTGCCGCATCCACCGCGAGGGGCGCTGGTCACCGGCAATCAGGAGCCGATACGGGGCCTCCTTGGCAGGGAGGGGCTGACCGTCGACCTGGTCCGCGAGGAGCACCCGCCGGCCGCCGAGGGTCGGGTCGAGGTCGGAGAGGGCCAGCACCACGCGGTAGCCGTCCGATGCCTCGATGACGATGCGGAGGGTCAGGGCTCGACTCCGTAGCGAATCAGAACGGACTCCCACCAGTTGGAGCAGCGCGGGCAGGGGGACGCCGGAGTAGAGCTGGGCCGGCTGGTCATGGAACCGCACCCGCATGGTGTCGTGGGGCAGGGGAGCCAGGTCGGCAGCGTGGACCACGAGCCGGGCACCTGGCGACTCGAGGAGGAGCGAGTCGCCGGCCTGTGCAGCGGCAGGGGCGGCGAGGACCGTGAGCAGCAGGAGTGCGAAGCGCATGGGTTCCATAGAGTTCCCCCTCTCCACAGGGTGGAGAGGGGGGAGGTGGTGAGGGGTTAGGCGATGACGCCCTTCAACTTCATCGCCCGGGCGTACCACCACAAGCCCAGCGAAATCACCACGATGATGATCGGGAAGATGACGGCCGAGGCGCCGCCGCCCATCGCCTCGACACCTTCGGAGAGCAGGAAATTGTGGATGAAAGTCAGGATGGCACCGATGAGTGATGCGAGGAGCACCGGGACCGCCGCGCCCTTGCGGAGGAGCAGGAGCAGGCAGCCGACCACGCCGCCCCACACCCCGATGGCCCAGCAGGCCACCACCCAGGCGGGAAGGCTGTAGAAGAATTCCAGCTGGGTCGGGGTGAAATTCGCCATATAGTTGGCGTTGCGGGTCTGCGACATGACGTAGTCAAAGGCGCCAATGGCGCTCCACAGCAAGCCTCCGACGCTTACCACCCAGAAGTGCCAGCTGAGCTTGGGGGCGTTCCCCGTGTGCGGTTCAGACATCGGTGCTCCTCGCGTGAAGGTTCGTTCCCCCTCTCCATATGATGGAGAGGGGTCAGGGGGTGAGGTGCGACTGGACGCCGGCCTTCGCCGGGGTGACGATTCATGAACCTCTGCTTCCCCGCTTCCCGATCCCGCCCTTTTCCGAATCCACGGTCACCGTAAAGGGCCCATTCCCGCGTACGACCCAGCGGACGGTGGCTGTTCCCATCCCAGGGATGTTGTCGACTTCGATCCGCCGCGGATTGCGCTCCTGCTCCCGTGCCAGCCCCGACAACGGGTCCTCGACCACGAAGCCGGCAACGACGTCACCGCCATCGATCGTCACCCAGTCGGGGCGCGTGATGTGCTGCGCAATATCCTGCTGCATGTGGGTGGGCGCGAGCCGCTTGTTGGCCACGATGGCCGTGACCTCCGTCAACCCGCCGCCGAGCGACCTGGTGGTGATCGAATCCACGGTCACCAGCGGCATCTGGCTCGCCTGGTACACCGTGAACGCCATGTTCCGGTGCGCCTCGGCGGGCAGCAGGAAGCCCGGAATGGCGCGGGTGTACTGCTTCTTGACCCCGCCCACCTCGATCATCCCGTACTGCGGATGGTTGACCGGCGTCCACGGCACCACCGCCTCCTGCATCAACAGCAGCCGGTCGAACTGGTACTCCGGCCGGTCGTATTTGTCCCGTTCGGGCGTCTTCTCGAAGTACTTGAACGGGGTCCAGAGCTCGTTGCTGTAGCTGATGATGCCGCGGCCCGCGTAGGTCCAGTCGAGTTCATTCCCCCACGTGGTATAGAGCCCGCTCCAGATGACGACGTATTTGTAGCCCGGCAGGATCGTTTCCCCCACCTTGGCGATGGCGTCGTACACCCGGATGTCCTGCGGCTGGTATTCATCGGACTGCACGCCGGGGCCACGGAGAATCCACCCGCCGGAATTGTGGTAGGTCTGTACCCCCGCAATGTTCGGGTGGTCGATGATGAACTGCATCACGGCCCGCGTCTCGGGAAGGGAGCCGGGGTAGTAGTCGGCGCCGTTCTGCACGTAGCGCGGCTGCCAGTTCCAGGGCCAGTTGCGGTTCGGGTCGTAGGAAAAGGCGACACCGTCCTCGTTGACCAGGCCGTCCCCGTCGTTGTCGTACCCTTCAGAACCCAGCAGGTCGTACTCACCGGGCTGGTCGGGCTCGGCGCGAATCATGATGCGCGGGTCCACCGGCGAGGTGACCCAGCGTCCGTTCGGGTTGCGGCGGCGCATCTGGGTGATGTTGCCGTCGCCGTCGAGGTCGTCGTAGGCGTCCTCGTCGACCAGGCCGTCGCCGTCGCTGTCCCGTGGCACCACGCCGGAGCGCGGGGAATTGGGGCTGTTCGGCTTCTTGAGGAAGTCCTCGCGACCATCGGGGTTGATGGTCGGCACGATGTAGAACACCCGCGCGTCGAGGAGGGAATCGACCCACGGCACCCGGTCGGCCATTTCGCAGAGATACCACGCGGTGTAGAGCGAGATCTCGGTGCCCTGCACCTCGTTCGCGTGGATGTTGCCGTCGATGTACATCCCCGGCTTGTCGTCGACGTTGCCGACCTTGAAGTTGGTGACGGTCAGCAGCCACATCTCGCGGCCCTCGTGCGAGGTGCCGATGGAGCCGAGGTGGCAGCGGTCGGGGTAGGCCTTCTGCAGCCGCCGGCCGATGTCTCCGATGGCGGCGTGGTCGTAGTACCGGTCCCACGAGACCGGCACCTTCGGATTGGGCGGCGAGCCCATGGCGGCGAGGGCGCTCTGGGCCGAGGCCGCGCCGCTGAGGATGAAGCAGGCGCCGAGGGCCAGCGTGGCCGCGCGCACGAACCGTCTCTGGATAGTCGTCATGGTCATCGCCTCAGCGCAGCTTCAGCGTTTCGGACGCCGTGCCTGCGACTGGACTCGTCGCGGTGATTGTCACTGTCGCTCCCGGATCCCCGACCACCACCCAGCGGAATGTCTCGGACGCCCCGCTGCCGGGGATCGGCCCGACCAGCTGGATGGCCCGGCCACCGACAATGTCCGCCGATCCCTTGGCCAGCTCCAGCCGGATGCGCCTCGGCCAGAAGGCCTTCACGCCGATGGCCGAGAGGGTGGGGAAGTACCCCTCGTTGCCGACCTCGACCTCGATGCGATAGGTCCGGGTGCCGACGGCGGTGACCCTCGCGTTGCGCAGGGTGATCTTCGGCAGCGCCCCGGCCAGCGCTGTCACGAAGGCCAGCTGGCCACCCGCGAGCGAGTCGAGCATTGCCGCGGGCGGGTTGATGCCGACGAACGGCGCAAAACCGCCGATCTCCACTTCGCGCCCCGGAAAGTCAGGATGTGTATACGGCTTCCAGTCGACAAAGCCGGTGCCGCCGTTCGCCGCGATCCAGCGATAGGCGTTCGTTTCTGCCTTGAGCGAGTCGCCCGCGGGGGCCGGCTTCTTCCCGTCGCCCGCCTTGGACTCCTTCCTGGGAGCGGAGTCGTCGGTGGCGGTGGAGTCCTTCACCGGCGTGTCGGGAATCCACCAGACGCGTGATCCGAAGGCCCAGCGGCCCATGTCGTAGTAGGCCCAGGAGAGCGGGTCGCCGGAGAGGGAGGCGGAGGCGGGGCCGGTCTTCAGTCCGGTGGCCTTCTGGAAACGCGCGGATACTTCCTCGAAATAGGGCTGGTCGGCTTCCAGGATGCTGGTGTACGGTCCGCCAGCGGTGGTTCCCTCCGGCTTCCCCCCGAGTCCCCGTCCGCTCTTGTGCTTCCAGGGGGTGAGGAGATTGTCCTGCGGACCGAGGACATAGACGGCGGCGATGTTGGGATGGGCAATGAAGAAGTCGGCGACGCCCTTCGTTTCCGGTGCGGACATCGGGTAGAGCCCGGTGGCATCTCCGAAGAAGTCGTATTGATAGGTGAAGTTGGCGCTGACGGCGGTGCTGCCGGTGGGATCCTCGTTCCAGGCCTGGTCGTGGTCGTTGTCGCGCCCTTCGGTGTAGAGGCGGTAGACGCCGACCTCGCCCTTGGTCCGGTCCGCCTTCCGGAGAAGCGCCGGGGTGGCGGAATCGGCGATCCACTCTCCCGCCGGATCGCGCACCCGCATCATGGTGATCAGCCCGTCGCCGTTGAGGTCTTCCGGGCCGTCCTCGTCAACTTCCCAGTCGTGGTCGTCGTCGGCGGAGCCGTCGTTTCGAATCCGCTCGTAGAGCGGGCTCCGAAAGAACCCCTCGGCGGCGTCGGGATTGATCCGGGGGATGATGTAGATGGTGCGGGCGTCGAGGAGGGCGGTGACCGCCGCATCCTTGCCGTACCCATCGGCCAGCCGGGTGGCGATCCGCATGGCCATTTCGCTCCCCACCACGTGGGGTCCGAAGGCGTTGGCCAGCACCAGCAGCGCGGGCCGGCCGTCGGGATCCTTGCCCGCGCCGAGGCGGATGGCCGTCACCGGCCGGTTGCCGGGGGAGCGCGCCACTTCGGACACCTGCACCACGTTCCGGTGGGCGCCAGCCAGCTGGTCGATGGTGCGCTGCATGGCGGCGGCGTTCTGGTAGCCGGCGGACGGCGCCTGTGCCGACGCAGGAACGGCCAGCATGCCAATGAGTGCCGCGGCGAGCCACGGGGTCCGATGCTTTCTCACAGTCCTGCCTCCGAGGTGCCACGTATCTGCAGGGGGTTGGAACGACCTCCGTAAGGTATCCGTCGAGGCAGAGAATGCCATCACCGGTTTCACTTTCCCCCCTTCCCCCTCTCCATGATAGGGTGAGGGGGGATGGGGGGTCAGGCGGAACGTGGAGAAGGGGAGCAGGGAGGGGAGCAGGGGGGAGGTGGACCCGCATTCGGCCCCGCCGCCTTTCCTAGTGCTTGTGCTCCCAGACCTGATCGGGCGCCTCGAACATGTTCACGTGGACCATCCACCCCGCCATCCGCGTCTTGAAGGTGCCGCCGGCGGCCCGGCACGCCTCCTCGGTCGAGATGCTGCCCCTGGGGCCAAACCGGGGGTCGCGGGTGGTGAGCCCCGCCTCGACGTCGGCACCCGGTGGCAGGCAGATGCTGGTGTGCTGGTGCCACTGCGCGATACTCAGGGGGATGCGCGCGTCGAGTTGTGCGAGCGTGAAGTTTGGCGGCGTCGTGTACATCGCCCCGATGAGCCGCACGGTGCCATCCGGCTGGGGTGCGTAGAGCAGCGACGTCGGCGCCGTGGCATCGAAGGTCCAGCGCGCCTTGATCGCGTTCATGCGCCGGGTGTAGTGATAGACCTTCTGCTTCTTGACCTTCGGTGCAAACATCTTGAATCCGTCGGCTTCAGCCACCGCAACATCCCCGTATTTTGCCAGCGCTGCTTCGTTGACCTCCACGATGCTGTCGGCACGCGCCGAGTCGCCCGGCTGCACTGGCCAGTGGGGGGTGACGGTGAGATGCTTGCCGGCGACGTCGGTGGCTTCCATCATCGCCATGTCGTGCTGGGCTGAGCCCTGCGCGGTGGCGGGACCGGCGGCCGCGGTGAGGACGAGAACGACCGCCGAGGCGGTCGGTATGAGGTGGCGCATGGGATGCTCCCCTGGTTGATGTACCCAGGGGAGACGGTGGCGGAGAGAGGTTGTTAAGGGTTCGGCACCAGCAGGACCAGCGTGCCGCTCAGGACATATCGCGCGCGCTCGCCGGTATGCCCCTCGTAGGTGAGTTCCACGTTGATGACGGCGTTGGCGCCCTGGCGGGCCGCGCGCAGCATCAGCGCGCGGATGGCGGGGTGTTGCTTGGAGCGGAGCTGGCCGTGGGCGTCCGCCGCCCGCTGCCCGAGCAGGCCGTAGAACTCTGCGGTGAATTCCGAGATCAGCCCGCCCTCGGTGATGAAACTGATCCGTTCATGGCCGACCTGGCGTTCAATTCGGTAGCGGTTCACGCCAGGCGAGGTGGTGACGACGACCGAATCGGCGAAGGCCTCGATGCGGGTCTGTTCCGCCTGCGTCGCCCTGGCGGCAGCGGCGATGCACACTGGACAAGGCAGTGCGGCTCCCGCTGTCGTCACCTCCCCGTCCATGCTCGCGCCGCACTGCGGGCAGGCTTTGGGTGGCGTCACCTGGCGCTTGGCATGGGGTCCTGAGTCCATTCGCATTCTGGTAGGCTATCACCAGGCCGTCAATCTCCCGTCATTTCCGGTGAAACACACTCAACACGTTGCCGAGATTGGGGTTGACCCTCCCGGAATCGGGCCAGATTGCTATTCTTTACGCTGACCCCATGACAACAGAACCCCTGGCCACCGGCCTCCGCCTCAAGACGCTCGGCCCCGTCCCCCGCCTGGTGCAGGTGACGGCCGAGGGGGAGACACTCCTGTTCGGTGCGGGGAAGCCGCTGGCCATCATCGTCTACCTGTCGATGGCGCCGGGCCACACCGCAAGCCGTGTCCACCTCACCGACCTCCTCTGGGCCGATTCCGACCTCGAACGGGCCCGCCAGTCGCTCCGGCAGGCGGTCTGGCAAATCCGCCGCAAGCTCGGAGAATCTTCGCTCATTGCCGACGGCGAGCAGTTGACGCTCAACCTCCCGATCCCATCCGATCATGACGAGGTCGGTACCGCGCTCCGCAACGCACAGTTCGAGGAAGCCGTTCGACTCTATGAGGGAGACTTCCTCAGCGAGTTCGGCGTTCCGGGCGGGGCAGGCTTCGAGCATTGGGCCGACAAGGCCCGGGATCGCCTGCGTGCAGGGTGGATGCGCGCGCTGGATGCCGTGGCGCGGGAGCGGCTCGACCGTGGGGCGGTCCGGGAAGCGGTGGCAATCGCCCGGCAGCACCGGGATGCCGATCCTGCGAATGAGGCGGCGTGGCGTTTCCTGCTCGACACCCTCCTCCTGTCGGGGGATTCGATCGGGGCCGGTATCGAGGCCGATGCCCTCGAGGCGCTCCTCTCCGAGGAACGACGCGAGCCGGAGCCGCAGACCGTCCCGTTCCTCGCACGCGTCCGGGCGATGCCTCCGCCGGCCACGCCCTTCGCCTCGACCTTGCTTTCCACCGAGCTGATCGGGCGGGAAGGGGAGTTCCGGCGGATCACCCAGGCGTGGGAACGCTCCCGCGCCGGCGAGGGTCGCCATCTCCACCTTTCCGCCCCGGCAGGGCTCGGGAAGACCCGGCTCCTTCGCGATGCCGAGCGCCGGTTGCGCGCCATGGGAGGACGCATCCTCTACCTGCGCGCCCCGCCGGGCTCTCGCCAGATCGCCTACGCGTTCGCCGCGGAACTGGCCCGCACGCTGATCGCGTTGCCGGGCGCATCGGGCGTGACGCCGGCCGCCCTGGCCACGCTGCAGGCGCTCGATCCGTCGCTGGTGACCGGCTTCGGCGGCGCACCCGATCCGAGCACCGGCACCGAGGCGCTGCGGCGCCGTACCCTCGCCCTGGCCGACCTGCTGCTCGCGCTCCTCGAAGAGTCGCCGCTGGCGCTCCTGATCGACGACGTGCACTGGATGGATGGCGAGTCGCTGCAGCTCCTGGCGGGGCTCCGTGCCCGGCTGACCGGCTCCGCCGCGCTGATCGTGACGGCGGGCCGACCGGCGCGGGGGCAGGAACTGATCGCGGCCGACGCCGAGGTGCTCACCCTCACCCCGCTGACGGCGGCGGAGGTCGAGGCGCTCATCATGAGCGTCGGCGCACTGCCGGACGAGCCGTGGCCCTCGCTCCTGGTGCAGCGTCTGCACGAGGCGTCGAAGGGCTCACCGCACCTGATCCTCGAGACTCTCCAGCTGGTGCTCGACCACGAATGGCTGGTACTCGACGAGCGCGGGTGGAGCTGTCCCGACCCTGAGCGGCTTGCCGTCGAATTGCCGGCCGGTGACGCGCTGGGCCGGCGGGTGGATGCACTGGGGGCGCAGGCCCGCCTGCTGCTCTCCCTGCTGGCCACGGCGGCCGCCCCGCTGCGGGCGCGGGTGCTCGCCGGCGCGGCCGGACTCTCGGAGGAGGAGGTGGCCGCCCTCCTGGGCTCCCTCGAGCTCCGCGGATTCGTGGCCGGCATCGAGGATCGCTGGCGGCTGGGGCACGACGAACTGGCGGAGGTGGTGCTCCGTGGCGCGGGCCCCGGCGGCGAACGGGAGCTGGCCCGGCGGCTCGGCACCGCGCTCCTGGTGGAGCCGTCGATGTCGCCGTTCGACCATCAGCGCGCCGCGGAATTGCTGGTCCAGGGCGGCGCGGAGGAGGCCCTTGCGCCCCTCTTCCTGCGCTGGCTGGCCGAGGCGCGACGGCGTCGCGATCCTCGCGCGGACGCCGACCTGGCGCGCGCCCTGCTCGGGACCGCCGCGACAGCGGACCGGCTGCGGCGCGTGTTGCGTGTACGGCCGATGCATCGGCGCCTGGGCCTGGATACCCGTCCGAAGAAGTGGGGGGCGGCGGGGGCGGGGTTGCTGATGGTGACGGCGCTGGCGCTGGTGGTGAACCGGAGCGAGGCACGACCCGCCCGGCTGGTGCTGTTGCAGGCACCGATTGCGGGGAACGAGAACGCACTCGTGCCAGTCCCCATCATCGAGATTCAGGACGCTTCGGGAAGGCGAGTCCGGGATGCGCGGGTCGAGGTGCGGGTGGAGGCGGTCGGGAACTCCGCTTCGGTCCTGGGAACGGCCACGGCCACGGCAGTCGAGGGCCTTGCGACGTTCAGCAGTGCCTCGCTCTCATCGGAGGAAATGGGGGAGCGTACGCTCCGCTTTTCCGCCGACGGGATGAAGCCGATCACCGTGACCCTTGGCGGGGCCGAAGGCGCCACCCTGTGGCTGGATCGGGCGCAACTCAACGGTCAGGAACTGACGTCGGCCAACCCTGTGCTGACGATCGCCCCGGGCGACACGATCCGGGGCGACCTCACCCTCCGCTATTCTGCTTACTGGCCCGCAGCCTCCGTCATCCTGGGCGCCTTCCCGAGTTGGGGGGACAAGCGTGAGGATTTCGTGACCATCTCCGCTCTTGCCACGCCGGTGGTGGACGCGATCTCCCGTCACACCGTGGCGATTCCGGGGCCGGACCGCCCAGGCGACTACCACCTGATCCTGGCGTTTGCCGCCGAGACGGATGCCCGGTGGATCGCCTCGGGCACCAACTGGGCCATCGGGACCCCCATCTGGGATGACGGCAACGACGTCGCCGACCTGACGGACTCCATGCTGGACGAAGCGAACCGCCGCGGTCAGGTGCACATCGACTGGTACTTCAAGCATATCCAGGGCTTTGACACCACGACCCTGGCAGCGACAGCCATTGAGGTGCGCGTGGAGTGAACCTGGACCCCGGCGTTCGCCGGGGTGACAATCTTCTGCCCCGCTGCCCCGCCTACTTCCCTTCCAGCGCCTCCCGGATCGCGTCGTCCACCGTCACCCGCTGCTCCACCTTCAGCCGCTGGGTCAGGGTGACCTTGCCGGCCGGGCCGCCCACCCGCGCCAGCGTCTGCACCGCGCTGACCGCGAAGAGCGGATCCGGATCGTCGAGGTACGTGGTGGCCGTCGTGATGGCTGGACCCTTGTCGCTCCGTCCTGCGAGATAGCGCAGCCCCGCCTGCCGGAGGTTCCTGGGGTTGGAGGGATCGGTGAGCGCGATGAGCGCGGCCACCACCGCCGGATCCGACTGATTCCGGATCCGGGCGGCGGCGGACTGGCGAATGCCGAGCGGCTGGCCAGGTGCCGTCAGGCTCACGAGCAGGGTGCGGATCTGGGGGTCGCCCGGGTCGAGGACGCCGATGGCAGTCTGGCGCACCGCCGAGTTGGGGTCGGTCAGCAGCATGTCCCGTGCGGTCGGCCGGACCGCGATGGAATCGTAGGAGGCCCAGGCATCGATGGCGGCACCGCGCACACCGCTGGCCGGGTCACGCAGCGCCGACTTGACCAGCGGGATGTCGGCCGGGTCCTTCCGCTCGGCGAGCTGCGCAAGCGCAATTTCGCGCAGCAGCGGTTCCCGCTCGTTCAACACGATGAACCGGCGCGCGCTGTCGGCCACGGCGGTGGTGTTGCCCGCCAGCGCCCGGAGCGCCCAGTTCCGCGCGCCGTATTCCAGGTCGTGCTTGGCCATTTCCGACAACTCAGTCGGCGTCTGGTCGGTGGAGACGGTGCCGAGGAGCCAGGCCCCTTCGTCGAACCGGAACGACAGCGGTTCCTGCGACACCGGCAGGGTAAAGGTCTCGGTCTGCTTCGTGACCATGATCTCCTTCCGCAACACCGAATCGGGGGTGATCAGGCGGATGGTGACCGGGAAACGGAAGAGAGGATGGGTGGAGTCGATCTTCTGGGTTTCCGTGACCGTGACGTGCAGCTGCTTCGCGGCGGCGTCCCAGTGCCGCGTCACCTGCACCTTCGGGTACCCGATGCCATAGACCCACTGATCGAAGAACCAGTCGAGGTCGCGGTTGGCGGTCTGCTCGAACGCCACCGCGAAGTTTTCGGTGCGCACCGGCTTGTAGGCGTTGTCCTGCAGGAATCGCTGCATCCCCGCCCAGAAGAGCGAGTCGCCGAGGAGGCGGCGCAGCTGGTGGGCCACCTGGGCGCCCTTCGGGTAGATGTGTCCGCTGAAGAAGAGCTGGATCGGGTCGGCCAGAGTGTCGCCCCAGACCAGGGGGCGTTCCTGCCGGAGGTCGGCGCCCATCGCCTGCTGCTGCTGGCTGTACCACGACTGCTGGCCGGCGGCCCAGCCGCGGCTCTTCTCGTTCTGGACCGACTCCATGTAGGTGGTCAGCCCCTCGTTGAGCCAGGCGTGCGACCAGGTGGCGGTGGTGGTGTAGTCGCCGAACCACTGGTGCGCCAGCTCGTGGGCCGCGAGGCCCCGGCCGCTGCTCTCGGGTTCACCGTCCGCCCCGTGCAGCACGAGGTCGGTCTGGGTGGTGGCCGATACGTTCTCCATGCCGCCATAGGTGAAGTCGGGAATGACGGCCTGGCTGTACTTGGGCCACGGGTAGTTCACGCCGAGGACCTGGGAGTAGATCTCGATCATCGACGGGGTTTCGCCGAAGGTACGCCAGCCGGCGGGAACGGTGTCCGGTGCGACCCAGTAGTCCACCGGCCGGCCGCGCCACTGGTCGCGGAGCACAGTAAACGGCCCGATCACGACCGAATAGAGATAGGTGGAGGCGGGCTGCTCCTGGACCCAGTGCCAGACCTGGCGACCGCCCGGTGCCGGGGTGACCTCCGTCAGGGTGCCGTTGGAGAGCACCGACATGCCGGGGTCGGCGGTCACCAGGAATTCCCAGGTGGCCTTGTCATTGGGGAAGTCATAGGTCGGGACCCAGCTCCGGGTCTCGACGGCCTCGCCCTGGGTCCAGACCACGTGGCTGCGCGGCACGAAGTAGAGGCCGCGCTCGGGCACGCCGGTATAGGTCAGGGTGAACACCGCCGTGTCGCCGGGGGACATGCGGCGGGGAAGCTTGACGGTCACATGGGTGGAATCGGTCTGGTACCGGAGCTTCCGTCCCTTTGCGTCGGTGGCGCCCGTGATGGTGAGGTGGTCCGCATCGAGCCGGACCGTGTCGGTGACGGTGGTCAGCTTGACGGTGGTTGTCACCGTCCCGCTGATGGCCAGCCGCGACCAGTCCACGCTCAGGGCAATTCGCTGGTGGAGGAGGTCGAAGCGCGTTGGACGCTCCGGCCACTGCACCGGCGGGGTGTAGGCGCCGATCGACTGGGCAATGACGGTGGCCGGGGTGAGTGCGAATATGGTGGCCAGGGCAAGCCGGCGGAGGGAGAACCGCATGAAGACTCTCATCGTAGACGGGGACAGGGCGCAGGCATGGCCGGCGCGGCGGGTCGCTGTGACAACGTCGTGAATAGTGCTACCTTGTCAGACGAATTCGCAACCGGAAAGATTCCCCTGAAGTGAAACCCGCCGACATCCTCCGCACCCTCCGCCGGCAGCTCCGCCGCCTCGCGGCGCAGGCCCGTCACTCCACCTACGGACCGGTCAACGTCGCCCAGGGGGTTTGGGACGACATCGTCGACTGGTTCAACGGCCTCGAGCTGAGCGAGAATTCGATCCTCCTCGGCTTTGCGGTCGTGATCGGGCTCGCCGCGTCCTTCGGCGTCATCGGGTTCTACAAGCTGATCGACCTGGCCCACGAGGTCTTCTTCAGCTGGCCGGAGGCCTACCTCCCGGAACTGGGCCAGCTGGCCTATCGGCCGATCCTGACCGGCGCCGGGGCCGTCGCCGCCTGGTGGGTCATGCGGCGGTTCGCGCCGGGGCAGAAGGGGCTGACCATTCCCGACGTGCAGCTCGCGGTGGTGCGGCGCCAGGGGGTCATCCCCACCCGGGCGGTGATGGTGCGGACAGCCGCGAGCGCCCTCACAATCGGGAGCGGTGGCTCGGCGGGTGCCGAGGGCCCGATTGCCGTCTTCGGCGCCGCGGTCGGTTCGCGGCTGGGGCGCTCGTTCCGCTTCTCGGGCAACCGGACGATCATCCTGGTCGGCGCGGGGGCCGCGGCCGGCATCTCCGCGGCCTTCAATGCGCCGCTGGCGGGTGCCTTCTTTGCCCTCGAGGAAATCCTCGGGTCGTTCAGCATCGCCGCCTTTGCGCCGGTCGTGGTCAGCAGCGTCGTGGCCGCCGTGGTCACCCGCTCGGTATTCGGCAACCATCCGGTCTTTCCGGTGCCCTTCGAGCAGGGCTACGGCCTGACCCGCGAAGTCATCCTGTTCTATCCCCTCCTCGGGTTGGTGGCCGGCCTCGCGTCGGTGGCGTTTGTGCGCTTCTACTTCAGCGTAGACGACTGGGCCGAGAAGTTTCGGCAGCGGATGCCGGTCCTCCTTGCCCTCGCCGGCGGCGCCGCCGTCGGTGGCCTCGCGTTCTTTTCCAGCGGCCTCCTCGTCGGGTTCGGGCACCTGGCCATCCCGCTCGACCGCTTCGGCGACCTGGCCTGGTACCTCCTGATTCTCCTCGCCGGGATGAAGATCATCGCCACCTCCATCACGCTGAACACCGGCGGATCCGGCGGCCTCTTCACTCCCTCCCTCTATGTCGGGGCGGCGGCGGGCGGGGCCTTCGGCGCGGGGCTGATCGTGCTCTTCCCCGGGCTGAACCTGACCGTGGAACCCTACGCCATCGTGGGGATGGGGGCCGTCGTCGCCGCGGCGCTCGACGCCCCCATGACCGGGATCCTGATGGTCTGGGAAATGACCGACAACTCGGCCATCATGCTGCCGCTGATGCTCGCGGTCGTCGTGAGCCACTTCGTGGCGCGGCGGCTGGAGCGCGATTCCCTCTACAGCGGGTGGCTGCGGCGGCAGGGGGAGCATATCGTGCACGGCACCGACCGCGACGTGCTCGCGAGCCTGCGCGTGGCGGAGGCGTACCATCGGAAGCCGATCGTCATTCAGGAGCGCGCGCTCGCCACACAGTTCCTGACCCACCTCGGCGCGGGCACCCAGGACGTCTTTCCGGTGGTGACGGAATACGGCGAGTTGAGCGGCGTCCTGACGGTGTCCGACCTGGCCCGCATCGCGAACGAACCGCGGGAACTGCACCAGATCCTGATTGCGGCGGAGGCAGCCCAGCCGACGGAGTCACTCGAACCCGAGGACTCGCTCCTCGAAGCGACGCGCCGGATGGGGGCGCGTGGCGCCTCCGCCCTGCCGGTGGTGGATCCGGAGTCGGGGCGCCTGGTCGGACTCCTCCGGCGCAGCGACATCCTCAGTCTGTATGGGAGGATCCTGGCTGGCGCCCCGGAGTCGGGCGGGGCCGCAGGGCAGGGGGGCGGGGGAGAGGGCGGATAGACTGTCGTCACCCCGGCGAAAGCGGGGGGCTGTTTGCTTCCCGTCACCCCGGCGGAAGCGGGGGTCCGGCTGCTTTCCATCACCCCGGCGAAAGCGGGGGTCCAGGGTGGGCGGAAACGAACCGGCTGGTGGCCATCGCATGCGCGGGCGGACGGACCGGGGTGGGCATGGACGAACCCGTTGGTGGCCATCGCATGCGCGGGCGGACGGGCGGATGGACGAACCCGTTGGTGGGCATGCGCGGGCGGACGGACCGGGGTGGGCATGGACGAACCCGTTGGTGGCCATCGCATGCGCGGGCGGACGGACCGGGGTGGGCATATGCCCACCCCTAATTAAAGGAACACCCCCAGAGGTGCCGCATGACCAGGTCGCCCCGGTTGGTTGGCTCCGTGAGTGCGATTGACAGGTGGGATTGAACTCAGCCTCCCTGCCTCCCTGCCTCCCTGCCTCCCTGCCTCCCTGCCTCCCTGCCTCCCTGCCTCCCTGCCTCCCTGCCTCCCTGCCTCCCTGCCTCCCTGCCTCCCTCCCTCCCTGCCTCCCTGCACAGCTACGTCCGATCGGCCGCACTCGGTGGTGGGGCTGGCGGGGGTGGTGGCGGATTGGACTCGGTGAGCGACGCGGAGGCCCCGCCACGCCATTCGGGTCCCGAGGCCCCGAACCCGCTGTCCGGCGGCGGAGCGATCGGGTCGAGATGCAGCGTTGAGTAGTCGATCGCTGGCACTCGCAGGATCAGGCCCGGCAGCAGCGTGATGAGCGTGGTGTAGAGGACCAGCGCGCCGAGCAGCGTCGGCGTCACCCCCGGGCGGCCCCGCAGGATATCCACGATCACGAGCGTGAACACCAGGGTCGGGAGCAGCGCCACGCCGATGCGGAGGCTCTTCTTCGGTGCTTCGCGCAGCGCCACCCATCGGTGCAGGATGACCTCGCCGAGGCGGAGCAAGGCGAAGATTACCAGGAACGCCGCGCCGAGCCCCAGCACCACCCAGTTCAACTCATCGTGGCTGACGTACTCGCCGGCGTGAAAGAAGTAGAACGGCACGAAGAATGACGCGAACGCCTCGACCGCCCCGAGCATCCGTTCCGAGGACATGGCGGGAAGGCGGGCGCGAAACTGGCGCGCCGACAGGCCGACGACGAAGGCCCCCACCAGGTAGTAGACGCCGAGCCGGCGGGTGGCGGAGGCGGCGACGACCGCCACCATCAGGAGGAACGCGAACTCGGAGCGTGGGGCAAACGGCGCGATCCGGCCGGCGAACCACCGAAAGACCGGCGGCAACATCACGATCAGCGCCAGCATGGCGAGGACGCTGAGTCCCAGCTGTTCCGGCGAGGTGGACTGCAGCGTCAGGAACATCACGATGAGCGCGAGCAGCTCGGAGGCGATGGCCTTCGACTTGGTCCAGCGTTTCTCGCTGTCGGAGAGCCCGAAGAGGTCGAGCGAATCGAGAATGAAGCCGGTGGAGGGGGTGATCAGCGCCAGCGCGACCAGCGACGCCTCCCGGATGGCCAGGGAGAAGACCCAGGACGCGGCCGTGGTGAGGAGCGCGAGGGTGGCGCCCCAGATCACGAGGTGCTGGGTCAGCACCCGGGCATCCGGCTTGAGCGCCTCGAGGTCGACGTCGAGCCCGGCAAACAGGAACAGCGCCACGATGCCGAAGGTGGCCATCAGGGCGATGGTTTCGTCGTGCTGGAAGAGTCCGAGGGCTGTGGCGCCGACGCCCAGCGCGAGCGCCGTCACGGCCCCTGGCAGGCGATAGCGCTGCAGGAACCGTGGCACCACAAACAGCACGAAGAGCAGCAGGACGTACGAGAGGTCTTGCGGCACGCAGGCTCAGGGAACCTGGGGCAGCGACTTCATGACCTCGCCCACGACCTGGTTGATGCGCGCCTGGTCGGGGGCCGTGCTCTTCGGTTCGCGATCGAGCACGCCCCGCCACGCCGTCCGCCCCGCCTTCTCGTCCACCAGCGCCGCTTCAAAGGTCACGTTGTGGATCTGGCCCGGCGACGGAAGGGCCGAGAGCGGGGTGTCCTGCGTCCGGCCGTACCCATTGCCGATGCCCTGGATTGGCGGACCGCTGACCCCGCCCGCGGTGGCGGCGTACCGCGACGAGGTCTGCACGCCAAGGAAGTACCGCGCGACAAACGTCGCCGGCTGACCGCTGTCGACGACGGTGTACCCTTTCGCCGCGAGTTGAGCCTTGATGGCGCGCTGGATCATGTGGTGAATGCTGTCGTTCGACACCGTGGGGTACAGCTCCGGGGTGCGCTGCGCCCCCGAGACCGGGAGAGTCACCGTGGCCCCGCTGGGGATGGCAATCGCCTCGTTGCGCTCCGAGGTGACGGACGAACTGCAACCGGCAGCCAACACGACGGCCAGGAGTGCGCCGGCGCGTTGGAATCGCGTATCGAATACGATAGCGGTCATCGTGTCACCTCGTCGGTCGAACTCTTGGTTGGATGGAACCACGCATTGGACCCCGGCGTTCGCCGGGGTGACGGGTTTCGTATTGCTGCCCTGCTGCCCCGCCTTACTGCGGGACCTTCGGCAGCGTGCTGAAGATCGACTGGGCCAGGGAGTTCAGCTTGGAGTCGCTCGGTGGTGAGCTGGAGGCCTCGCCGTTGTAGATGCCGCGCCAGGCGATCTTCCCGCTGGTGGCCTGGACCAGGTCCACCACGAACGAGACGTTCGTGTTGGTCACCGGTGTGGTGGTGGAGACGCCATACCCGCCCCAGCCGTAGCCATAGCCGTAGCCATAGCCGTAGCCGTACGGCCCGAAGCCGGGGCCGTACGGGCCGGCCATGCCGACGCCGGTGGTCGTGGTGACGTAGGAGGTGTTCTGCTTGACGCCGACGAAATACCGGACATGGAAGGTGGCCGGCGTCCCGCTGTCCACGACGGTGTAGCCCTTCTTCTGCAGCTGCGTCTTGACGGCATTCTGGATGCGCACGTGCATGATCTCGTTGGAGACCGCGGGGTTCACCTGCGTGGCCCCTTCGGTGGTGCCGCCGATAAAGCTCACCGTGGCGCCTGCCGGGACCGGAATGTCACTGTTCCGTTCGGAGGTGATGGACGGGGGGGAGCAGGCGGCGAGGGCCAGCAGCCCAGCCGAGCAGGCCACGGTCGGGAAACGGGAAGTGCGCATGGAGACAACCTCGAAGAGGGCAGGCCAGGCCGGGGTACACCCGGCAAGAGACCCCAAAAAGTACCCCGTTCGACGGGGTTTGGCACCCCGCCCCCCCCACGTTGACTCCCGGGATACCCCCTCCCTATTTTCCGCCCCGCATCGTCGGGCAGCCCCTCCTGCTGATTCGCGTGCCCGAGTCCCCCTGACTCAGTGCTCCAGCCCTTTCGCACCTTCGCCTCCCCGGGCGCAGGTTGTGGCGTAGCCACATACCACACATCGACACTGGAGTGCACGTGACCCTGATGACCCGCTGGACCTCACCGGCGCGCGCCCTGCGCCCGCTGGTGCTTGTCGGCCTGCTGGCCGGCACCCTCGCCGGCTGCAGCGAAGACAACACCACCGAACCGGCCCCGATCCCGGGCGCCACGCTGAGCCTGATCCCGAACCTGCGCGCCGAGGACATCAGCGCCGACGGCGCCTCCATCCTGCTGACCGACCCGTTTTCGGCGACGTCCGACTTCTACTTCTACGACGTGGCCAGCAACACGTCGACACTGAAGGGGCAGGCCGGCGACGCGGCGTTCGACTTCACCACGGGCATCTCGAATGCCGGCCGAGTCAGCGCCATCCATGGCAAGCCTGAAAACGCCGGCCTCTGGCAGGAAGGCGCGGGCTGGCAGGATCTCGGCAGCATCTACGCCAACGGTTGCGAGTACGACGCCGACACCGGCAACCAGGACCTGAGCAGCGCCTGGGATATCGATTCGGCCGGCCACACCACGGTTGGCCTGATCTGGAACCTCTGCAACTCAGAGGCCTTCCTCTGGACCGACGCCGCCGGCGCCGGCAACTTCGTCGCCCTCGACTTGATCGGCGACGGCGACTCGACGAGCGGCAGCCCGGCGAGCAACCGCGCCACGGTCGTCTCGGATGACGGTACGATGGTCGGCGGATTCGCCTCGGCGTACGCGAACGTGGGCGGTGCCACCTACTGGATCGATCGCCGCCCGGCCATCTGGACCGCGAGCGGAGTCGGCTCGCTGGTTCCCTCGAACGGCGTGTTCACCGATGACAGCCCGGGCGAAGTCCTGGCCATCTCTGGCAACGGTGCGGTCGTGACCGGTGTCTGGGCCCAGATGCCCTTCATCTGGAGCGCGACGCTCGGTACCATCAACGTCGCCTCTGGTGCCTACGAGGGGTACGTCGGATACGGCCAGGCCACCGCCCTGAACGGCCAGGTGGTCTACGGCACCCTGACCGAGGGCTTCTTCGGGCTTCCGTTCCCGTTCTTCTGGACGCAGGCGGGCGGTGTCGTGTCGCTGCTCGACGTCGCGGCTGCCAACGGCATCACCCTGCCGGAGAACTATTACTGGGAGGCCGTTGTCGCGGCCTCGGCGGACGGGACCATCATCGTCGGGGCGGCGTACGACGAGACCTTCACCCTCAACACCTACGTGCTGAAGGTGCCGGCCTCGATCTACGGCCTCTAGCCCGATCGGCCAGACGTGATCGCACCGGCCGTCGGCGCGCGGAACACCCGCACGCCGGCGGCCGTGTCGCACCCGGGACATGCCCGGCTCGTCCGCTGACACATTCTGTTGGCGAGGCTCGTAGGGCCTCTGTTCCCGCAGCCGGCCACGCCGCCGCCCTGCCGCCCTGCCCATCCTCCGCTCCTGGACCCCATGCGTCGCTTCCTGACTCTCCTCGCCGCCGCGACCTTTCCAACCGTCGCCCTGGCCCAGCAGTCCGCTCCCGTTGCCAACCTCCGCTACGACCTCAACTTTACCCGCGCCACCGCGCAGGCCCAGAGCGTCGCGGTCACGACCCGGTTCGAAGTCGGGGGCAGCAATCCGGTCCTGCTGTCGCTCCCCAGCTGGACACCCGGCGCCTACGAGGTGTCCAACTTCGCGCGGCGGGTCTCGAGCTTCACCGTGACCCAGGGTGGCGCTCCGATCGCCTGGGACAAGGCCGACCCCGACACCTGGCGGATCCGCCCGACCGGGAAGGGCGAGGTGACCATCACCTTCGACTTTCAGGCCAACCAGCTCGACAACGCGATGGCGTGGAGCCGGCCCGATTTCCTGATGGTCAACGGCACCAACGTCTTCCTCTATCCTGAGGGGCGCAGCCTCGACTTCCCGGCCAAGGTGACGGTCACCACGGAGCCGAACTGGCGGGTGGCCACCGGCATGACGCCCGATGGCGCCCCACGCGCCTACCGCGCGGGCAACTACCACGACCTGGTGGACATGCCGTTCTTCATCGGCACCTTCGACTTCGACAGCACCCAGGTGGAGGGAAAGTGGGTCCGGCTGGCCAGCTACCCGAGCGGCTCGCTGACCGGCGCGTCGCGGGCCGAATTCTGGAGCCAGTTGAAGCGGTACCTGCCGGTGGAAATTGCCGTCTTCGGTGTGGCGCCGTATGACAGCTATACCAACCTGCTCATCTTCGACCAGGACTACGGCGGCGGCAGCGCCCTCGAGCACCAGAACTCCCACGTGGGCATCTACACCCCGCTGCTCATCGGCAACCCGATCCTCCCCTCCATCACCGCCCACGAGATCTTTCATCTCTGGAACGTCAAGCGACTCCGGCCGGCCGACATGGTGCCCTACACCTACGACCACTGGATGCCGACGCCCTGGCTCTGGGTGAGCGAGGGCATCACCGATTACTACGCCGACCTGGCGCTGGTGCGCGCCGGGGTCATCGATTCGACCGAATTCCTCGCGCTGACCGCCGGGAAGATGCAGGAAGTGGCCGATGTGCCGGTCGTGTCGCTGGAAGATGCCTCGATTTCCGCCTGGATCGGCATGACCGACGGGACGGGCTCGATCTACTATCCGAAGGGCTCCCTGGCCGGGATGCTCCTCGATATCCGGATCCGCGCGGCCACCGGCAACATGAAGTCGCTCGACGACGTGATGCGTTCGCTCTATCAATCCACGTACGAGAAGGGCCGGGGATTCACCGCCAAGGACTGGTGGGGCACCGTCTCTGCCGCGGCCGGTGGGGTGTCCTTTGACGACTTCAACGCCCGCTATATTGACGGACGGGAACCGTTCCCCTACGCGGCCGACTTCGCCATGGCCGGGCTCTCCGCGGTGCGGGACAGCAACCGCGTGGCCCGGCTCGGGATCCAGAGTTCCAACGATTCGACCACCATCGTCCTGGCGGTGACGCCGGGGTCGGCCTTTGCCGACGCCGGAGGTCTCGCCGGTGACGAACTGGTCAGCGTCGGCACCCTCGACGCAGCCAATCAGGGGTGGGCCGCACAGTTCCGAAGCAAGTACGGGAGCGAGCCCGAGGGGACCATGATCCCGGTGGTGGTGCGGCGTGACGGGGCACAGCGCACCCTGCAGATGCCGCTTCGCTTCGTCACAATCGTCAGCTATCGCCTGGTGATCGATCCCAACGCCTCGCCGAGCGCGGTCCAGATTCGGCAGGGGATCATGACGGGCAAGTAACGCCTCCGGAGGGGGGAGCACCGTTGACCAACATCGTGCCTGTCGCCTACGCCACGATGATGCTGGCGGCGCTCCTCCTGCCCACCCCGGTCGATCGCTTCCGTGGTGCGTTTGGCCTCCCCGCGTTCCTTCTCGGGGTCGCGAGCCTCCCATACCTTCCCGACTTTCGCGGCCCGTCGCTGACCGTCTGGATCAGCGGTGCGCTCCTGCTGCTCGGGCCGGCGCTGCTCGCCCTGGCGGCGTGGCGTGCCCGCAGCCGGCTGACTCTCCGCCACCCGGCGCCCTGGCTGGCCCTCGCCGGCGTGACGGCGGGACTCGCCGCAGCCTGGCCGACCCTCGACCGGGGAGGCCCGCTCCCCGCCGCGCTGACGGCCGGCGTGCTGGGGTTCGGCTCCCTTCTCGTCTGGATGGTTGGCGAGGTCCTGGGAGTGGGACGGGCGCTGCGGTGGCTCGACCATCACCTCCCCGCGCTGCGGGGCAGGCAGAGCTGGGGCACACCGCTCTTCCTGGTTGCCGCCCTCCTCTTTCACCTCGCCTGGTACCGCTGGCCGCTCTGGGTCCTCTCCTGGCAGCCGAGCGGGGTCGGCATCGCCGTGCTGGGGCTGGCGTGGGCGGCGGCGACCCGTCGTCCGTCACTCGCACTGGCTGCGGTTGCCTTCGCGACCTCGTTCGCCGCCCCCGAAACGGGCCTCGGCGGGTGGACCGGCTGGATTGCGCTGGCCATCGCTGCCCTCGGCGATCGGTCACGTCCGCGGGTCATCGCCGTGATCTCGGCGTTCGGCGCCTACCTCGTCTGGCCCGTACTGCTCGGGGAGGAGGTTCTGCTGACGGTGCTGCTGACCGCCGCCGCCGCCGCGTTGCTCGCCCAACTGGCGACCCAGTCAGACCGGGAAGTGAACACGCCGCGTTGACCCTCTTACGGATACGGCCCATATTGCAACGTGCAAGCCTGAACTAATCGCTCGCCAATATCAGGAGCCTGACAATGACTTTTTCACTGCCCCCCCTCCCATACGACTATACCGCGCTGGAACCCCATATTGACGAAGCCACGATGCGGATTCATCACGACAAGCATCACGCCGGCTACGTCAACAACCTGAATGCCGCGGTGGGAAGCGAAGCCAGCCTGAGCGGCAAGACCGTCGAGGCGCTGCTCTCCGATCTCGATCTCGTGCCTGAAGGGATCCGGATGGCGGTCCGCAACAACGGCGGCGGTCATTACAACCACACCATCTTCTGGGAAATGATGACGCCGGGTGGTGCCAAGGAGCCGGGTGGCGCGCTCGCGAAGGCCATCACCGATACGTTCGGTGCCTTCGCCACCTTCAAGGAACAGTTTGCCAAGGCCGGCGCCACCCGATTCGGGTCCGGCTGGGCCTGGCTGTCGATGGACAAGGCCGGCAAGCTGGTGGTTGAGAGCACCCCGAACCAGGACTCCCCGCTCTCCTCGGGCCGCACGCCCCTCCTCGGCTGCGACGTCTGGGAGCACGCCTACTACCTCAAGTACCAGAACCGGCGGCCGGACTACATGACCGCGTGGTGGAATGTCGTCAACTGGGATGTGGTGGCCGCGCGATACGGCAAGTAGCACGACGCGAAGACCGGGGACCGAGGGCTGAGGCAGGACCGCGCTCAGTTCTCGGTCCTTTTCATCTTCAGGCCGTGAGGCGTCCAGCAATGGTGTCTGCAATCCGGCGAGTGGCGGTGGTCACGCGCGTGGGCGCCGTCGATGAGATGCGCGCGCTCGTCGGCGCCGTGCCGGGCATCAGTGCGCGGGTGATCACCGACCTCCACGATGTGCCGTGGCCGGACACCGATTGCCTCTGGCTGCATGATGTCTCGCTTCCTTCACCAGAACTCCTCCCCTGGATCAGCTCCGGTGGCCGGCTGCTGGCCACGCTCAGCGCCGTCCAGACTCCCGTGACACTCGGCATCGAGGTTGTGCCCCCGGACGATGTCCGGGACACGCTCTGGGAGGCGGACCCCGCCGACACGGCGCCGCGCGGGCTGGCCTGCTTCGGCCCGCACCCCCTCGTCGCCGGCCTTCCACTCGGCACCTGCACCTGGGTGCCACGGTCCGGCGAGCCATATCGATGGGCAACCCACCTGGCGACCCGCCCGGCCTCGGCCCGCATCGTGGCGTTGGAAATGGTCGAACTCGCCCTCAACCCGGCGCGCGTCGTCGCCTGGGAATACGCGGTCGGCGATGGCGGCATCCTGTGCATTGGCAGCGGCATCCACCCCCCGGCATCCGGCAGTTCCTGCACGCCGCAGCTTCAAACGCTGCTCGGCAACGCGCTCGCGGGACAGGGGATTCCCCATCGGGACCGGCTCCTCGCCGCCCGACGCTGGCCTGCTCCTGCCACACAGGTGCTGCGGCAGGATCTGCTTGCGGTGCCGGAGCTGCCGGGACTCTCGGGTGACTGGCCGGATGCCGCCGCGTCACTCGTCGCCAGACTCTCCGCCGAAGCTCCGCATCGCTGGCGCTTTACCGGGCGCCGCGCGTCGCTTGACGGAGGCGATGGGCATGGCCTCGGGGAGGCGTGGATTCATCCCTACGCGGTTGCTCGCGATGCCGCCGTCGCCGTGTCCGGGACCGCCCTCGCGGGTGCGACCGCGTGGGTGTCGCCGACGGAGGTACTCCGTCGGGCGACGGTGGGGGGCACCCCAGTGACCGAACGATGGACGGTCGCTCTCGAACATCCGGTGGTCTACTGGGAGGTGGCCGCGGCCGGGGACGCCGCCATTCACATCGAATGGACCACCGACCTGCGGCGCGCCTGGCCGTATCCCGCCGGTGGTGGAGGTGACCTTGAGCTTGCCTTGGCCGCCGGTGGGCGCCATGCGGCGCTCCGCGCGGTGGGCGATCCCTTCCAGTTGATCATCGACGTTGAAGGCGGCACCCTCGAGGCGGCGCCGACCGACGGGCCGGCCGTGCGGTTCTCGCTGCGCGGGATTGGCCGCTGCCGGGTCCGGTTTACCGGCGGTCCTGACGCCGGTGACCTCGAGCGGTCCCGCGTGATGCTGGCGCGCCGGGCCTTTGCCGGGGTGCGGAAGCAGCGCGCGGACCATGCGCGGGAGCTCGCCACGTACGCCACCTCGATCGACTCACCGGAGCCTCCGCTGGCGGAGGCGTTCGAGTGGGCCAAGGTGGAAATGGACGGCGGGCTGGCGGGTGTCCCGGGCGTGGGCCGATGCCTGGCGCTGCCGTCGGCGGGGCCCGAGCGGCCGGGCGGCGCCTGGTTTGCGGGTCCGGCGGGGTCGCTCCGTGCCATGGCACAACTCGCGGCCGGCGACCGCAACGCGCCGCGCGATACGCTCAAATTCATGTCGCTCACCCAGGACGTGGATGGGCGAATTGCCGAGGGGTGTTCGACCAGCGGCCTTGGCCGCTTCGGCACCACGCCGGCGGTTCCGCTCTATCTCCTCCTCGCCGCGCGGTACGCGAACTGGACCGGAGAACTCGATTTCCTGGCCCAGCGCTGGGGGGCCCTGCGCCGGGCGTACGAGATCGGTGTGGCGAGTCATCCCTGCCAGGGCGCTCCCGCCGACGCGGCACTCTGGGCGGCCGCCTGCGAGGCGGTGCAGCCGCTCGCCGAGGCGTTGGGTCATCCCGAGGTCGCTGAGGAGATCGGGGCCGCGGCGGGGGCGGCGCGGTCGGCGGCCGGCTCCGCTACTTTTCTTGCTGGCCCGGCCGGGCTGGCAGACTTCCAGCAGGATCGGTTTGCGCAGGGCCTGGAGGCCTGGCGTCGCCTGAGCGAGGGGTTGCTGCGGCGCGCGACCGGCGCCGACCTGCCCGCCGCCGTCGCAAGCCTTGCCGTCGAGGGGCTCTGGGGCGTGCGGCCCAATGCGCTGGAAGGCGCCGTCCGGCTCGCCCCGTGGTTTCCCCCCGAGTGGGACGCCATGGCGCTCGAGCGACTCCGTGTCGGGCGCACCGTGCTGACCATCCGTGTGCGGCGTCGCTTCGGCCAGGTGGCGGCGCGCGTCGAGCGGGTGCATGGTCCACGGATGCACGTCGAATTCCAGCTGCGCGGGATCCCGACCGATGCCATCGTCCAGGTCGATGATGTGGAACTCCGGGGCGGCCGCGCCGCCTTCGAGGCCGACGGCACCCACGCACTCGTCTGGCATTCCTGAATCTCCCTCTTTCGCGAGCCGCCATCGCATGCGTACCTCCATTCCTTACGCGCTGGCGCTGGTGGTGCTTCTGGCCACCGGCTGCCGGCTCGAGTCGCATCCGCCGGCCGGGTTGCCGGCCGACGAGGCCGCCATTCGCTCCGCCACCGCCGCCTGGCTGGCAAAGGAGGAACCGTGGGCGCAGCTGTTGCGGGCCGACATTCGCCAGGACCGCGATCTTGCCTCCGCCTGGATCACGACCTCGCCGCCCTCGAGCGAAGGCCAGGGTGAACGGATGACGCTGCTGGTGCTCCGCCGGGATCCTGCCGGCTGGACGGTGGCGTACCACGGCTCCCCGTCGCGGCCACGGTCCTGAGCCGGCTGCGCGGGGATTGGCGCGACTGTCCTCCTCCGGTTCTATTTCCACGGTGGGGCCATCGGGATGGATCAGGGAGATGCCGCTGATGGGGGAATGGTGACCGAAACGTCGACGGCCGCGTCGGCTGCGCTCGATCTCATCGGCGCGGTCGCCCGGCTCCTCAATGGGAGCGATTCCAAGGAGGCCATCAGCCGGGTGGCCGACCTTCTGCATCATGGTGTGCCCGCCAGGCTGGTCACCATCTGGGTTCGCCAGCCGAGCGGCGCGGCCTTCACCCCCTTCATTTCGCCTCCCCCCGCCGAGCCGCCGTTTGCGCTGCCGACGCTTGAGGCATTGCCGCCCGCGGATGCGGGGAGCCTCCGCCTGCCGCTGGAACACGACGGGACGATGGTCGGGATGCTGGCGCTTGAGGGCATCGGCCCTGGGGCGGGCCGGCTTGCCGCCGGAATCGTGGCCGACCTGCTCGCTCCGCACATCGCGCTGATCGAACTGTCCGAGGACCTCGCCTTCGAGGTCGCGGTGCGCGCGCGGCAAATCGAGGAACAACGCCGCTTCACCGGGCTTGTCATCGACTCCCTCCCGGTGGGCCTCTATGTCGTGGATCGGGAGTACCGGATTCAGATCTGGAACCGGAAGCGGGAAACCGGCACCCAGGGCGTCCATCGCGACGAGGTGGTGGGGCGCCCGGTGTTCGAGGTGCTCACCCGGCAGTCGGCGGACCAGCTCAAGGCGGAATTCGACCAGATCTTCGAGTCGGGGCAGATGTCCCAGATGGACATCGAGGTCGACGACCCGGCCGGCGGCCGGTTCTACCGGATCAGCAAGATCCCGATGCGGCTCGGCGGCGACCAGATTTCCCACGTGATCACCATCGGCGAGGATGTCACCGAGTGGTACCGGATTCACCGCCGCATCATGCAGAACGAGAAGCTGGCGGCGGTCGGCCAGCTCGCCGCGGGGATCATGCACGAGATCAACAACCCGCTCGCCACGATCGGCGCCTGCGCCGCCGCCATGGAAGGGCGCCTCGACGAGGTGCCGGCAACCGCCCAGGGCCAGTTTCGGGAGTACATCGACATCATCGACAAGGAAGTTGACCGCTGCACCAACATCGTGGATGGACTGCTCGATTTCAGCCGGCCCAAGGGGGTGCAGAAGAGCCCGGTGGCCATCAACACCGTCATCGAGGACACCTTCTTCCTCCTGAAGCACCATACCCGGTTCAAGAAGCTCACCGTGCAGCGTGAACTCGGTGACAAGCTGCCGCAGGTGCTCGCCAACGCCGAGCAGCTTGTCCAGGTCCTGATGTCGCTGATGCTGAACGCGCTCGATGCCATGGAGACGGGCAACGGCCAGCTCACCGTGCGGAGCACGATGGGTGGGCATCGCGGGGCGGAAGTCGTCGTCGAGGTCCAGGACACCGGGGTCGGCATCCCGCGCTCCGAACAGTCCAAGATTTTCGAGCCGTTCTACACCACCAAGACGCAGGGGCGGGGCACGGGGCTCGGTCTGTCGATCTGCTACGGCATCGTCGAGGACCACAACGGCCGGCTCGAGGTGGACAGCCAGCCCGGCCTCGGCGCAACGTTCCGCGTCTGCCTTCCGGTGCTCGCATGAAGATTCTCGTGGTCGAGGACGATCCGACCGTCGGACCCTACGTCAAGCGCGGGCTCGAGGAGCACCAGAACCATGTCGATCTGGTGGACGACGGACTCGAGGCGCTGCGGCTCGCGTCGGGGGGCCTCTACGACCTGGTGGTGCTCGACCTGCGGCTTCCCGGGATGACCGGGCTGGAAATCGTCCGCACCCTGCGGGACCGCGGCGTCACGACGCCCATCCTGATCCTGACGGCGCAGGACGCGGTGGATTTCAAGGTGCAGACGCTGCGCGCCGGCGCCGACGACTACGTGACCAAGCCCTTTGCGTTTGAGGAACTCCTGGCCCGGGTCGAGGCCATTGGCCGCCGGCCGAAGCAGGTGGCCCCGCCGACGCTGACGGTGGGCAGCCTCTCGCTCGACACCGGCACCCGCGAGGTCCGCCGCGGGGGCGAGCTGCTCGACATCACGCCCAAGGAGTACGCCGTCCTGGAATACCTGATGCGGCACGCCGGCCGGGTGATGAGCCGCACCCTGATTACCGAGTATGCCTGGGATTACCACTTCGACCCGGGTACGAACATCGTCGACGTGGTGATCAACCGGCTCCGCAAGAAGGTCGATTCCGGCCACGACGAGAAGCTGATTCACACGGTGCGCGGCGTGGGGTACGTGGTCAAGGCGTGAGGACGATCCGCGGCCGCCTCACCTTCTGGTACACCGTCGCCCTCACGGCGACGGTGCTCGTCTTCGGCACCGCCCTCTACCTCGAACGGCGCCAGTCGAGCGTCCGCGAGCTCGACCAGCGGCTGGCGCTCGAGGCGGACTTTGCCCGCCGCTGGCTCAACGAGTCCTACCAGGTGCTCTCCACGGTGCTGCGGCCGGACGATCCGCAGGAAATCCAGCCGGGCGTGGCGGCCAACTTCGAGGGGGTGCGCGACCTCCTGCTGGTGTTCAACCGCGCGGGGCGCACCCTCTATATCAACGATCCGGTCCGGCAGCTCAATTTCGCGGCCATCGAGCGGCTCGTGGCGCTCGCCGGGCCAGCGCCGATCGCGCCGGCCACCGGCACCGCCGTGATTCCCGCCGGCGCCGAGCCGATGCGGTACGTGACGCTGCCGGTCGACGGGGCCGGCACGGAGGTCGGCGCGGTGGTGGTGGCGGCCCGCCTCTCTGCGGTGGCGTTCGGCCCGGCCGACCTCGTCCAGTCGATGGTCCTCGTGGTGCCGCTGATTCTTGTCGCCTCCGCCGTGCTCGGCTGGTTCCTGGCGGGTCGGGCCATGCGCCCGGTGGAGCGGCTGATGGACGAGGTGCAGGAGGTGGCCGACGGGCGGAGCCTGCACCGCCGGGTGGCGGTGCCGAGCTCCGGCGACGAGATCGCCCGGCTGGCCCTGACCCTCAACGCGATGTTCAGCCGCCTGGAGCAGAGCTTCAGCCAGTTGCGCCGGTTCACGGCGGACGCCAGTCACGAACTCAAGACGCCGCTGACTGTATTGCGCACCGGCGTGGAGCGATCGCTGGTGCATCCGGGGACCCCGCCCGAAGTCCTCGAGGCGCTCGACGCCACCCTGGATCAACTCAACCAGCTGAACGAACTGGTGGACAGCCTGCTCATGCTCGCCCGCGCCGACGAGGGGCGGTCGCCGCTCACCCTGGAAGTGCAGGACCTCCGGGCCCTCGTGGTCGACGTCGGGGAGACGGCGGAAATGCTGGGGGAGCAGCACGGGCTGACCACCCAGGTGGTGGTGCCCGACCACGAGGTGAAGGTGCCCTTTGATGCGCACCGCATGCAGCAGCTGCTGCTCAACCTGGTGACCAACGCGGTCAAGTACACGCCGGCGGGGGGGGCGGTCGGGGTGGTGCTCGAGGATGGGGATGACGGGGTCCGCGTGACGGTCCGGGACACCGGCATCGGGATCGCGTCGGTGGATGTGCCCCATATATTCGACCGATTCTGGAGGGCGGACCCGGCCCGCTCCCGGACCGGGGACCGGCCGGGGGTGGGGCTGGGCCTCGCCATCACCAAATGGATCGCCGAGGCACACGGGGGCACCATCTCGGTTCAGAGTCGCCCGGGCCGTGGTTCGAGTTTTGTGGTGAATTTACCGCGTGCGGGGGGTGGCGGAGCGGCCAGCGAGGGGTAGATTCACGATTCTTCGATCGGCAATTGAGTGCGGGGACTCCTCATTCGGTTGTTATCAAATTGTCATCTACGGGCCACACGGAGGCAAGGCGAGTTGCGTAGGTTGCAATCGAAGCCTGACTCACCACGGAGGTAGTGCCGTGTTCGAGGTACTCGTCGAATCCAAGCCCAAGAAGGAACGCACCTTCGGCCAGTTCATGGTCTCCATGATCGTGCACGCGCTGGTCATTACCGGCGCGGTGGTGGCGACCAAGGGGGCGGCCGAGGTGGTCCGTGAGCACATCATGGACACCACCATGGTGCTGCTCACCCCGCCCAAGCCCGAGGCGCCGCCGCCGGAAGCCCCGCCGCCGGACGCCATCGTGAGCGCCAACCCGCCGCCGCGCGGGTTCCAGACGGTGGTGGCCGTGCAGGACATTCCCACGGAAATCCCGCCGATCAACCTGAACGAGCGGTTTGACCCGAAGGACTTCACCGGCACCGGCGTCCAGGGCGGCGTCGCGGTGGGTGTCGTCGGCGGAACGGGTCCTGTCACCGGCGAGACCTACCTCGAGGCCCAGGTGGACGATCCGCCGGACCTCATCTCGGCGGGTCCCCGGCGCTATCCGCCGGTTCTCGAGCGTGCCGGCATCGGTGGCCGGGTCGTCGCCCAGTTTGTGGTCGACACGACCGGGCATCCGGAGGCGGCGGGCTTCAAGGTGTTGAGCACCACGAACGCGGCTTTCAACGAGCCGGCGAAGGAAATGATCATGAAGAGCGTCTTCCGGCCCGGCAGGGTGCGTGGGCAGGCGGTGCGCGTGCAGGTGCAGCAGGCGGTCTCGTTTAATCCGTAGCCCTTGAATTCAACCCCGCCGCCGGCACCGCCGACGGCCTGAAGCACGCTCCCAGGAGGTTCGACCGATGAACGTTTCAATGCTGGAACTCTGGCATCAATCAGGCATGTTTGCCCGGGGCGTCATTGTCGTCCTGGCCCTCATGTCCATCTACTCGCTGACGATCGCGGTGACCAAGCTCATCCAGATCAAGCGCAGCACGGGCGCCACCCGCAAGTTCGCGCCGCAGCTGTCGAAGGCGATCATGGAAGACAACCTGGAACTGGCCATCCAGCTCTCCGAGAAGCACAAGATCGGCCATATCTCGCGCGTCCTCGGTGGCGCCCTCGGCGAAATGAAGCCGCTTATCAGCGACCGGGCCACCATCACCGCCGCCGACATCAACTCGGCGGAGCGGGCCATTGAACGGCAGATGCTGATCCTCCTGGCCGAGTTCCGCCGCGGTCTTGGCGTGCTGGGCACCGTCGGCGCCACGGCGCCGTTCGTCGGCCTCCTCGGCACCACCATGGGTATCGTCAACGCCTTCACCGGCATGGCGGCCGGCGGCGCCTCGGGCGGCCTGGCCGGCATCTCGGCCGGTATCGCCGAAGCGCTGATCACCACGGCGTTCGGCCTCCTCGTGGCCATCCCGGCGGTCTGGTTCTACAACTACTTCACGACCAAGATCGACAACCTGTCTGTCGAGATGACCTACGCCTCGAAGGAACTCATCGACCAGCTCATCAAGAACGTGGGCGCGTCTCAGGGCCGGTCGATCTTCACCAAGGAATTCCAGGCCCAGAAAGCGGTGACCGGCAGTGGCCATCTCCACGGGTAGTGGCAAGGGGAAGGTGAATGCGAACATCAACGTCACGCCGATGATCGACGTGATGCTGGTGCTCCTCATCATCTTCATGATCGTCACGCCCCTGATCGCCGCCGGCTTCGAGGCCACCCTGCCCAAGGGCAAGAACCTCGATCCGAGCGCCGAAAAGGACACGGACGTCATCCTCGGCATCGACAAGTACGGGAAGTACTTCCTCGACACCCGGCCGATCGACGCCGCCGTCCTGGAGGACTATCTCCGGACGGTGTACGCCGCGCGGACCGAGGACAAGATCCTGTACTTCAAGGCGGACGTGAACCTGAAGTACAGCCAGGTGCAGGACGCAGTCGAGTTGGCGCGGCGCGCCGGGGTGCGAGTCCTCGCCGCCATCACGGAGCCGGTGCCGGAGCCGCTCCTGAAGCAGGGAAAGGAGTAACCCATGGCCATGGCAGCTGGAGGGGCCCCAGGGGAAGTCTCCTCGGAAATCAACGTGACGCCGATGATCGACGTGCTGCTGGTGCTGCTCATCATCTTCATGATTGCGCAGCCGCTGTCGCGGATGGCGATGGACGTCCAGGTGCCGCCGCCCGACACGCCGAACACCAATCAGCAGCCCTCGTTCCAGATCGTGCTTGAACTGCTGGACGACGGCACCTACGCGATCAATACGCAGCCGTATCCGAAGGACCAGCTCGACGCGCAGTTGCACGCGATCTACGACGACCGGCCGGCCAAGCTGATGTTCATCAAGGCGGGGCCGAACCGGATCTACCAGGACGTCGTGGAGGCGATGGATATCGCCCGTGGGGCCGGGGTGCAGGTCATCGGGTTCACGCCGAAGGAAGCGAACCAGTAGCAGGAGACTGATCCGTGCGGCATCGCCCCCTCCCGGACGTCTCCCGGGAGTCGGTGTCGCTCACAACGTCAGCCCATTTCGACGGGCGCCGGCCCCCGCCACTGGCGGTGGTGCCGGCGCCCGTCGGATGTATCATGGAGCCGTGAACCAGATCCCACCTCCGCGCCACCCGCTGCTGGAACGCCAGCCTGACCCGCGCCGCCTCATCGGGGCCGCGGTCTCGCTGCTGTTCCATGCGGCCCTCGTCGTACTGGTCGTGCGCGGGACGGTGGACGCCTTCATCCAGACCCCCGCAGCCGGCAACCCGCTGCTGGCGCCGGGCGGCGGCGGCGGCGGGGGTGGCGGGGGCGAAAGGGTCCGGTATATTACGCTCCCGCCGCTGCAGCAGGCCGCTGCGCCGGCCCAGGTGGAACAGCCCGCCGTTCCACCGCCCGAAGTGGTGCCGCCCGCAGTCGTCGCGCCGACCCCCGTGCCAGCCGATACCCAGCCGACCCCGACCGTGGTCGTGTCGTCGGCGGATAGTGTGCCGGCGGCAGAGGAGGGCAGTGGCGGACCAGGCACCGGACCCGGCAGCGGCGGTGGCGGTGGTGGTGGTTCCGGGGGCGGGGTGGGCACGGGCACCGGGGCTGGGAGCGGACCCGGGAGTGGCGGCGGCGGGGGCGGCGGATCGGGCCGCGAGCCGCAGTGGACCTACGGCACCTTCTTCTTCGAGAAGCCGCCCAAGGAGCTGCGAGGGCAGACCCTCCGCGTCACCTTCTACGTCCGGGCCGACGGCCGTGTGGCCCGAGTCGAGACCGAGCCGAAAATCACCGACGGCGATTTTTCGCGGAAGTTCACGGAACGCGCCGAGACCTATCGCTTCAAGCCCGCACGGAACGCCGAGGGCGTGGCCGTGCCCGGGGTGATGACGATGACCTTCACTCTACCAACGAAATAGGACCTGATGAGCCAGCTCTTCCGCCTCAAGTCGGTCCAGGACTGCGAAGACGATCTCGCGTCGCGCGGCGGACTCCGCCGCACCCTCGGCAAGTGGCACCTGACCGCCCTCGGCGTCGGCGCCACCATCGGCGCTGGCATCTTCGCCACCACCGGCACCGCCATCGTCGGCGACGCGGCCCGCCCCGGTGCCGGGCCCGCCATCATCCTCTCCTTTGTCCTGACAGCGTTCGCCTGCGGGTTCGCGGCCCTCTGCTACGCCGAGTTCGCGGCGATGGTGCCGATCGCCGGCTCGGCCTACACCTATGCCTACGCGTCCCTCGGCGAGTTCATTGCCTGGATCATCGGCTGGGACCTGATCATCGAGTACGCCGTCGGCAACATCGGCGTGGCCATCGGGTGGTCCGGGCACTTTCGTGAACTCATCAGCCACTTCGGGCTGTCACTGCCCTCCTGGCTCGCCACGGACTATCGCACCGCGTACGACGCCGCCAAGGCGCTGGCCGCCGGCGCCACCGACCCGAACACCGTCTACCTGGCCTCCGCGGTCACCGGCGCGCCAAATGTCTTCGGGCTGCCGCTGATTGCCAATGTGCCGGCGTTTATCTCGGTCATGCTGATCACCATCCTCCTGGTGTACGGCATCAAGGAGTCCGCCAACTCGAACAACGCGATGGTCATCCTCAAGATCGGGATCATTCTCTTCTTCATCGCGGTCGGCTTCACGCTGCTCAAGCCCGACAACTGGACCAACCCCGCCACCGGCGGCTTTGCCCCGAACGGCATCTCCGGCATCGGCGCCGGTGCCGCCATCATCTTCTTCAGCTACATCGGGTTCGACGCGGTCTCGACGGCGGCGGAGGAGGCACGGAACCCCGGCAAGGACATGCCGTTCGGCATCATCATGAGCCTGCTCATCTGCACGGTGCTCTACATCGCCCTGTCGGCCGTGATGACTGGCATCGCCCCGTGGCAGACCCTCGGCACGGCGGAGCCGATGATCACCGCCCTGGCGTTCGCCGACGGGCCACCGAAACTGATCAACGCCTCGCGGTTCATCATTTCGCTGGGCGCCGTCATCGCGATGTTCAGCGTCCTGCTCGTGTTCCAGCTCGGCCAGCCGCGCATCTTCATGTCGATGGCCCGCGACGGCCTGCTCCCGCCCTTCCTGGCCAAGGTGCACCCCAAGTACAAGACGCCGTGGGTGGGGACCATCCTGACCGGCATCTTCGTCGGGGTCTTTGCCGCGTTTGCCAACATCGCCGAGGTGGTGGACCTCACCAACATCGGCACCCTCTTCGCCTTCGTGCTGGTCTCGCTCGGCGTGATCGTGCTGCGCTACAAGGAGCCGGAACGGGTGCGCCCCTTCCGGGTCCCCCTCGTGCCGCTGACGCCGATGATCTCCATCGTCGCCTGCGTCTACCTGATGTTCAAGCTGCCGAAGGTGACGTGGGAGCGGTTCGGGATCTGGCTCCTGATCGGGCTGGTGATCTACTTCCTGTACGGGGTGCGGCACAGCCGGTTGCGGATCAAGGACAACGCGGCGGAAGCGGCGCGCGACGCGGCCAAGCCGTAAGAAAAAGCCCCCTCTCCCGGAGGGAGAGGGGGGACGGGGGTGAGGGATCTTCACCTGGGGTGAGGAACTACAGCTTCCCCGCCTGCGCCAGCGCCCCCCCAGCGTCGCGTCGACGATCGTGGCCAGCGGGCGCAGGGTGGACTCGGTCCCCAGTTTTTCCAGCACCGCGCTCCGCAGCGAGCGCTCCTCCGCGAGCATCCCCCATCAGCGCCACCCCCACCCGTTCGCCGGTGGGGAACTCGTCGGCGAGCCGCAGCACCAGCGCGCTCAGCTCCCGCGCGGCGTAGTCCGCAATCCCCTGTGCCACGGCGTCGCCCCGTTCCGCCGTGTGCAGCACGTGGGGCGCGAGAGAAGCCACCTCCGCCGGCCCCGCCGCCGCCGCCCACCGCACCAGCGCGTCGAAATCGAGACTCCGGGTCACTTCCATCAGCACCGGGGTGATGGCCGTCTCCGGGCTCCGTCCGTCCTGCGCCCGGCTCACCGCGCCGAGGGCGGCGCGTCCGATCGCGTAGCCGCTCCCCTCGTCTCCCATCTGCCACCCATACCCGCCGCGGCGGAGCATCCGCCCCTCGGGGTCGCGGCCCAGGACCACGCTGCCGGTGCCTGCCACCACCACGATCCCCGGCCCGTCGCCGAAGGCGGCGGTCAGGGCAATCTCGATGTCGGTGGTCACCTTCAGCCGATCGGCGAGCGCCTCGGTGCGGAGCGCCTGCTCCAGCTCCCGTCGCTCCGATTCCCGCCCCACCCCGGCGGCGCCGACCACCAGCGCCGAGCCGCGCATGACACCGGCGGCGGCCAGCGCCTTCCGCACCGTCTCGGCGATGATCGCCGCCGAGGCGATCGCGCGTCCCGGCCGCACCGCCGCGCCGGGCCCGAGGGCACGGCCGAGGATGTTGTTGGGGTCGCCGACCGAGACGGCGGTCTTGGAGCCGCCGACATCGGCGCCGATCAGTGGAGCGGTCATCGCCTGCTCTCCGCATGGGGGAGGGTGCTGAGGAACCAGCCGACCAGGATGGTCAGGGCCGTGCCTGCCGGAACGTACCACGGCCAGGCTACCCGGCCCACCGGCGTCAGCCACTCGAGGCCGGGTACCAGGGCCAGCTTTGCCGAAAACACGACGACCAGCATGACCGCAACGGACAGGAGCACGGCCCCGACGACGTCGCGGCCGCGGGATCGGGTCACCCGGGCCGCGAGCACGTAGGTACCGAGGAGGGCGCCGTAGGTGATCGATGCGATGGAGAGCGCCAGGACCACCACCGGCGTATCGCCCCCGCGGGAGAGCTGGTCGAAGAAGAGCGCGGCGCCGATCAGCGCGATGCCCCAGCCGGCGGAGAAGATCTTGCCGAGGCGGAGCAGCCGCACGGGATCCTTCACCCCGGTCCACGACGAGTAGAGGTCGTGGGTGACCGAGCTGGCGAGTGCGTTGATCGACGAACTGATGGTGCTCATTGCCGCCGCCAGGATCCCCGCCACCATGAGCCCCGCGAGGCCGGCGGGGAGCTTGTCGAGAATGAAGCGCGAGAAGATCTGGTCCGCCGGCATGTCGTCGGGGGCGAGTCCCGCCGCCCAGATGGCCGACCCGATGAGGAGAAAGAGCGCAAACTGGAGAATGACCGCCACACCCGATCCCACCACGGCGATCCGGGCGTCCCGGAGCGAGCGGGTGGCGAGCAGGCGCTGCACGATCAGCTGGTCGGTGCCGTGCGACGCGGCGGAGAGCAGGGCGCCGCCGATCAGTCCCCCAAGGAGGGTGTAGGTCTGGGTGAAGCTGATGACCGGGTTCAGGATCCGCAGCTTGCCCGCGGCGGCCGCCGCGGCCAGCGCCTGGTCGGCGCCTCCCGCCAGGTGCCAGGCAATCAGCAGCGCCGCGATCCCGCCCGTCACGTACACCGCCAGCTGGATCACGTCCGACCAGACCACCGCCTTCAACCCGCCGAGGAGGGTGTAGACGAGGGTGATGCTGCCCATCGCCACGATGGCCGTGGGCACCGACCAGCCGGTGAGGAGCGCGAGCGGGATCGAGCCGGCAAAGATCCGGACGCCATCGCCGAGAAGGCGGGTCAGGAGAAAGACGACCGACACGAGCCGCCGGCTCGTCGGGCCGAACCGGCTCTCGATCCGCTGGTACGCCGTCTCCTGGTCGCCGCGGAAGTAGCCGGGGAGGAGCCAGAGCGCCACGCCGATCCGGCCGACGAGGTACCCGAAGGTGAGCTGGAGGAAGGTGAGGTCACCGCGGGCGCCGAGGCCGGGCACCGAGATGACGGTGATGGCCGACGTCTCGGTGGCGACGATGGAGAAGAGGATGGCCCAGGCGGGGAGGTTGCGTGCGCCGAGGAAATAGTCGCCGGCGGTGGACTGCGCGCGGGACACCCAGAGCCCCGCGCCCATGGTGAGCGCGAAGTAGGCGACGATGACGGTGAGATCGAGTGGTGTCATGCAGCCCCAGGCGAGGTGCGGGCAGGGAGGGGCAATGAAAGAGGGGGGAACGATCCCCCCTCGGCCCCGCTGTCCTGCTGCCCCGCCTCAGTTACGCGGTGAAACTGCTCCCGCAGCCGCAGCCGCCGGTCGCGTTCGGGTTCGTGAAGGTGAACCCGCTGCCCTGCATCGACGAGACGTAGTCCACGGTCACGCCGGCGAGGTACTGGAGACTGAATCCGTCCACGAACACGCGGACGCTGTTCAAGTCGAGCACGACATCGTCTTCCAGCGCCTTCTCTTCGACGTTCAGGCTGTACTTGAATCCGCTGCAGCCGCCCGGCATCACGGAAATCCGGAGCCCGGCGGACTCGACGGGCACGTCCTCGGCGGCGATGAACTTGCGCACCTCTTCCGCGGCCTTGTCGGTGAGCGTGAGCTGGAATTGCGTCGACTGTGCTTCGGTGGTCATGGTGTTGCTCCTTGGGTGACGATCAAAGCTAGGGACTTTGCCCCGCACCTGTCAACGCACGCCCGATGCAGTCGCTTGCAGTCGGGGGTCGAGCGCGGTGAGGGCCCGGTCGCCGACGCCGCCGCGGACCCCGGCAAACCGCTGGTTGGCGCGCGTGGGATGCACCCGGTTGGAGAGCACCACGATCACCACGTTGCGGACCGGGTCCATCCAGATGCTCGTGCCGGTGAAGCCGGTATGGCCGACGCTGCCGGCGGAGAGGAACCCGCTGCCGGTGTTCTCCGGCGTCGGCGTCTCCCAGCCCAGCGCGCGCGGCGAACCGGCAGGGAGTTCCTGCCGCACGGTGAACGACCGGAGGATCGAGTCGGACACAGTCGGCTGTCCCGCCACCGCCGGCGCCCCATGATACCGGGCCAGCCACCATTCCCCGAACGTCAGCAGGTCCTCCGCGTCGGAGAAGATGCCGGCGTGGCCGGAGACGCCGTCCATCCGCCAGGCGTTCTCGTCATGCACCTGGCCCCGGACGATCCGGTTTCGCAGGGAATCGAACTCGGTGGGTGCCACGCGGGGCAGCCAGGTGGCGGGCGGGTTGTACCGGGTCGAGCCCATGGCCAGCGGAGTGAACAGTCGGCGGGACAGGAGGGAGTCGATCCGCTCGCCATAGGCCGTTTCAATCGCCTGGGTCAGGAGAATCGCGCCGATGTCCGAGTAGGCGAACCGGGCGCCGGGGATCGTGTCCAGCACGGTCGAGTCTGCCACGGCCAGGACGGCGGGACGGCTGTAGCCGAGGAGATAGAGCGGTCGCCAGGGCGGGAGGCCGCTGGCATGCGCCAGCAGGAGCCGGATGGTGACGCTGTCGGCACCGGGGGTGTCGAAGGCGGGCACATACCGGGTGATCGGTGCGTCCAGGTCGATCTGCCCCTCCTCGACCGCCCACATCATCGTGGTGGTGAGCCCGACCACCTTGGTCAGGGAGGCGAGGTCGTAGACGGTCTTCTGGTCGGGGCGGTGACGGAAGCCGTCGCCGAGATGGCCGGTGCCGTAGATGTAGCGATGCCCCGGCCAGCTGACGGCCACCACGATGCCCGGCGCAGCGCCGGCCTTCACGGCGCTGTCGACGAAGTGGCGGAGCGGCTTCCAGTCCGGCCGGCTGTAGAGGGGGACGGGGCCCGGCGTGACGCGCGGGGCGCAGCCGAGCGCGGCCAGGAGCAGGGCTGCCGCGGCCAGCCTCAGCGGGTGGCTCCCAGGCGGAGGCCGGTCCCGATCGGGATGGTGCTGTCGAGTGCGATGGGCAACCGCCCGCCAATCTCGGCCGTGCCGGTGAGCGCCGCCGCGACCGCCTGCTCGTTGATCGGGCGGGCTGCCCACGCGAGGAGATACCCCTGCACCGCGGGCGCCTGGGTCAGGAGGTAGGGCGATCCGAACGACACGAGGACCGTGGGCTGGACGGCGGCGTTGGCGTTCACGAGCTCCGCGACTTGCGGCGGGAGGCTGATGGTGCCGCTCCAGGCGCTGACCCGGATCGAGGCGGCCACGACGGCTACCGGCGACGCGGCCAGGGCGGTGCGGGCCGAGTCGTAGCTCGCCGTCCCGCTCGACGGCCAGAGTCGGAAGGTGGTGACGGTGTAGCCGGCGCTGCGCAGCGCGCCGGCCAGCGTGCCGCCGAGTCCGCTCGACGGATCGTCGGCATAGGTGAGCAGGGTGACCGGTTGCGGGGCCGCGCGGAGCGCGGACAGCACATCGCCGCTGTCACGCACCAGGACCAGCGAGCGCTGCGTCACGTCGCGCGCCATCGCCTGGTGCTCGGCGGTGCCGACCCGGGCCATGACGCTGTCGAGGTCCACGGTGCGGTGCGTGAAGAGACCCGCCCGTCGCTTCATCTCGAGGACGCGCCGCACCGACTGATTGAGCCGGGCCGTGGTGATGCGGCCCTGCCCGACGGCGGCCACCACCGCGTCGATGGCGGTGCGTGCATCCGGCGGCTGGAGGATGAGGTCGGCGCCGGCGAGGATGGCCAGCACCGCCGCCTCGCCGGGGCCGTAGGTGCGGACGATCCCGCCCATGTCGAGGGCGTCGGTCACCACGAGCCCCTCAAAGCCCAACGAGTCGCGGAGCACACCGGTGAGGACCGTCGGCGTCAGCGTGGCGGGCCGGACCTTGCCGCTGTCGATGCCCGGCAAGGCGATGTGCGCCGACATCACCGCGGCGACGCCACTCTTGATGGCGGCGCGGAAGGGAACCAGCTCGACCGAGTCGAGCCGGCTCCACGGCGCGTCGATCACGGGCAGTTCGATGTGGGTGTCGGTGCCGGTGTCGCCGTGACCGGGAAAATGCTTCGCGGTGGCGAGCATCCCGTGGTCCTGCAGCCCGCGGACCTCGGCGGCAACCAGCGTGGCGACCGCGGAGGCGTCGCCCCCGAAGGATCGGGTGTTGATGATCGGGTTGGCGGCGTTGTTGTTGACGTCGGCCACCGGGGCAAAGACCAGGTGGATGCCGACGGCGCGCCCCTCCACCGCGGTGATCCGGCCCATCTCGTAGGCGTCCGACTCCCGGCCGGTGGCGGCTACCCCCATATTGGTGGGGAAGGCAGTGCCGCCGTTGAACCGCATCGCCGTGCCCCCCTCGAGGTCGGACGCGATGAGCAGCGGCAGCTTCGCATGCCGCTGCAGGGCGTCGAGCTTGGCGGCAATGTCGAGCGGCGAGCCGATGGAGACGATGATGCCGCCGACCTGCAGCGAGTCGACCCACGCCTGGGCCTTGAGAAATCCGGGGTCGTCGAGCGCGCTGTAGGTGCCGGGTATCCACGGCATCACAAGCTGGCCGACCTTCGCGCGCAGCGACAGGGAGTCGAGCATCCGCTGTATCGGATCCACCGGGGCCGCCGGTGCGGTGGCGGGCACGACGGGGGTCGACGGGAGTGGGGTGACGGCGGTCGGTGCCGGCGCGGCGGATGCCGCGCAGGCAAGCAGGAGAACCGAATACTGGGCGAGGCGGGCGTGAATCACCGGCAGAGAGTCCTGGTTGCAATGGTAGGCGTGGTGGCGGCATGCGGCAGTCCGCCGCCCACCGTGACGCCGGAGCCGGTGCCCGTCGAAACGAGGGTGTGGCCCGGCATCGATGTCCTGCTGTCAGATTCGATGTCGCTGGTCCGCCACGCGCGGCTCGGACTGGTGACCAACCAGGCCGGTGTGGACGCCGCCGGTGTGAGCGACGTGACCAGGATCCGGGCCAAGGGGCTGGAACTGGTGGCGCTCTATTCCCCCGAGCATGGCTACCGCGGAGAGGCCGACCCCGGGGCGCCGGTACCGCACAGTTCCGACGACGCCACTGGCCTCCCAATCTACAGTCTCTATAACCAGAATACCGCCTCCATCGCCTCCACGCTAACGGGAATCGACCTCCTGCTGGTGGACCTGCAGGATGTCGGCGCGCGCTACTACACCTACTTCAGCACGACCGTGGCCGTGATGCGTGCGGCCGTCCGCAGCGGCAAGCGGGTCGTGGTGCTCGACCGGCCGAACCCGATCGGCGACATGGTGCAGGGCAATGTGCTCGATCCGGCGTACACCTCGTTCGTGGGCATCATGTCGATCCCGATGCGACACGGGATGACGCTGGGCGAACTGGCCCGGCTCGCCAACGCGGAGCTCGGGATCGGCGCCGACCTGACCGTGGTACCGGTCACGGGGTGGACCCCGTCGATGGATCTGGCCGAGACCGGCCTCCCGTACGTTCCCCCGAGTCCCAATCTGCGCTCGCTCGAGGCGCTCTATCACTATCCCGGCCTCTGCCTGATGGAGGGGACCAACCTGAGCGTCGGCAGGGGTACCGAGCACCCCTTCGAGCAGGTGGGGGCTCCCTGGCTCGACACCACGAAGGTCCTTGCGGGGCTGCGGGCCGCCCATCTGCCCGGGGTCACCTTTTCGGGGGTGAAGTTTCGTCCGAAGAAGCCCGGCGACGCCAAGTACCCCGATACACGGCTCTTCGGGATCCGCCTCACCATGACCGACCGGGACACGTATGACCCCACCGCGACGGCGGTCGCCATTATGGCGGTGATCCGGGCGGTGCACCCCACACAGATGCAATGGACCCCGGCGCAGTTCGATCGGCTGGCCGGTAACTCCGTTCTGCGGAACGGGTTGGCGTCGGGTGCCGCACCCGCGGCGGTGATGAACGACTGGGCGGCGGAGCTCACGGCGTTCGCCCGGCGTCGGCAGCCGGCCCTGCTGTACCCCCGAGCCAGTGGGACGTCACCCACCCCCTGACCGCCCCACAGCCCTCCGGCCTCGCTGCCCCGCTGCCCCGCTGCCCCCCCTGTCGAATTGCCCTAACGCCTTCTCCCGGTTAACTTTTCGCCGCTCTGAAGGTGGCCGAAAAGCGACTTTGTCGAGGTCTATCCGACCAGTGAAGCTTGTTCCCATCGGCGTCGAACGCGCCTACTACGCCGTCACCGGTCCGCTGGTCCGGTGGCTGGTGCGCTCCGGTGTCCGGCCGAACACGATCACCACGGTCGGGACCCTGCTGGTCGTCCTCTCCGCGGTCCTCTACGGCTTCGGGCGCATCCGCCTCGGCGGGGCCGTCCTGCTGCTGAGCGGGGGGATGGACACCCTCGATGGGGCCGTTGCCCGGCTGAGTGGCGCGACCACGAAGTTCGGGGCCTTCTACGATTCCACCCTCGACCGCATCGGCGACGGGGCCACCTTCATCGGGATTGCGGCGTACCTCCTGCACGCGCCCGACGTGGCCTATCGCAACCTTGCCATCATCCTCGCGATGGTCGCCACTCTCTCGTCGCTCGTCGTGTCCTACGCGCGTGCGCGCGCCGAGGGGCTCGGCATCGATTGCCGGGTGGGGATCGCCCAGCGCGCGGAACGGATCATCGGGCTCGGGCTCGCCTCGCTCCTGGTCGGGGCGGGGCCGAATGCGCTCGTGCTCGAGGGCATCGTGGCCCTGCTGGCGATCGCGTCCATCATCACTGTCGTGCAGCGTTTCGTCTTTGTCTATCGCGCAACCAACGGGGCGTAGAGGCGCGGATGCCGCGCCCGTACGCCCCTACCTGAACCACTCGTGAAAGGATGACCACCGTGGCGCCACAAACTGCCCGGTCTATCACGCCCGCCAAGGGCAAGCTCGGAGTCCTCTGCGTCGGCCTCGGCGCGGTGACCACCACCTTCATGGCGGGTGTCGAGAACGTCCGACAGGGGCGTTCCAAGCCGATCGGGTCCCTGACCCAGATGGGCACGATCCGGCTCGGCAAGCGGACCGAGATGCGCACCCCGCTCATCAAGGACTTCGTGTCGCTCGCCGCGCTCGAGGATCTCGTGTTCGGCGCGTGGGACCCGATTCCGGACGACGCCTATGAATCGGCGCTGAAGTGCGGCGTGCTCGACAAGCACGAGCACGTGGAGCCGATCGCCAAGTTCCTGAAGGGCATCAAGCCGATGCCCGCCGTCTTCGACCAGTTCTACGTGAAGCGGCTCGTCGGCACCAACGTCAAGAAGGAAAAGACCAAGCGGGAGCTCGCCGAAGCGCTGCGCAAGGATATCCGCGACTTCAAGGCTGCCAACAAGTGCGACCGGCTCGTGATGGTGTGGTGCGCCTCCACCGAGGTCTTCATCGCCCCCGGCCCGACCCACCAGACGATGGCCACCTTCGAAAAGGCGATGGACGCCAACGATCCCTCGATCGCGCCGTCGATGCTCTACGCCTACGCCGCCATCATGGAAGGCGTCCCGTACGCCAACGGCGCGCCGAACCTCAGCTGCGACGTCCCGGCGCTCGAGGCGCTTGCCCGCGAGAAGGGTGTGCCGATCGGCGGCAAGGACTTCAAGACCGGCCAGACGATGCTCAAGACCGTGCTCGCGCCGATGTTCAAGGCGCGGATGCTCGGCGTGGCCGGCTGGTATTCCACGAACATCCTCGGTAACCGCGACGGCGAGGTCCTCGACGATCCGGAGAGCTTCAAGACGAAGGAAGAGTCGAAGCTCGGCGTCCTGGAGCACACCCTGCAGCCGAAGCTCTACCCCGAGCTGTACGGGAACATCTATCACAAGGTGCGGATCAACTACTATCCGCCGCGGGGCGACAACAAGGAAGGCTGGGACAACATCGACATCTTCGGGTGGCTCGGCTACCCGATGCAGATCAAGGTCGACTTCCTCTGCCGCGATTCCATCCTCGCCGCGCCGCTGGTGCTCGACCTGGCCATCTTCTTCGACCTCGCCGGCCGGTGCGGCCTCTCGGGGATCCAGGAATGGCTGTCCTTCTACTTCAAGAGCCCTCAGGTGGGCGCCGGGCTGTATCCGGAGCACGACCTCTTCATTCAGCTGACCAAGCTCAAGAACACGCTCCGGTACCTCAAGGGTGAGGACCAGATCACCCACCTGGGCATTGAGTACTACGAGAACGACTGATGAAGTACTTCCATCGGACCAGCATCTCCCCGGACGCCGCCGTCGCCCGCGCCGCCGAGTTCTTCGGCGCGCGGCTGACCCCGGTCGAGGAAACCCCGCGTCGCCGCCGCTTCGGCGGCACGCTGGGGCAGCTCGGCGTGACGGTCCAGGCCGAGGGGGGGCACTACACGCTCATCACCATCGAGACCGACCAGCCGGGGGAGAGCGAGCTCGACAAACTCGCGAAGCGCTTTCTCACGGTCGTGCACACCATGGCGGACCCCGCGTTCGAGCCGCGGGGCGCCTACTGAGCCGTCGTCCGCCGGCGGCACCCTTTCCGGAGATACCGAGCCATGCCTCGTCTGGCCCTGCGGTGGCGTAATGCACTCCTTCTGCCCTTCCTGATGCTCCCGCTCCTGGCCGGCGTCGCCGCGGCGCAGGACGCCGCTCCGACGCATCGCCCGGGCGGGGAGGTCAACCTCCTCCTCCCCGACCTGAACCAGGGCAACTTCCTCGGCTATACCGGGCACCAGATCCTGCTCTCCGGGATCGTCGTGTGCGTCCTCGGCCTGCTCTTCGGGCTCTGGAGCTACGCTGCCGTCAAGAAGATGCCGGTGCACAAGGCGATGGCCGACGTCTCCGACATCATTTACGAGACCTGCAAGGCGTACATGATCCAGCAGGGCAAGTTCCTGATGGGGCTCTGGGTGTTCGTCAGCGCCGTCATCATCGTCTACTTCCTGCTGACCGGGCTCGAACTCCCCAAGATCGCCATCATCCTCCTCTTCTCGCTCATCGGCATGGCGGGAAGCTACGGGGTCGCCTGGTTCGGCATCCGGATCAACACGCTGGCCAACTCGCGGACCGCCTTCGCGTCGCTCCGCGGCAAGGGATGGCCGGTCTCCGAAATCCCGCTCCGCGCGGGGATGAGCGTCGGCATGATGCTCATCGCGGTCGAGCTCCTCTTCATGCTCGGCATCCTGCTGTTCATTCCCGCCGACGTGGCCGGCGCCTGCTTCCTCGGCTTCGCCATCGGTGAATCGCTCGGCGCGGCGGCGCTCCGGATTGCCGGCGGCATCTTCACGAAGATCGCCGACATCGGCGCCGACCTGATGAAGGTCGTGTTCAAGATCAAGGAAGACGACGCCCGCAACCCCGGCGTCATCGCCGACTGCACCGGCGACAACGCGGGCGACTCGGTCGGTCCCACCGCCGACGGGTTCGAGACCTACGGCGTGACCGGCGTGGCCCTCATCACCTTCATCGTGCTGGCGGTTCCGGACACCACCATCCAGGCGAAGCTCCTGGTCTGGATCTTCCTGATGCGCGTGATGATGGTGATCGCGTCGGGACTCTCCTACCTGGTCAGCAACGCCATTTCGCGGGCCAAGTACCGTGCGGCCGTGAAGTTCGACTTCGAGCATCCCCTCACCCAGCTGGTGTGGCTCACCTCGATCGTCTCGGTGGTCGCCACGTACGTGGTGTCCTACTTCATCATCCCGGACCTGGGCGGCAACACCTCGCTCTGGTGGCAGCTCTCCACCGTCATCACCTGCGGCACGCTGGCCGGTGCGATCATCCCCGAACTGGTGAAGGTCTTCACCTCGACTTCGTCACGGCATGTGCGGGAGGTCGTCATCAGCTCGCGCGAAGGCGGCGCGTCGCTCAACATCCTGTCCGGCCTGGTGGCCGGCAACTTCTCCGCGTACTGGCTCGGCCTGACCATCATGGGCCTCATGGCCGCCGCCTACGGCGTGAGCACGATGGGCCTTAGCAGCGGGATCATGCTGGCCCCCGCCATCTTCGCGTTCGGCCTGGTGGCGTTCGGCTTCCTCGGGATGGGGCCGGTCACCATCGCGGTGGACAGCTACGGGCCGGTCACCGACAACGCCCAGTCGGTCTTTGAACTCTCCACCATCGAGCAGATGCCGGGCATCGAGGCGGAGATCAAGCGCGACTTCGGCTTCGATGTCGACTTCACCACCGCCAAGGAACTCCTCGAAGAGAACGACGGGGCGGGGAACACCTTCAAGGCCACCGCCAAGCCGGTGCTGATCGGGACCGCGGTGGTCGGGGCCACGACGATGATCTTCTCGATCATCATGGCGCTGACCCACGGCCTCCAGAGCGGCATGCAGAGCCTGTCGATCCTGCACCCCCCCTTCCTCCTCGGGCTGATTACCGGCGGCGCCGTCATCTACTGGTTTACCGGCGCGTCGATGCAGGCCGTGACCACCGGCGCCTACCGCGCCGTCGAGTTCATCAAGGCCAACATCGTGCTCGAGGGCGTCACCAAGGCCTCCGTCGAGGACAGCAAGAAGGTCGTCGAGATCTGCACGCAGTACGCGCAGAAGGGGATGCTGAACATCTTCCTCGCGGTGTTCTTCTCGACCCTCGCCTTTGCCTTCGCGGAACCGTTCTTCTTCATCGGGTACCTGATTTCCATCGCGCTCTTCGGGCTCTACCAGGCCATCTTCATGGCCAACGCCGGCGGCGCGTGGGACAACGCGAAGAAGATCGTGGAGACCGAGCTCAAGGCGAAGGGGACGCCGCTGCACGACGCCTCGATCGTCGGCGACACGGTCGGCGACCCGTTCAAGGACACCTCCTCGGTCGCGCTCAACCCGGTCATCAAGTTCACCACCCTGTTCGGCCTGCTGGCGGTCGAGCTCGGCGTCTACCTGGCGGCCGAGAAGGGCAGCATGCTCCTGCACGTCCTGGCCGGGGCCTTCTTCCTGGTGAGCACCGTCTTCGTGTACCGGTCGTTCTACGGCATGCGAATCGAAACGCAGTAACGGATTGATATGACACCGACCGCCGCACCGAGCACCACCCCGGCCGCCCCGCCGCACGGGCTCAGCCGGGCCCAGTTGCACGAGATGTACTACTACATGCGACTGACCCGCGCCCTCGAGGAGCGGTTGGTCAACCTGTACCGCCAGACCAAGGTCATCGGCGGGCTCTTCCGTTCGCTCGGCCAGGAGGCCGACAGCGTCGGCAGCGCCTACGCCCTCGACCGGACGAAGGGCGACTTCCTCTCGCCGCTGATCCGGAACCTCGGCTCGATGCTGGTGCAGGGCGCCACGCCGCTCGAGATCCTCCGGCAGTACATGGCCAAGGCGGAGAGCCCGACGCGCGGCCGCGAGCTCAACATTCACTACGGCGACCTCGAGCGGGGCTTCATCGGCCAGATTTCGCACCTGGGCGACATGGTGCCGGTCATGGCCGGCGTGGCGCTGTCGTTCAAGATGCGGAAGCAGCCGCGGGTCGGGCTGGTGTATGTCGGCGACGGCGCCATGAGCACCGGCGCCTTCCACGAGGGCATCAACTTCGCCGCCGTCCAGCGCCTGCCGATGGTCATCGTCTGCGAGAACAACGGCTACTCGTTCAGCACCCCGATGCGGAAGCAGACGGCGGTCACGCAGCTCGTGGACAAGGCGGCCGCCTACGGCATTCCCGGCGAGCGGGCCGACGGCAACAACGTGCTCGACGTGTACGGCGTGACCAAGCCGGCCGTCGAACGGGCGCGGCAGGGCGGGGGATGCACCCTGATCGAACTGGTCACCTATCGCCGCAAGGGCCACGCGGAGCACGACAACCAGTCGTACCAGCCGAAGGCCGAGATCGCCGAGTGGGAGGCGAAGGACCCGATCGACCGCTGCATCCGCGACTACACGGCCGCCGGTTGGGCGACGGCTGCCGAACTGGCCGAGATCGATGCGCGGGTCGAGGCGTTGCTGGACGAAGCGGTCGGCGCGTGCGAGCACGAGCCGATGCCCGAGGCGATGACGGCGCTCGACGGTGTGCTGGCCGATCCGGCCCGCGCCGAGCTTGAATGGTACCGGAGGACCGATGGCTGAGGTGACCTACCTCGAGGCGATCCGCCAGGGGTTGCAGGAGGAGATGCGGCGCGACGAGAATGTCTTCATTCTCGGCGAGGACGTCGGCGCCTACGGCGGCGCGTTCAAGGTGACCGACGGGTTCCTGGCCGAGTTCGGGGAGCGGCGGGTCATCGACACGCCGATCGCGGAGGCGGCCATCGTGGGCGCGGCGGCGGGCGCGGCGCACATGGGGCTGCGACCGGTGGCGGAGATGCAGTTCATCGACTTCATCTCCTGCGCCTACGACATGCTGACCAACTACGTCGCGACGGCGCGGTACCGGGCCGGCCTGCCGACGCCGATGGTGGTGCGCGGCCCCTCGGGGGGCTACGTCCGCGGCGGCCCGTTCCACTCGCAGAATCCCGAGGCCGCGTTCCTGCACACGCCGGGACTCAAGATCGTCTGCCCCGCCACGGCGCGGGACGCGAAGGGTCTCATCAAGAGCGCCATTCGCGACGACGACCCGGTGCTCTATTTTGAGCATAAGTTCCTCTATCGCCGGATCAAGGAACAGCTGCCCGAGGGGGAGGAGATCCTCACCCCGATCGGCAAGGCGCGCGTGGCCCGCGAGGGCCGGGACCTGACGATCATCACCTGGTCGGCTATGGTGCATAAGGCGCTGGAGGCGGCGGAACGGCTGGAGAAGGAAGACGGGCTGCAGGTGGAGGTGCTCGATCTCCGGACGCTGATGCCGATGGACGACGAGGCGATCATGGCCTCGGTACGCAAGACCAACCGGGTGCTGATTGCGCATGAGGACACCCGCACCGGCGGTGTGGCCGGCGAAATCACCGCCCGGATCAACGACCAGGCGTTCGAGTGGCTCGACGCCCCGGTCAAGCGCGTGACGGCGCACGATGTGCCGCTGCCCTACGCGCCGACGCTCGAAGACTTTGTGCTGCCGCAGACGGACGACTTGGTGCTCGCCGCCCGCTGGCTGGCCGCTTACTAGGAATTGGGAGAGGTTCGCATGGCGAAGATCGACGTGATCATGCCCCAGATGGGTGAATCCATCGCCGAGGGGACGCTGTCGAGGTGGATGAAGAAGGTCGGCGACACGGTCAAGCGTGACGAGCCGATCTTCGAGATCTCCACCGACAAGGTGGACGCCGAGATCCCGGCGCCCCAGGCCGGTGTTCTCGTCGAGATCCTGGTCCAGGAAGGGGAGACGGTGGCAATCCAGACGGTCGTCGCCCGACTGGAGACGGATGCCAGCGCGGCGGCGGCTGCCCCGGCGGCTGCCCCGGCGGCGGCCCCCGCGGCCCCCGCACCAGCAGCGGCACCGACACCCGCTCCCACGGCTGTGGCAGCCCCGCAGTCCAGCAGCCCCGCGGCCCCGCCGTCCGCTGCCGCGGCTCCTGCCCCCCGGCCCCCCAGCCCGGCGGCCCCGCCTCCGGCGCACACCGGTCCTGAAACGGCAGACGAGCGCTTGCGGCGCAAGAGCACGCCACTGGTCCGCAAGATGGCCGCGGAGCACAACCTGGACATCGGCGCCATTCCGGGGAGCGGCCACGCCGGCCGCGTGACGAAGTCGGATGTCCTCACCTACCTCGAATCTGCGCCGGCCGCTCCGCTGCCCAGCAGCCCCGCCGCCCCGCCCGCCCGCGCAGCGGGCGCTCGCGGCGCGACCACGCTCATCGAGGTGCCCGCTCCCGTCGTCGAGCCGTGGGAAGGGGATCGCGTCGAGCCGTGGAGCAAGATCCGCAAGCTCACCGCCGATCACATGATCATGTCGCGCCGGGTGTCGGCGCACGTGAACAGCCTCTTCGAGATCGACTTCACCCGTGTCGCGCAGGTGCGCGCCGCGCGGAAGAAGGAGTACGCCGAGCGGGGAGTGAACCTGACCTTCCTGGCGTTCATCGTGAAGGCGGTGGCCGACACCATCCGGAAGCATCCGGTGGTCAACGCCGCCGTCATGGGCGACGCCACAGTCTATCGGCGCGACATCAACATCGGCATCGCCGTGGCGCTCGACTGGGGCCTGATCGTGCCGGTCATCAAGCGCGCCGATGAGTTGTCCCTCATCGGGGTCGCCCGGGCCATCAACGATCTCGGTGAGCGCGCGCGGGCCAAGAAGCTGACGCCGGACGAGGTGCAGCGGGGGACCTTCACCATCACCAACCCCGGTGGCTTCGGCTCCTTTGCCGGCACCCCGATCATCAACCAGCCGCAGGTGGCCATCCTGGGCATCGGGGCCATCGAGAAGCGGCCGCACGTGGTCACGGGGCCCGACGGCACCGACGCGCTGGCCATCCGGACCAAGGGGATGTTCACCATGGCGTACGACCATCGCATCGTCGATGGCGCCGACGCCGACCGGTTCCTGGCTGACCTGAAGACCGCCCTGCAGACCTTCCCCGACACCGGCGCCTGATCGGTGGCCCGGGCGCTCGCGGTTGCCCGGGTGAGCGTGCCGACGGCGCGCGAAGGGGAGTACCTCGCCCTGGCCGGACGGCTCGCCGCGCTGCTGACGCTGCGCGGCCAGCACCTCTGGGTGTTCCGTCACCCGGATCGTCCCGGTCAATTTCTGGAGTTCCGGGAAGCGGCGGACGGAGCGGCGCACGCCGCGCTGGCGCCGACGCCGGACGAAGCAAGCCTGATCGGCGCCCTCCAGGGCATCGCCTCCTACGGTCCCGGCGCCGATGACCTGTGGCTCGAAGTTTCTCTGCCCGACTGAGGTTTCCATGCCCGAACGCACCATCGATGTAGACGGCACGACGTGGAGGGTGACCCCGAGCGGGCATGTCACCCAGTACACCCGCGACGAATTCACCATGGTCTTCATCAGTGGCACCGGGCCCGATCGCGTGGAGCGTGTGGCCAAGTATTCCCCGATCGGCGCGCGGAGCCGCGAGCTCTCGCTCAACGAACTGACCGAGAAGCAGCTCCGCGAGCTCTTTGCCCGGTCGCAGCCTTCCTGGACCTCACCTGATACAGGATATCGGCGCTGACTCCTCCTCGCTTTATCGACCTGCACATGCATTCCACCGCGTCCGACGGCGCCCTCTCGCCGACGGATGTGGTAACGTGTGCCAGGTCGGCGGAGCTCAGCGCCATTGCCCTGACCGACCACGATTCGGTGGCCGGCGTCGCCGAGGCGGTGGCAGCGGGAGACGCGGCGGGCGTCCGGGTCATTGCCGGCTGCGAATTCTCCGCCGCCTCCCCGTGGGGCGAGGTCCACATCCTGGGCTACTTCCTGCCGGTGGATGACGAGCGGGTCGAGGCGTTTCTCGACCGCTGCCGTGCCGACCGGCGGCGCCGGGCCGAAGTGATGTGTGGCCGGCTGCAGGAGCTGGGGCTCGGCGTCACCCTCGACGCGGTGCTGGAGGAGGCGGCTGGCGGTGCCATCGGACGGCCCCACGTGGCCCGCGCGGTGGTCCGCATGGGCGGCGCGGAAGATGTGAACTCGGCGTTCGATCGCTTTCTCGGCCGCAACAAGCCGGCGTACGCCGACAAGGTCCTTCCGACGTTCGGGGAAGTGGCGGACCTGGTCCACGCGGCGGGCGGCGTCGTGTCGGCCGCGCACCTGCGCGACCGGGCCACCCGGCCCTACCTGGCGCGGTTGAAGCAGGAAGGACTCGACGCCGTGGAGGTGCGGCACCCGCGCCACGCGGCCGAGACGCGGTCCCGGATCGCCGGGCTGGCGACGGCGCTCGACCTGGCGCGCACGGGCGGAAGCGACTGGCATGGCGACATCGGCCCCGGGGAGGGACATGGTTCCCTCGGCTCGCAGACGGTGCCGGAGGAGTGGCTGGCGCGGCTGGAGTCGCGACGGCCGACGCCCACGTGACGGAGCCCTCCATGACGACGGCGTGGAATTTCAAGGACAAGGTGGTGCTGGTCACCGGCGTCGCGCGGGTGGGCCAGATTGGGCACGCGGTGGCGCTCGCCTTTGGGCGCGCAGGTGCCAAGCTCGTGCTGTGTGACCGCAATGCGGTGGCTGCAGCGGCCCGGGCCCGGGAGTTCGAGGCCGAGGGCATCGAGGCGCGGCCGACCGCAGGCGACCTGACGGAGCCCGATATCGCCCGGTTGGCCGTCGAGACGGCGGTGAAGCACTTCGGGCGGCTCGATGTGGTGGTCAACGTGGCGGGCGGCCTGACGACGTTCGGGCCAATCGAGGGGACCACCGTCGCGGACTTCGACCGGGAAATCGCCATCAATCTCAAGACGGCGTTCCTGGTGTCGCAGGCGGCGGTCGGCGCGCTGGCCGATACCGGCGGGGTCGTCATCAACTTCGCCTCGGTGGCCTTCTTCCGACCGCAAGACCAGATGGCAGTCTACGCCGCGGCCAAGTCTGCGGTGGCGGCGTTTACCCAGAGCCTGGCGCTCGAGATCCGCGACCGCGGCGTCCGGGTCAACGCCGTGGCGCCCGGCATGGTCCGCACCGGCGACAACGTGTCCTCGGTCGACGATGCCGCCGTTCGCTGGGTCGAGATGAGGCAAATCACCGATGGAGTACTCTTCCTCGCGAGCGACGCCGCCTCCGCCATCACCGGGCACGTCCTCCCCATCACCAACGGCGCACTCTGAGCCGATCGCGGTCCACGAATTCGTTGTCGTGGGTGGCGGCTGCTACGGAACGTTTTACGCCCGCCAGCTCGCGCGCGCCAAGGCGCGGGGCGTCCTCGGGTACGAGCGGGTGCTGGTGGTGGACCGGGATCCCGCCTGCCAGGTGACCCGGGAGCTGCCGCCGAGTCCCGATCGCGAGTTGGTGGTGCAGGACTGGGACGGGTTCTTTGATACATATCTCCGCTCCGGCCTCCCGGCCCCGCTGCCCAGCGGCCCCGCTGCCCAGCCCTCCTACATCGTCCCCTCTCCCCTCATGCCCCACCTCATGTTCGATTGGTTGCGCCGCCTCGCGAAGAAGACCTGGCCCGGACGCGCTGTCGCTCAGCAGCCGCTGACCGATCCCGTCGGAACCCCCTACGACACGCTCGCACCCGACGGCACGCGGTACGTATCCTGGGCCGACTGGCTCTGCCCGACGCACTGCATCGAGCCGGCCACCTGTCCGGTGATTCGCGCGCCACGCATGTGGGAGATGAGCGAGACGGCACATGCGGTGGTGGAGCGACTGTCCCAGCAGCGCGAGGTGTTCGGGCCGGCCCTGTTCGTGACGCGCCATCTGACGGACGGCGTCGGGGCGTTCGCGGTCAGTGATGCGGCGGCGGCGGCCGGGATGCTGCGCGACGCCGGCGCGAGCGGCCGCTCGTGCTCACTCCTGGTCGGGACGGTCTCCGCCTGTCACGGGGCGCTGGGGCTGCTCGGCCTGGACTAGGCACCGGGCGTCGAGTGCGGGCCGCCCCACGTGGCGGGGCGCCTCGCCGCACGATATACTTCGAAATCCCTGAACGATCCCCCTCCTCCAACGGCGGGACGCAATGGACATCCTGTGGTGGCACTGGGTTGTGCTGGGGCTCTTCCTCGTCCTGGTCGAACTGGCCGCGGCCGGGGGCTTCTACGTCATCTTCTTCGGCATCGCCGCCCTGCTGGTCGGGCTGCTGTCCAGCATGCATGCGGCAGGCTCGATCGGCGCGCAACTCATTCTGTTCTCGGTGCTCTCGGTCGCCTCCCTCCTGCTCTTCCGTGACGCCCTGGTGCAGCACTTCCAGGGCGATCCCCGAGCGACGGAGATCGACCAGCTCGTGGGGGAAGTCGCCATCGTCATCGAGGAGCTGCCGCCGGGCGCCGTCGGCAAGGTCGAGCTCCGGGGGACGACCTGGTCCGCCCGCACGAGCACCGGAGCGCTCCTGCCCCGCGGCACCCGCTGCCGGGTGACCAGCGTGGATGGTCTTACCCTTTCCGTCGCGCCAGAAGGAGCAGGCCAATGAGCATCAGTCCCTTCGTGATCGTCGCGTTGTTCCTCGGCGTCGTCATCGTGATGGTCATCGCGAAGACGGCGGTGGTGGTCCCCCAGCAGAGCGCGTTCGTGGTGGAGCGCCTCGGCCGGTTCTCCGGCGTGCTGCAGGCGGGCTTCCACATTCTCATTCCCTTCATCGACGTGATCCGGTACCGCCTCTCGCTGAAGGAAGGGGCGTACGATATCCCGGAGCAGGTCTGCATCACCCGGGACAACGTGCAGGTAGGTGTGGACGGGGTGCTCTACCTCAAGGTGCTCAATCCCGAACGCGCGTCGTACGGCATTGACGACTACACCTTTGCCATCACGCAGCTGGCCCAGACCACGCTCCGCAGCGAGATCGGCAAGATCGACCTCGACAAGACGTTCGAGGAGCGGATGAACATCAACAGCGCGGTGGTCGCCGAGCTGGACAAGGCCTCCGACCCCTGGGGCGTGAAGGTGCTCCGGTACGAGATCAAGAACATCAATCCACCGCACGACATCCTCGCGGCGATGGAAAAGCAGATGCGCGCGGAGCGGGAGAAGCGCGCGGTCATTCTCACGTCTGAAGGCCAGCGGGATGCCGCCATCAACGTCGCCGAAGGCAGCAAACAGCAGGTGATCAAGGCGTCCGAGGCCAACCGGCAGCAGCAGATGAACGAGGCCGAGGGCGAGGCCGCGGCCATCCTGGCGGTGGCCAAGGCGACGGCCGAGGGCATTCGCATGGTGGCCGAGGCGATCCACAAGCCGGGCGGCATGGAGGCCACCCAGCTGCGGGTCGCGGAGAACTACCTGATCCAGTTCGGCGCCCTGGCGCAGAAGACCAACACGATGATCCTGCCGGCCAACGTGGGCGACATGGCCTCGATGGTGGCCACGGCGATGAAGGTGTTCAAGCAGGGGGAGTGACTGGTGCACGACGCACAGGCTGCAAACTCCGGCTGAGGAGGCCGCGTGCACCGAAAGCTGCCAGTTGTCGTAGTCGTTGCCTTCGTCTGCGTCGGTGCCATCGCTTGCGACCGCCCCTCCGGCGACGCCAGCTACCAGGTCACCGACAGCGCCGGTGTGAAACTGGTCATGAACGGGACGGAAGGGACGTGGACGCCCGACCAGGCCTGGCAGTTCAAGGAGGACCTCCGCATCGAGTCCGCCGAGGATGTGGCCGGTCGCGAGTTTGGGATCCTCGCCGGCGTCGCGGTCAACAGCCGCGGTGAGATCTTCGTGCTGGACCGCTCCGTACCCAATATTCAGCACTTTGACTCGAACGGTTCCTTCCTCGGGACCATCGGCGGACCCGGCGAGGGCCCGGGACAGTTTGGGCGGATGGTGGCGGGGGTGCTGGTGGGTGCCGGCGACACCCTCACTGTCCCTGATCTGGGAAATATGCGGATCGAGCTCTTCGCGCCCGACGGGCGGTTCGTGCGGAGCTTTTCGCTGCCGGCCTCTCCCGACACTCCGTTCCTCTGGCGGACGCTTCCTCAGGGCCAGCTTGCGGGTCAGGTCAACGCGATGGTAATGCCCGGCCAGGCCGCCGAGGGTCATATCAACGTCGTTGTACGCCTGGCGCCCGATGGAGTGGTGCAGGACACCATCCTCTCCTTCCCGCTCGATCCGATCCTTGATATCAGCCAAGGCCCCACCACCATGAAGACGCGGGTTTTCAATTCCACCGCGGCGTGGACCACGGCCGACAACGGCCTCGTAGCGGCCGGGATGACCGGCGAGTACCGGCTGTCCGTCTACGGTGCGGACGGCCGTCTGCGGATGGTCTTCGCCAAGCAGCACGAGCCGAAGCCGGTCACGGAGGCGGATCGGGACAGGGTGACGGCCGCGTTCAAGCAGGCCTTCGAGGCGCAGATGGCCAAGATCGACAACGAGCAGATTCGCGCTGCCATGACGCAGATGGCTGGTAACATCGAATTCGGTGAGACCTACCCGGCGTTCGGGGCAGTAATCGCTGGGCCGGACGGCACCTGGCTGGTGCGGCAGCCGATCACCGCGGCGGAGATGGCTGGCGCGGTCTCGAGACTCCCGGCAATTGAAGCGCCGCAGGCGCCGCCGGCGTCGGATGTCTTCGACGCCGACGGACGGTTCCTCGGGACAATTCGGTTTCCGGCGGGTTTTCGCCTGGCGGCGGTCGCCGGCGGAAAGCTCTATGGGATCGAGACCGATTCCCTCGATATCCCTTCCGTCATTCGCCTCGCGAGGACGACCGGCAAATGAAACGGGCGGTGATGCGATGCCTCCTGCTGCTCGCGCTCTGCTTCCCTCTGTCCGCGGGACCACTCCGCGGCCAGGTTCCCCTCCGGCCCGTCCCCCTGGGGGCGGTGTCCAGTCGTACTGCCGGGCAGCTGCCGGTTCCGCACCGGATTGTGCCGGAGGAGAGCGTCTGTCCCGAGGAGCCGCCCCATGAGGTGAGTCCGGCCTCCGGTGCGGTCGATTCGGGGGCTGCCTACACCGAGGCGACCGTGGACATCCCTCCCGAGCTGGTCAAAGTGGGAAAGCGGCGGTATCCACGGCAGTTGGAGATGGCCGGCGTGGGAGGGCGAGTTGAGCTCTCGTTCATCATCGATACCCTTGGCCATCCGGAGCCCTGTTCCTTCCATGTTCACTCGGTGGTGTACCCGAGCTTCGAGGTCGCCGCCCTCCGGATGGTGCTCGGGAGCCTCTTCCGGCCGGGCGAGGTGCGAGGGCAGAAGGTGCGGGTATTGGTCTTTCAGGCGGTGACGTTCAATCCCTGATTATCTTGGTCACCGCTCTTCGCACGCCACGCCCACGACCACACCGTTTCCACCCTCCGAGTACCATCGATGAACCCTCCCGCCTCCGTCCGCAACGTCTCCGACACCGCCCACTGGGTGGCGCTTTACCGTGCCCTGGAGTCGGAACGCCCGGACGCGCATTTCCACGATGCACACGCGCGAAGGCTGGCTGGCACCCGAGGCGAGCAGATCCATGCGACGCTGCCCAGGCCCATGCGCAACGCCGCCTGGTCGGTGGTGGCCCGGACGGTCGTCATGGACCGCATGATCCAGGCGGAGATCAGCGCCGGTGTCACGCTCGTCGTCAACCTGGCCGCCGGGCTGGATACGCGGCCCTATCGCCTCCCACTGCCGCCAAACCTCGTCTGGGTGGAGGTGGATCAGGGGCCCTTGCTGGCGGAAAAGGCGGCGCTGCTCGAATCGGCCGAGCCCCATTGCACGCTCGAGCGGATTCCGCTGGATCTGTCACAGGAAGCCCCCGTCCGGGAGCTGCTGCAGCGACTCGGGCAGCGGGCCGAGAAGGTGTTGGTAATCACCGAGGGGCTGGTGATGTATCTCCGGCCGGAGGAGGTCGCGACGCTGGCACGCACCATGGCCGGCGTCCCCACCATCCAGGGCTGGGTCACGGACGTCATATCACCCGGGTTGCTGCGGATGATCGAGAAGGACTGGGGGCACGCGCTCCGGGCGGGAAGCGCCTCCATGCATTTCGCGCCTCCCGAGGGTGTGGCCTGGTTCGAGTCCCGTGGCTGGCGGGTGGCGGAGTGCCAGTCGACCTTCGTCGCCGCCAGGGCGCTGCGGCGACTCCCACGATTCCTGCGCCTCCTCTCTTACCTGCCGGGCAGCGGCGGCTTCGACCCCAACCGGCCCTGGTCGGGGATCTGCCTGTTGCGCCCGATCCTCCGTGGGGACCATGCCGGCCCCGATGGCGGGGCGCAGTAGGGAACCCCCGATTGTTCTATATTTGAGCATCGACGGCCCCGCCGTCACCCCGGCGAAAGCCGGGGCCCGCGTTCCCGCTTCCCCGCCAAACACCGGCCGGTGGCGGACAACCTCTGACCTGGGCTTCAAATGTCCCGTTCCACCCACGATGTGATCATCATTGGCGCCGGCCCCGCCGGCCTCTGCGCCGGCATGTACGCCGGTCGCGGGATGCTCGACGCCGTCGTCCTCGAGCGCGGCATCCCGGGCGGCGAGCTCCTCAACACCGACCTCATCGAGGACTATCCCGGCTTTGCCACCATCAAGGGCAAGGAACTGGCGCGCCTGATGGCGGAGCACGCCGAGAAGTTCGGCGCGAAGATCCTGCAGGAGAACGTCGAGACCGTCGCCCGTCGCGAGGACGGCATGTTCGAGGTGGCCTGCAGCACCGGCGCCACCTACGAGGCGCCGGCCGTCATCCTCACCGCCGGCGGCACCCCGACCAAGCTCGGCGTGCCCGGCGAACTGGAGTATGCGGGGCAGGGAGTGTCGTACTGCGCGGTCTGCGACGGCGCCTTCTTCAAGGAGCAGACCATCGCCGTCGTCGGCGGGGGCGATGCCGCGGTCGAGGAGGCCGCCTACCTGACGCGGTACGCCTCGAAGGTGTACGTGATCCACCGGCGCGACGAGTTCCGCGCGTCGAAGCTTCTTCAGGAGCGGCTCTTCGCCAACCCGAAGATCGAGGTGATCTGGAACAAGGTGGTCACCGAGCTGACCGGCGACCACACCGGGCTCCAGTCGCTGTCGCTCAAGGACACCGTGAACGGCGCCACGTCGACCTTGCCGGTCACCGGCTGCTTCATCTTCATCGGGTTCAAGCCGAACACCGGGCTCGTCACCCAGCACTTCGCCCACGATCCGGCCGGCTACATGATCACCGACGACCGGATGATGACCTCGATTCCCGGGCTCTTTGCCGCCGGGGACGTGCGCGTGCAGCTGACGCGCCAGGTGACCACCGCCGTGGGCGACGCGACCACCGCCCTGATCGCCGTCGAGAAGTTCCTGACCGAACGAAAGGCCGCCGCCGTTGCCTGATCCGGTCGTCGTCTCCATTCCCAACGGGCAGTTCATGCAGAACTGCTACCTCGTGGCGGATCCGGCCACCGGGGCGGCGGCGATGATTGACCCCGGGGAGGAGAGCGGGCGCATCATGGCGGAGGTGGAGCGACGGGGCTGGACGCTGGAGGCAATCTGGCTCACGCACGGTCATATCGACCACATCATGGGCGTTCGCGACGTGATCGACCGCTGGCCGGTGCCGATCTGGCTCCACCCGCTCGACCGGCCGCTGTATGACAACCTGGCGCCGCAGGCACAGATGTTCGGCTTGCGCTGCCTGCCCGCTCCGCCGCCCACCGACGAGATCGTCCCCGGTCAGCCGCTGACCCTCGGCGACATCCGCTTCGATGTGCGATTCGCGCCCGGGCACTCCCCCGGCAGCGTCGCGCTCGTGGGGTATGGCAGGGTGTTCGGTGGTGATGTGCTCTTCAACGGTTCCATCGGGCGGACCGATCTCCCGGGCGGGGACACCGCAACGCTGATGGCCTCGATCGACCGCGAGTTCCTGACCCTCCCCGACAGTACCATCGTGCATAGCGGCCACGGTCCCGACACCACCATCGGCGTCGAGCGGAACACCAACCCCTTCCTGACCGGGGTCTATCGCCTTGAATAGGCGGGGCAGCGGGGCAGGGGGGCAGGAGAAGGGGATGCACAGTGCGGACGGCCCCGCGGCCCCGCTGCCCCGCCCGCTGTGCAATCGCTGCGGCTTTGAGGTCCGGACCCGCGCCATGGGCTGCAAGAATCCATGCCCCAACTGCGGCACCGTCTATCCCCTCGGAGACTGTTCGGACTAGGGGTCCCATCCGCCGGGACAGAACGTGAGGCACACGTCCCCCCTCTCCATATCATGGAGAGGGGGACAGGGGGTGAGGTGGATCGGCGTGGCCGGGGGACAGCGGGTGAGGCAGCACAGCGGGGCAGGGAAGCAGCAACAGCCTGGACCTAGCGCGACATCCCCACCAGCATCACCGAGCGTTCCAGCGCTTCCACGACCCCGTGCGGGACGCCCGCCGGCGCCCACACCAGCGTTCCCGCCTCCGCATCGATCTCCTCGCTGCCCACCCGCATCCTCGCCTTTCCCTCCAGCACGAGGTAAAATTTATCGGCGCCCGCATGGGCGTGGACCGCCTGCGACTGCCCCGGTTCGAAGCAGTTGAGCCCGGCGAAGAGGTGGGCCCCCTGCGCCAGGTCCGCCTTGGTGAATTTGGCCTCGGCAAAGGCCGTATGTTCCGACAGCTGAGTGAAATAGGTGCTCATCTGGTTCCCTTTGGCAGCCTTGTGATTCATTCCCCGATCAACCGGTATCCGTCATGAAGACACGCATCGAAAAGGACCCCCTCGGCGAGAAGGCCGTCCCCGCCGACGCCCTCTACGGCATCCAGACCCTGCGCGCCGTTGAAAACTACCCCATCTCCGGGCTCCGTCCCCTCCCCGCGTTCGTCGACGCCATGATCCAGATCAAGCAGGCCGCGGCGCTCACCCACAGGGAGACCGGCCGGCTCGATCGCAAGCTGGCCGATGCGATCATTGCGGCCACCAAGGAAGTGCTCGGCGGCAATTTCCGGGACCAGTTCGTGGTGGACGTCTACCAGGCCGGCGCGGGCACCAGTCACCATATGAATTGCAACGAGGTGCTCGCCAACCGGGCCAATGAGATTCTCGGCACGGAGCGAGGCACCTATTCGCCCGTGCACCCGAACGACCATGTCAACATGGCGCAGAGCACCAACGACGTCATCCCGACCGCCATGCGCCTCGCCACCCTCACCACCCTCACGCCGCTGCTTGACGCCATGGATCGCCTGGCCGAGGCGTTCCTCGCCAAGGGCAAGGCGTTCGATGGGATCATCAAGTCGGGACGCACCCACCTGCAGGACGCGACGCCGATCCGGCTCGGCCAGGAGTTCACCGCATACGGGCATACCGTGGCACGCCACCGGGCCAAGCTGGCCGAGGCGGCCCGCTGGCTCCGCGCGATGAACATCGGCGGCACGGCGGTGGGCACCGGCATCAACGCCGAACCCGCGTATCCCGCGCTGATGGTGAAGCACCTGAGCGAGATCACCGGGCTCAAGCTCGAGGTCGCGGAGGACCGCGTCCAGCTGATGCAGTCGATGGGCGACATCGCCACCTTCAGCGGCGCGCTCCGCGCCTGGGTGCTCGACCTCAACAAGCTGGCCAACGACATCCGGCTCCTCGCCTCGGGGCCCCGCACCGGCCTGGCGGAAATCGGGTTGCCCGAGGTGCAGCCCGGCTCCAGCATCATGCCGGGCAAGGTGAATCCCTCCATCGCCGAAATGGTCAACCAGGTGTGCTATCAGGCACTGGGCCTCGACATGACCGTCGCGATGGCCGCGGAAGCGGGGCAGCTGGAGTTGAACGTCATGATGCCGGTCATCACCCACAACATCGTGTTCAGCCTCATCATCGTCGGCAACGCGACCCGGGTCTTCTCGGAGCGCTGCATCGAGGGCATCACCGCCGACGAGGCGCAGTGCGCGCACTGGCTCGAGCGGAGCCCGGCGCTCGTCACTGCGCTGGCACCCAAGATCGGCTACGCCGCGGCCGCCAAGCTTGCCAAGGAGGCCATCGCGACCGGACTGACGGTGAAGCAGCTGGTCACCGAGCGCGGGATCCTCAAGGGGAAGGAACTCGAGGAGATCCTCGACTTGCGGGCCATGACGGAGCTGGGCGTCCCTGGTGGGAAGGGACTGCCGGCCGGGGGCTGAGGTCCGTGGGGCTGCGGTTGATATCCCACCCCGCAACTCCCATATTGCGTCCATGCGAGTGACAACCTGGACCGAGTACAGCCTCATCATCTCGCTGCATCTGGCGCGGCGGGGTGGGACCGAGCCCGTGGCGGCGCGGGACATCTCCGAGTCGGAGCGCCTCCCCGGCGACTATGTCGAGCAGATCCTCCTCCGGCTGCGACGGGCCGGGCTGGTGGAGAGCGTCCGCGGCGCGCGTGGCGGGTATTTCCTCGGGCGTCCCCCCGAGCAGATCTCCGTGCACGACGTCATGGCCGCCTGCGATCACCAGATTTTCGAGATCAACTGCGAAACGCACCCGGTGGACGAGGAACGCTGCGGCCCCGGCGCCCAGTGCAGCATCCGCCCCGTCTGGCACGCCCTCCGCACCCGGGTGGACGATCTCCTGAAGGGGGTCAGCCTGACCGACCTCCTGCAGGATGAAGGCCGGGTCGCGCAGCTCGTCGGGACCGCCGCCGCGTCCTGACCGCGGGCGGTCCCAGCCATGGCTGACCAACTCCATCCCGATCTTCCTCCGCTGACCACCGCCGAGTTCCAGCGGTATTCCCGGCATCTGATCCTCCCGCACGTCGGCGAGGCCGGCCAGCGCCGGCTGAAGCAGGCGCGCGTCCTCGTGGTGGGGGCCGGGGGCCTCGGCTCGCCCGCCGCGCTCTACCTCGCCGCCGCAGGCGTCGGGACGATCGGGCTCGTGGACGCCGACGTGGTGGACGTGAGCAACCTGCAGCGCCAGGTCCTCCACGGGACCGCCACCATCGGCCTCCCGAAACTCGACTCCGCCACGGCCCGAATCGAGGACCTCAATCCCTTCGTCACCGTGGAGAAGTTCCCCGAGCGGCTGACAGCGAAGAACGCGCTCGGCATCTTCGAGGGGTTCGAGGTGGTGCTCGACGGGAGTGACAACTTTCCCACCCGCTATCTCATCAACGACGCGGCGTACCTCAGCGGCATTCCCGACGTGTACGGCGCCATCTTCCAGTTCGAGGGTCAGGCGTCGGTCTTTGCGGCCAAGGGCGGTCCCTGCTATCGCTGCCTCTACGCGGAGCCACCCCCGCCGGGCATGGTGCCTGGATGTGCGGAGGCCGGGGTCCTTGGCGCGCTGCCGGGCGTCGTCGGTTCCATCCAGGCCATGGAGGCGATCAAGCTCCTCCTCGGCATTGGCGATCCCCTCATCGGACGCCTGCTGCTCTTCGATGCGCTCCGGATGCAGTTCCGCGAACTCGCCCTGCAGCGGGATCCCGCCTGTCCCCTCTGCGGCGACTCGCCGAGCGTCCGGGAACTGATCGACTACGAGGCGTTCTGCGGGGTGGCGCCCGTGGCGGCGGCCCCCGGGCTCGAGGTGACGCCGGCGGAACTCCAGCGCGAACTCGCGGGAGGGCGCTCCATCGTGCTGGTCGATGTGCGGGAGGTGCCGGAGTGGGAACTGGTGCGACTGGAGGGTGCGCGCCTGGCGCCGCTCTCCCGGCTGCCGGGCCTGGCGAATGCGCTCGACCCTGCGGCGGAGATCGTCGCGTACTGCCACCACGGCGTGCGTTCGCTGCAGGCGGCTAGCTTCCTGCGGTCCGTCGGGTTGCCCAACGTGCGGAGCCTCGCCGGCGGCATTGACCGGTGGGCTCGCGAGATTGATCGGGAGATGGTGCGGTACTGAGGAAGGGAAGTGCCGAAGGGGGGACTCGAACCCCCACGGGCTTGCGCCCACTGCGCCCTGAACGCAGCGCGTCTACCAATTCCACCACTTCGGCGTGGGCGGCAAAGGTAGCGGGAGGCCGGCCCCGGCGTCAAGCGGCCCGTTGACCCTCCCGAACCCACTGTCTATCTTGGGTTTACGAGACCGCCCATGTCTACCAAATCGGATGCGCCCACGGAGCGCCGGCATTCGGTCGCCCGCAATCCCAAGGCGACCCACGACTTCCACATCCTCGAGACGTGGGAGGCGGGCTTGGTGCTGACCGGCACCGAGGTCAAGTCGCTCCGCAGCGGCAAGGCCTCCATCAAGGAAGCGTACGCCCGGGTTTCCGGGGGACAGGTGTATCTCGAAGGAATGAATGTCACCCCGTACGCCCAGGGTAACCGGTACAATCACGACCCGGTTCGTTCGCGCAAGCTTCTCCTCCATCGTCGCGAAATCAATCGTCTCATCGGCTCGGTCGAGCGCGAGGGGCTCAGCCTCGTGCCGCTCGAGCTCTACTTCAGCAGGGGCAAGGCGAAGATTGCCATCGGGCTCGGCCGCGGCAAGAAACAGCACGACAAGCGACAGGCGCTGAAGGAACGGATGATCGACCGCGAAACGGCCCGCGCCATCGCCGTGGGGCGGCAACGGTGATCGCCCTCTCGCTCCTCCTCGCGCTCACGGGCGCCGTGCCCTCGCAGCTTCTCGTGGCCACGCCGCGCGGCGAGACGCAGCTGTCGGTGAGTACAGATGCCGATGGCCGGCCGATGGTGGCCGCCTATCCCCTTGCCGCGGCACTGGCCGGGACCATCCGGCGCGAGGGCGCCTGGGTCACCTTGGTCATCTCCCGGCAGGACTTCGCCTTCCTCCCCGGCGCACCGCTCTTCCGCCTCAACGACCGGCTCGAGCCCCTGGCCGTGCCGACCATCGAGCGCGGCGATTCACTCTTCGTGCCCTACCAGTTCGTCTCGGAAGTTCTGCCGCGATATCTCGGCGAGTTGTACAAGTTCGACCGCACCGCGGGCCGGCTGGTCCAGCTTGGGAGCGTGGCCGTCACGGCGCCAGCGCCGAAGCGGCTGCCCAACGGGCTGTTGCCGGGGCACATCGTCACGGTGGACGCCGGGCATGGCGGCGCCGACCCCGGGAATCTCGGCAAGTTCTTTCCGCGCGGCGTCACCGAGAAGGACGTCACGCTTCAGGTCTCGTTGTTGTTGCAAGAGGAACTGGTTAAGCGCGGCATCACCGTGCGGATGACGCGCACCACTGATGTCCGCCAGCGAACCTGATTCAGGCGCGCCGACCTGCGACGCCAGCTGTGATCTCTTCATCAGCCTTCATGTGGACGCCCTCGATACCGGGAAGCGGCGCGATTACCGCTCCGTCAACGGGTTCTCGACGCTAATTATCGGCGAGGAGAACTCCGCCGACGCGGATCGGGTAGCCCGGACAGAGAACGAAGCGCTGCGGTTTGACAGCCCCGAGGATCAGGAGCTGGTGACCGGCCCGCTGGGGTACATCCTGAAGGACCTGCAGATGAACGAGTATCTGCGTGAGTCGGCGCGCGCGGGGGCGTTGATTCAGACCCACCTGGAGCCGGTGCATCCCGGCGCGAATCGCGGTGTCAAGCAGCGCAACGACTTGATCGTGCTCAACACCGGCCGGCGGCCCGGAGTGCTGGTCGAGATCGGGTACGCTACCAGTCCGTCCGATGCGAAGTACCTGATGTCGAAGACGGGCCAGCGCCAGATTGCGCGCGCCCTGGCGGATGCCATTGTCGACTACCTGCTGGAATTCGAGTGGAAGAGCGGGGCGCGGGCCGGGGGCCCGGGCCGGTGAAGCGAGGCGCGCTGCTGCTCCTGCTCGCGCTGACGGGGTGCGTCTACTACAACGGGATGTACAACGCCAATCGGTTTGCCAAGCGCGCCCAGAAGGCGCAGGCGGCGGGGCGCACCTTCGAGGCGCAGGGGTACTGGGCGCAGGCGGAGGTGCGCGCCGATACGGTGATCGCCCGCCATCCGGAGAGCAGCTGGGTGGACGATGCGCAGCTGATCCGGGGTGAGGCGATGGTGGCGCGCAGAGACTGCCCGGCCGCCGTGCCCGCGCTCGAGGCCGCTTCGCTGAGCATGGACAGTCCCAAGGTGGCGGAGCGGGCCAAGGTCCTCCTCAGTGGTTGCCTCCTTGAAGCGGGCGATTATTCCGCCGCGGATCGCGTGCTCCTCGAGCTGATGGCGAGTTCCGACACCGCCATCAGTCGCCCTGCCCAGCTGGAGCACGCCCGCGTGCTTCGACTCAACGGGGAGTACCAGGCGGCGGTCACGACGCTGGAAGGCCTGGAGGGGCCCGCGGTCGACGCCGAACGCACGGCCGACTATGCCAACCTCGGCAACCTCGCCGAGGCCGTTCCACTCATCGATTCGGCGCTCGCACAGGGCGACACGGCGCTGCCGTGGGAGTCGATCATCACCGGGGTCGGCCGCGTCGACCCCGGCCTGGCCTCCAAATACACCTCGGCCGCCGTCGCTCTCCCCGGCTTGCCGCCGGAATCGAGGGACCGGCTCCTCCTCGCCGATGGCATGCGCCTCCTCTCCTCCAATCCAGACTCCGGTCTGGCGCGGCTCCGCGAGGCCGCCTCGGCGAGGCCGACCACCTTCTCCAGCCTGACGGCGCGGCTGCGGATCGGCGAATACTTCATCGGGCAGGCGGACACCCTGTCGCAGCTCGAGCAGGCGCGCCCGGAACTCACCGAGCTCAGCGAAATCGGCGGCCGCCCCTCGATTCAGGCGTTGCGCTATCTCCGTGTCCTCGACCAGGCCCGTGCCTACGCCGACTCAATCAGCCCCGACGCGAAAGAGGGCGACCTCGCGACGTTCGTGCTCGCCGAGGCGGTCCGCGACTCCCTCCCCGCGCCGCGCATTGCCGCCGAACTCTTTGCCACGGTGCCGGCCTGGTGGCCGACCTCCCCGTATGCGCCGAAGGCGCTCCTCGCCCTGGCGGCGCTGGAGCCGACCCGTGCCGAGTCGATCTTCCACACGCTCGAGTGCGAGTATCCGGAGAGCCCGTACCTCCAGCTTGTCGCGGGAGAGGTGACCCCCGCGGTACTGGCGCTCGAGGATTCGATGCAGGCGTACGCCAACAGCGGCGAGAGGTCGACCGGGCAACGGCGCGCGCGGCCCACGACGGCACCCAATACGCCCGCCGGCCAGCTCCGGGAGGACGACATCAAGTGATGGCGGCCACCGCGCTGGAGCGGATGGTCTTCGGAGTCCGCTTCCAGAATCCCCTTGTGCTCGCGTCGGGCACCGCCGGCTACGGCCGTGAACTCGACGGCGTGATGGACATTGACCGCCTCGGCGGGCTGGTGACCAAGGCGGTCTCCGTCGAGCCCAGGGCAGGGAACGCCCCGCCACGGGTGACCGAGTTTCGCGGTGGGATGCTCAATGCGATTGGCCTGGCCAACCCCGGCCTCGCGCAGGTACGCGCGGTCGAAATGCCGTGGCTGCTTCAGCGGATGCAGGCGGCGCGCGTCCTTGTGAACGTCGTCGGCTTCACGCTCGATGAATATGCGGCGGTCATCGAGGGGCTGGACGACCTGGAGGGCATCACCGCGTACGAACTCAATCTCTCCTGTCCCAACACGTCGGCGGGGGGCCTCGAATTCGGCGCGGACGCCGCCTCGGTCACCACCATCATCTCCCGATGCCGGCGGGTGACCGGGCGACCGCTGGTGGCCAAGCTCTCACCGGTCCTGCCGGACATTGCGGCATTGGCACTGGTGGCGCGTGACGCCGGCGCCGATGGGGTATCGGTCGTGAACACGATGCCCGGGTTGGCGCTCAACCCCGACGGCGTCCCTCGGCTGGGCAACGGCAACGGCGGTGCCAGCGGTCCGGCCCTCCTCCCGGCCGGTGTGCTGGCGGTGCGCCGGGTGCGTGAACGGGCGCCCGACTTGCCGATCATCGGCCTCGGCGGCGTCCGAAGCGCCGCAGATGTCCGCCAGTATCTCGCGGTCGGCGCCACGCTCGTCGGCATCGGGACGGGCGCGCTCGCCGATCCGCGCCTTCCCGCCCGCATCATTCGCGACCTGGAGCGCCACCGTGGCTGACATCATCCTTGCGCTCGACGTGGAATCGGGCGACGCCGGCCGCCGGCTCCTCGACCGTCTCCCCGACCTGCGCTGGGCCAAGGTTGGGTCGGTCCTGATGACGCGGGAGGGGGCACCCTTCCTCGCGGAGCTTCACCAGCGGGGCGTCCGGATCTTTCTCGACCTCAAGTGGCACGACATCCCGAACACGGTCGCCGGCGCCGTGAGCGCGGCCGAATCGCTCGGCGTCGCGATGGCCACGGTGCACACGCTGGGGGGTGTCCCGATGCTCCGGGCCGCGCAGGATGCCGCCGGCGAGATGAACCTCGTCGGCGTGACCGTCCTGACCTCGCTCGATGCGGCGGGATATGCCGACGCCGTCGGCCGGGACGCGGTGGACCTCGAACGCGAGGTGCCACGGCTGGCAGCTGCGGCGATCGGGGCAGGGCTCCGGGGGGTCGTCTGTTCGCCGGCGGAGATCGGGGTGGTCCGGCCGGTGGTGCCGGCCGGGGGGTGGGTGGTGGTGCCGGGGATTCGGCGAGCCATCGACGCGGCGGGCGATCAGGTCCGGGTCGCCACCCCGCGCGAGGCGGCGGCCGCCGGGGCCACCCACCTGGTGGTGGGGCGGCCGATCACCCAGGCCCCGAATCCCGCCGCGGTATTGGCGGAGTTCACGGCCGAGGCCGGTGCGGCATGATCCGTAGTCTCTCGCTGGCCGCCGCCCTCGCCCTCCTCGGCAGTCCGGCCCCGCGTCCCCGCGTCCCCGCCTCCCCACCAGCGCTGCCTGGCCTCACCGAGGTCGGCGACTCCGCCCGCGCCTCCTGGCAGCGACGTGACCTGCGGGCCTTTCTGGCCCCGGCGGGGGCGGGCCGCCTGGTGGTGACCCTCCCGGCCGCCGGTCAGTCGGCGCCGATCACCGCCGAGCAGGCGCGCGCCATGCTATCGTCCTATGTCCAAGGGACACAAGAGGTTGAGACCGTCCTGCAGCGGGCGGAGGTGGTCGACTCCGCCCAGGGCTACGTGGGGCTGAGCCGGCGCTACCGGGAGGTCGGGATTCCCGGGGAGCGGCAGTCGGTCATCCTGCTCGGCTACCGCCGGGGCCGGTCGGCCTGGGTGCTGACGGAGGTCCGGATCGCGTCCTAACCGCTTCCCTTGCGTTGGGTTCTGGCGCGGTCTATATTCCTCAGCTACCTCAAAGTCTGGTCCTGGAGAGATTCCGTGAAGGTACGTTCGAGTGTCAAGCCAATCTGCGAACACTGCAAAGTCGTGAAGCGACAGGGCGTTGTTCGCATCATTTGCAAGCGCAACCCCAAGCACAAGCAACGGCAGGGCTGATCATGGCACGCATTGCAGGCGTGGACCTTCCGCGCGAGAAGCGGGTCGAAATTGCCCTGACGTACATCTTCGGGGTTGGTCGTCCCACGAGCGTTCGCATCCTCACCGAGGCCGGCGTTCCCGCCGACACGCGGGTCCGGGATCTTTCGGACACCGAGGTGGCCCGGCTCCGTCAGTTCATCGAGCGCGCGCTGAAGGTCGAAGGCGCCCTCCGGACGGAAGTCGCCATGAACATCAAGCGGCTCATGGACATCGGCAGCTATCGCGGGTCGCGGCACCGCCGGGGCCTTCCGGTGCGCGGGCAGCGCACCCATACCAACGCCCGGACCAAGAAGGGTCCCCGGCGGGCCATTGCTGGCAAGAAGAAGGCGACGAAGAAGTAACCATGACTGCACCGACTACTCCCACGAAGGCGCCTGGCGCCAAGCGTTCCAAGAAGGTCGTCGAGTCCGAGGGCATCGCCCACATCTCGGCCACCTTCAACAACGTGCTGATCACCATTACCGACATGAAGGGCAACGCCCTCGCCTGGGGAACGGCGGGCAAGGCGGGGTTCAAGGGCTCCAAGAAGTCCACGCCGTTCGCCGCGACGGTCGCCGCGGAAGGCGCCGGTCGCGAAGCCATGAACCTCGGCGTGCGCCGGGTCCATGTCCGCGTGCAGGGCCCCGGCAGCGGGCGTGAGTCCGCCATCCAGGCGCTCGCGTCGGTCGGCCTCCGGGTCGTGTCCATTCGGGATGTCACCCCGATTCCTCACAACGGGTGCCGTCCCCCGAAGAAGCGGCGGGTCTAACCATGTCGCGATACACTGGACCCAGCTGCCGGCTTTGCCGTCGCGAGGGCACGAAGCTCTTCCTGAAGGGCACCCGCTGTCTCACCGAGAAGTGCGCCGTGGAGCGCCGGGCCTATGCGCCCGGGCAGCACGGGCAGGGCACCGGCCGCGGCCGCAAGCCGTCCGAGTACTCGAAGCAGCTCCGGGAGAAGCAGAAGGTCAAGCGGATGTACGGCCTGACCGAGGGGCAGTTCCGCAACCTGTTCGAGAGCGTCACCCGCGAGTCGGGCGTCAAGGGCACCAACCTGCTCATCGCCCTCGAGTCGCGGCTCGACAACATCGTCTACCGGATGGGCTTCGCGTCGAGCCGCAAGGCGGCGCGCCAGCTCGTCAACCACGGCCACGTCGAAGTCAACGGCCGCCGGGTGGACATCGCGTCGTATCACGTCATGCCCGGACAGGAAGTCCGGGTCGCCCCGACCAGCCGCGAGATGGTGGCGGTCAAGGCGGCGCAGGAATACGCGTCGCGCGGGGCTCCGGTATCCTGGCTCTCCGTCGACGGCGACAAGGCCGCCGGGCGGTACGTTGAGCGTCCCACGCGCGAGGCCATTCCGGTCAACGCGCAGGAACAGCTCATCGTCGAGCTTTACTCGAAGTAAGTGGTGGCCTGAACCATGACTATCGACCTGACCGGACTTGTCCGCCCGCACCTGCTCGAAATGAGCCGCCGCGAGGACAACCCGAACGCCGCCGAGTTCCGCCTCCAGCCGCTGGAGCGGGGTTTCGGCTACACTCTCGGCAACTCACTGCGCCGCATGCTGCTCTCCTCACTCCGCGGCTCCGCGGTCTGGGGCTTCCGGCTCGACGGCGTCGTGCATGAGCATCAGACCGTCCAGGGCGTCCTCGAGGACATCCACCAGGTGGTGCAGCGCCTCAAGGGGCTGACGCTGGTGCTGGTCCCCGAGGTGGATGAAGCCGTCCTGCACATCAAGAAGAACGGCCCAGGGCCGGTCTACGCCCGCGACATCCAGCCCCACGGCTCGGTCACCGTCATCAATCCCGACCACCTGCTCTTCACCGTGCAGGAAGACCGGGAAGTGAACGCCGAGCTCTATGTCAACAAGGGCCGCGGCTACGTCGAGTCGGAGCTCCACCCCTTCGACCGCTCCCTGCCGGTCGACCTCGTGCGCATCGACGCGATCTACAACCCGGTCACCCGCGCCAATTTCACGGTGGCGGAAACCCGCGTCGGACAGCGGACCGACTATGACCGCCTGACGGTCACCGTCGAGACCAACGGCACCATCTCGCCCGAAGACGCCGTCGCCTACGCCGCGGCGCTGGCGCAGGAGCACTTCCGGTACTTCGTCGATTTCGGCAAGGTGCCGGTCATGCGCGAGCCCGCGCCGGTCGTCGCCGAGCTCGGCGGCGGACTGCGCGACAGCCTTTCGCGGCCCATCGACGACCTCGGCCTCTCGGTCCGGTCGCTGAACTCGCTCAAGAACTCCAATATCCGCACCCTGCAGGACCTGATCGCCTATTCCGAGGAAGACCTGCTCAAGGTCAAGAATGTGGGCGAAAAGGCCGTGTCGGAAATCGTTGAACTGCTGGAGAAGGAAGGCCTGGCCTTCGGGCACGTGCTCGATGAGGTGGCCGGTGTCCTGCGCGCCAAGAGCGCCGACGCCGCCGCACCTGCCCCCGCCGCCGCGCCTGCCCCCGCCGCCAGCAACGGGGAGACCGCCTAAATGCGTCATCGCGCCAAGGGACGGCAGCTGTCCCGGACCTCCGCCCATCGCCGCGCGCTCCTGAACAACATGGCCACCAGCCTGTTCAAGCACGAAGGCATCAACACGACGGAAGCCAAGGCCAAGGAGCTCCGGCCCTTTGCCGAGAAGCTCATCACCCTGGCCCGCCGCGGCGACCTGCACGCGCGCCGGCTTGTGGGGCGCAACATCAAGGACCGCGAGGTCCTCGGTCGCCTCTTTTCCGAGCTGGGTCCCCGCTTTGCGGCGCGTCCCGGCGGCTACACCCGCATCCTCAAGATGGGGCACCGGCCCGGCGACGGCGCCGACGTGGCTCGCATCGAGTTGCTTGCGGAGTAAGGGTGGCATCGCCCGCTTCCGATACGACGAAGGGGACCCGCGAGGGTCCCCTTTTTTACAGCACTGCGGCGGTCCGGACGGCGCCGCCCGCGAGGGCGCGCCGAGGTTCACCCCGCCTTGGCGATCTTGTTACCCTTGATGCACTGGGTGCAGACGCGGACACGCCGCGGCTCGCCGTCCTTCAGGACGCGAACAGTCTGCAGGTTCGGATACCAGCGGCGGTTGGTGCGATTCTTGGCGTGGCTGACGTTGTTGCCGGTGACCGGCCCCTTGCCGCACACGGTGCATACCCGTGCCATATGTCCATCCCTCAAGCAGTTACGTCATTGACGGTACAACTGGAAACCGCGAAATCTAACCCAGTGACCGCCCCGACACAACCACCCCTTGGAGACCCCCATGACTGAGCGCAAACGCGCGCTGATTACCGGCATCACGGGGCAGGACGGGTCCTATCTTGCCGAGCTGCTCCTCGACAAGGGGTACGAGGTGTTCGGTGTGGTGCGGCGGACCAGCCACCACGGGCTGGCGCGTATCGACCATATTGCCGACCGGATCACGCTGCTTCCCGCCGACCTTCTCGACCAGCACTCGCTGACGGTCGCCCTGCAGCAGTCGACCCCGCACGAGGTCTACAACCTGGCCGCGCAGTCGTACGTGCCGACCTCCTGGTCGCAGCCGGTGCTGACCGGCGAGTTCACCGCCCTCGGCGTGACACGCATGCTGGAGGCGATCCGGCTGGTGCATCCCTCCGCCCGGTTTTACCAGGCGTCGAGTTCCGAGATGTTCGGCAAGGTGACCGAGACCCCGCAGAAGGAGTCCACCACCTTCTACCCCCGCTCACCCTACGGCGTGGCCAAGGCCTACGGCCACTGGATCACGGTCAACTACCGGGAGTCGTACAACCTCTACGCGGTGAGCGGCATTCTCTTCAACCACGAGTCTCCCCGCCGCGGCATCGAGTTCGTCACGCGCAAGGTCACCGACGGGGTGGCGCGCATCAAGCTCGGGATGGCCACCGAGCTTCGACTCGGCAACCTCGACGCGCACCGCGACTGGGGATTTGCGGGCGACTACGTCGACGCGATGTGGCGCATGCTCCAGCTCGATACGCCGCAGGACTTCGTCATCGGCACCGGCGTCACGCATAGCGTGCGGAACCTCGTCGAGCAGGCGTTCGGCCACGCCGGGCTGGACTGGCAGCAATACGTGAAGCTCGATCCGGCGTTCATCCGTCCCGCCGAAGTCGACCTGCTGCTGGCCGATCCGTCGCTCGCCAAGGCGAAGCTCGGCTGGACGCCCACGGTCGCGTTCCCCGAGCTGATCGCGATGATGGTGGACGCCGACATCGCCCGTCTCAAGGGGCGTTGATGCGGGTCTTCGTGACGGGGGCCGAGGGGTTTGTGGGGCGCACCATGGTGCGCACCCTGCTGGCCGCCGGCCACGAAGTGCAGGCGGGCATCCGACCAGGCGGTCCACTTGAAGTCCCGGGGTTGGCGGCCGCCGAACGCGCGGCCGTCGCGCGGATCCCGCTGGAGCTGCTCGATACCGCGTCGGTCGACGCCGCCATGGCCTGGCGCCCCGACGCCGTGATTCACCTCGCCGCGATCGCCTCCGGGGCGGACGCCCGGCGCGACGTCGGCACCGCCTGGGCGGTCAACGCCTCGGGAACCGCCCGCCTGGCCGACGTCCTGGGCGGGTTTCGCGAGCGGGGGGAGGCCGACCCGCTGTTCCTGCTCGTGTCCAGCGCGGAGGTGTATGGCGGCGGCGTGAACCGGCCGCGGCGGGAAGACGACCCGATCGTGCCCTGTTCCCCGTACGCCGCGAGCAAGGCGGGGGCGGAGATCGCGGCGCTCGAGGTCTGGCGCCGGACCGGGCTGCGGGTCGTCGTGGCGCGTCCCTTCCCGCACACCGGCGCCGGCCAGAGCGACCGGTTCGTGGTGCCGGCGTTCGCGGCCCGGTTGCGGGCGGCGCGGCGATCCGGCGCCACCGCGGTCCGCACCGGCAACCTCGAGCCGGTCCGCGATTTCCTCCATGTGCAGGACGTGGTAAACGCCTATCTTGCGCTCGTGGTGCACGGCGAGCCCGGGCAGGCCTACAACGTGGCCCGGGGCGAAGGCATGTCGCTGCACGAGCTCTTTACCCGCCTCGCGGCGGAAGTCGGGGTGGCCGCCGTGCCGGAGGTCGATCCCGGCCTCATGCGCGCGGCGGACATCCTCCACCTGGTGGGTGACGCCACCAAGCTGCGGGCCGCCACCGCGTGGCAGCCCACCATCGCACTCGACCGGATCCTGAAGGAAGTTGCTGATGCCGAAGCGGACTGACATCTCCTCCATTCTCCTGATCGGCTCCGGCCCGATCGTCATCGGGCAGGGCGCCGAGTTCGACTACTCCGGGACGCAGGCCGTGCGGGCGCTCAAGGAGGAGGGGTATCGGGTCATCCTGGTGAACTCCAACCCCGCCACCATCATGACCGATCCCGAGCTGGCGGACCGGACCTACGTGGAACCGGTCACGCCGGAGTGGGTGGCGCGGGTCATCGAACGGGAGCGCCCCGACGCCCTCCTGCCCACGATGGGCGGGCAGACGGCGCTCAACGTGGCGATGGCCCTGGCCAACGACGGGACGCTCGAGAAGTACGGCGTCGAGTTGATCGGCGCCGACGCCCGCGCCATCGGCCTGGCGGAGGACCGCGAACAGTTTGCGCAGGCGATGCGGCGCCTCGGCTTGGCGACGCCGTCCGGCCAGACGATTCGGAACCTCGAGGAGGCGCTCGCTGTGGTGGCGGAGACCGGCTATCCCGCCATTGTGCGCCCCTCCTACACGCTGGGTGGGTCGGGGGGCGGCATCGCGTACAACCGGGCGGAGTTCGAGTCGCTGGTCGGGCATGGTTTGGAACTCTCGCCGGTTGGCTCGGTCCTCATCGAGAAGAGCGTCATCGGCTGGAAGGAGTTCGAGCTGGAGGTCATGCGCGACGCCGCGGACAACGTGGTGATCGTCTGCGCCATCGAGAACATCGATCCGATGGGCGTCCACACCGGCGACTCGATCACGGTGGCGCCCGCCATGACGCTGACCGACCGGGAGTACCAGACGATGCGCGACAGCGCGCTGGCCATCATCCGCGAGGTCGGCGTGGCGGCCGGCGGGTGCAACATCCAGTTTGCCGTCGATCCCGCCACGGGCGAGCAACTCGTGATCGAGATGAATCCGCGGGTCTCCCGGTCGTCGGCGCTGGCGTCCAAGGCGACCGGTTTCCCGATCGCCCGCATCGGCGCCAAGCTCGCCGTGGGGTACCGGCTCGACGAGCTCCAGAACGACATCACCAAGACGACCCCCGCCTCCTTCGAGCCGGTCCTCGACTACGTGGTGGTGAAGGTGCCGCGGTTCGCGTTCGAGAAGTTCCCCACCGCGGACGCGACGCTCACCACGCAGATGAAGTCGGTCGGCGAGGTGATGTCCATCGGCCGCACCTTCAAGGAGGCGTTCCAGAAGGGGCTTCGCGGGCTCGAGATCGACCGGATCGGCTGGGTCGAAGGGGCCACCCCCGCGGCTGACCGGCTCGACGACGCCGACATCGCCACGGTCAAGGCGGCGCTCCGGCGCCCGACGCCGGAGCGAATCTTCCAGATCAAGCGGGCGCTTGCCGGCGGCGTGCCGGTTGCCGAGGTGGCCGAGCGGACCGGCATCGACCCCTGGTTCATCGACCAATGGGCCGAACTCGTGGAGGCGGAGGCCGCGTGGGCGGCCGACCCGAACGCGATGGGTGCGGAAGCGCTGCGGGCGATGAAGCGAATGGGGTTCTCCGACGCCCAGTTGGGGCGGCTGCGCGGTGTGCCGGAGGCGGAGGTGCGCGCGGCGCGCCACGGGCACGGCATCCGACCGGTCTTCAAGATGGTGGACACCTGCGCCGGTGAGTTCCCGTCCGCCACGCCCTACCTCTATTCCTCCTACGACGAGGAAAACGAGTCGATCCCCGATGGCCGACCGGCCGTGATCATCCTCGGCAGCGGCCCGAACCGGATCGGGCAGGGGGTTGAGTTCGACTACTGCTGCGTCCGCGCGGTGCTTGCCTTCCGCGAGCTTGGCTACCGGACGGTCATGGTCAACTCCAACCCCGAAACGGTCTCCACCGACTTCGACATCTCCGACGCATTGTATTTTGAGCCGCTCACACTCGAGGACGTGCTTGAGATCGTTCACATCGAGCAGCCGATGGGGGTCGTGGTGCAGCTGGGCGGCCAGACCCCGCTCCGGCTCGCGCGCGGCCTGGAGGCGGCCGGGGTGAGGATCCTCGGCACCTCGCCCGATGCCATCGACGAGGCGGAGGACCGCGGCCGGTTCGAGGCCATGGCCCGAGAGCTCGGTGTGGCGCAGCCGCCGAGCGGCACGGCTATGTCGGTGGAGGAGGCCTCCTCGGTGGCCGACCGCATCGGCTACCCGATTCTCGTCCGCCCCTCGTATGTGCTCGGCGGCCGCGGGATGCAGATCATCTACGACGTCGACTCCCTGCAGCGCTACTTCGCGCAGGCGACCCGGGTCACGCCGGAACACCCGGTGCTGATCGACAGCTTCCTCGAGGACGCCTTCGAGGCCGACGTCGACGCCATCTGCGACGGGACCCAGTGCATTATCGGTGGCGTCATGCAGCACATCGAGGACGCCGGCATCCACTCCGGCGATTCCGCCTGCGTCCTCCCGCCGTATCTGATCACCGAGGACCAGGTCGAGCAGATGCGCGAGCACACCCGGGCGTTCGCGCTGCGGCTCGGTGTGGTCGGCCTGATCAACGTGCAGTACGCCATCAAGCACGGGCAGGTGTACGTGCTCGAGGTGAACCCCCGCGGCTCGCGCACCGTACCGTTCGTGTCGAAGACCACCGGCGTGCCGCTCGCGTCGCTCGCCGCGGCCGTCATGGCGGGCAAGACGCTCGAGTCGCTCGGCCTCCACGACGACGTCCTCCAGCCCTACGTGGCGGTCAAGGAAGCGGTGTTCCCCTTCAACAAGCTGCCCGGGGTGGACCTGATTCTCGGGCCGGAGATGCGCTCCACCGGCGAAGTGATGGGCATCGCCGACTCGTTCGGGATGGCCTTTGCCAAGGCGCAGATCAGCGCCGATGGCGCGCTGCCGCTCGAGGGGACCGTCTTCGTGACGGTCAACGACCACGACAAGCAGACGGTGGTGCCGATCATCCGACGGTTCCACGAGCTGGGCTTCAAGGTGGTGGCCACGGAGGGGACGGGGCGCTATCTCCGCTCCCGCGGCATCCCCGCCGGGCGCGTCCTGAAGGTGCACGAAGGGCGGCCGAACGCCATCGACCTGATTCTCTCCGGCGACGTGCAGCTCCTGATCAACACGCCGCTGGGCAAGCTGACCCAGCAGGACGACTACCTCATCCGTCGCGCGGCGCTGCAGCACCGCACGCCCTACACGACGACGCTTTCGGCGGCCTCCGCCGCCTGCGACGCCGTCATCGCGATGCGAAGCCGGGCCCGGACCGTCTGCTCCCTGCAGGAGTGGCACGCCCTGGCGCGCGAGGCCGCCACGGAACCAGTGTGACGACGGCCCGCGACCCCGGCTTCATCGCCTCGCTGCGTGCCAGCGTGCGGGGTGAGGTACGGGCCGATGAGCCACTGGCGCGGTACTCGACCTATCGGATCGGCGGTCCGGCCACGGTGCTCCTCCCGGCGGTCAACGCGGATGTGGGCGTGGCGCTGCGCGCGGCGACCGAGGCGGGGGTCCCCTGGTTCACGATCGGCCTCGGCTCCAACATCCTCCTGCCGGACGAAGGGATGGATGCCCTCGTCATCCGGCTGGGGAAGGGACTCGACCGGCTCGCGCGGGACGCCGACCGCTGGACGATCGGCGCGGGCCTTCCCGCTCCCCTTGCGGCGCGCCGCACCGCCGCCGCCGGCTGGTTCGGCCTGCACAAGTTCGTCGGGGTCCCCGGGACGGTCGGCGGCGGCGTCTACATGAACGCCGGTTGCCATGGCGCCGAATGGTCCGACTTCGTCGAATCGGTGCTCGTGGTCGATGAGGCCGGGGCCGACCAGGTCCTGCCGCGCGCGGCGATTCCGTTTGCGTATCGACAGAGCGGCTTGTCCGGTCGGGTGGTGCTGGAGACCACCGTGTGCCTCCGGTCCGAGTCGCCCGCGGTGATCGAGGAGGAGCTGGCGGAGCTCTTCAAGTGGCGCTCCGAGGGCACCCCCTTCAACCAGCCCTGTTGCGGGAGCGTCTTCCGGAACCCGGGCGGCGCCTCCTGGCACCGGGAGGGGGGGCCCCGGACCGCGGGGCAGCTGATCGAGGCCGCGGGGCTGAAGGGGGTCCGGGTCGGCGGCGCCGAGATCTCCCCGAAGCACGCGAACTACTTCGTGAACACCGGTGGCGCGACCGCGGCCGATATCCGGGCGCTGATCGGCCGTGCACAGGCCACTGTGTACCAGCAATTCGGTGCGGTGCTCGAGACCGAAGTGAAGCTCATCCGACCCGACGGCAGTGCCGACACGCTCCCACCCCCCGATGACGGAACACCCCATGCCTGACTATTTCGTCCATGAATCCAGCTACGTCGATGACGGCGCCGTCATCGGGACCGGGACCAAGATCTGGCACTTCAGCCACGTGATGTCCGGGGCGATCATCGGCGAGCGGTGCAACCTCGGGCAGAACGTCGTGGTCATGCCCCGGACCCGCCTTGGGAACAACGTGAAGGTCCAGAACAACGTCTCGATCTACGAGGGTGTGGAGCTTGAGGACGATGTATTCTGCGGCCCGAGCTGCGTCTTCACGAATGTCATCAACCCGCGGAGCCATGTGTCGCGGAAGCATGAGTACCGGCCGACCATCGTCCGCAGGGGCGCCACCATTGGGGCCAACGCCACGATCATCTGTGGCAGCACCCTCGGGGCCTATGCCTTCGTGGGGGCCGGGGCGGTGGTGCGGGGGGTGGTTCCCGACTACGCCTTGATGGTCGGCATGCCCGCCCGCCGGATCGGCTGGATGTGCCAGTGCGGGGAACGCCTCGTGGTGACCGATGGGGCGGCTGCCTGCGCCTCCTGCGGAGCGGAATATCGGGAGGATGGGGGGGCTCTCCGCCGCGTTGATTCTACCCCTCCGCAGGGCTAAGTTTGTTGGTTATCGTAGGTTAGAGTATTTCCACCGGCGGGGCAGGCCGCCCGCCACTTGAGGGCCACACCAGTGAACGTCCCGCTGCTTGATCTCGTTGCCCAGCATGAGCGCATCAAGGAGGCCGTCCTCCCGGCCGTCATGAGTGTCATTCAGCGGCAGGGCTTCATCATGGGTCCCGAGGTGGGGCAACTCGAGACCCAGGTAGCGAAGCTCTCGGGGGCTAAACACGGCATCGCGTGCGCCAGCGGCACCGATGCGCTCCTCATCCCGCTCCGCACCCTCGACATGAAGCCGGGGGACGAGGTCATCGCACCGGCGTTTACCTTTTTTGCCACCGCGGGCGCCATTCACAACGCCGGCGGGCGTCCGGTGTTCGTGGACATCGAGCCCGGGACCTTCAACGTCGACCCGGCGGCCGTCGAGGCCGCCATTACCCCCCGCACCCGGGCCATCGTTGTCGTGCACCTCTTCGGCCAGATGGCTGACGTGGGGGCCCTCGCGGCCCTCGCCCGGAAGCACAATCTCATGCTGGTGGAAGACGCGGCGCAGGCCATCGGGGCCCGTCGCAAGGTGGACGGGACCTGGCGTGCGGCGGGCGAACTGGGGACCGTCGGTTCCTTCTCGTTCTTTCCCACCAAGAATCTTGGTGCCTGGGGCGACGGCGGCATGATGGTGGCCCAGGACGACCAGCTCGCCGACCGGCTTCGCCGGGAGCGGCTGCATGGCGGGGCCCGCGAGTACTTCCACGACGAGGTGGGACTCAACAGCCGGCTCGACTCGATCCAGGCGGCGGTGCTCCTGGCCAAGCTGCCCTATCTCGCCGCCTGGGGAGTGCGCCGGCGCGAGCTCGCGGCGATCTATTCCGAGGCGTTTGCCGGGATCCCCGGCGTGACCCCGCCGCCGGTCGACCCGGCCAACGAGCACATCTTCCACCAGTACACGATCCGCGCCGAGCGGCGCGAGGCGCTCCTGGCGCACCTGAAGTCCCGTGGCATTGGGCACAAGGTGTATTACCCGCTCGCCCTGCACTTGCAGCCGTGCTTCGCCTTCCTCGGCGTGCGGGCCGGTTCGCTCCCGGTCACCGAGCAGGCCACCGAAGAAGTCGTGTCGCTGCCGATCTATCCGGAGCTCACCTCCGCCCAACTCGACGCCGTCATCGCGGCCGTCCGGGAGTTCTACCAGGGATGACCAATACCACCGCGCAGGACCTCATCGCCAAGGCAGAGCGGCGCGACGCGCTCTTCGGCGTCGTCGGACTCGGCTATGTCGGGTTGCCGCTCGTCATTGAGCTGGCCCGTGCCGGCTACAAGGTGCTCGGTTTCGATATCCTTCCAAGCGTGGTCGAGGGGCTGAACGCCGGCCGCTCGCACGTGAAGGACATCACCAACGTCGCCTTGCAGGAGGTCCTCGACAAGGGCCTCTTCGAGGCCACGACCGACCTGAGCCGTCTCGGCGAGCCGGACGCGATCTCGATCGCGGTGCCGACCCCGCTCTCGAAGTTCAAGGATCCGGATGTCAGCTTCATCCAGGCCTCGACCGAGTCGATCCGCCAGACGCTCCGGAAGGGTCAGGTCATCATCCTGGAAAGCACCACCTATCCCGGCACCACGCGGGAACTGATGCTCCCCGCGCTGGAGAGCACCGGCCTCGTGGTGGGGAAGGACTTCTTCCTCTCGTTCAGCCCCGAGCGCGTCGATCCGGGCAACCCGACCTACGGCACCCGGAACACCCCCAAGGTCATCGGCGGCATCACCCCCGACTGCCTGGCCGTGACGGTGGCGCTCTACCAGCCCGCGATCGACACCCTGGTGCCGGTCTCGTCGCCGGAAGCGGCGGAGCTCGTCAAGATTCTCGAGAACACCTTCCGCAGCGTGAACATCGGGCTGGTCAACGAGACCGCCATCGTGTGCGACAAGCTCGGGGTGGACGTCTGGGAGGTGATCGAGGCCGCCGCGACCAAGCCGTTCGGGTTCATGAAATTCCTGCCTGGACCGGGGCTCGGCGGCCACTGCATCCCGATCGATCCGCACTATCTCGCCTGGAAGATGCGCGGGCTCAACTACAAGACGCGGTTCATCGACCTGGCCGGCGAAGTCAACACCGAGATGCCGATGTTCTGGGTCCGCAAGGTGGCGGACGCGCTGAACAGCGTGAGCCGCTCGGTGCGCGGCAGCCGGGTCCTGATCCTCGGCGTCGCGTACAAGCGGGACATCGACGACCTGCGCGAGAGCCCGGCGCTCGACATCATCCGGCTGCTCGAGCTCCAGGGGGCCCACGTGGAGTTCCACGATCCCCACGTGAAGAGCTACCGCGAGGATGGCAGGCTCGTGCACTCCGTTCCGCTGACGGTCGAGAAGGTGGAGGAGTCCGACTGCGTCATGGTGGTGACCGACCACAAGGCGGTCGACTATGCGATGGTCAAGAAGCACGCGAAGCTGGTGGTCGACACCCGTCACGTGATGCCGAGGGACTGAGCCGGCCGTGCGCGTGACCATCGTCGGGAGCGGGTATGTCGGCCTTGTGGCCGGCGCGTGCTTTGCCGAGACCGGCAACGATGTCGTGTGCGCCGACCTGGACGAGGGGAAGATCGAAGGCCTGCGGCGGAATGAAATGCCGATCTACGAGCCGGGGCTCGAGCCGCTGGTGCGCCGGAACCAGGAAGAGGGGCGGCTGGCCTTCACCACGGACATCGGCGCGGCGGTGGAGCGGGCCCAGGTGGTGTTCATTGCGGTGGGCACGCCCGAGGGCGAGGACGGCTCCGCCGACCTCCAGCATGTCCTCGATGTGGCGCGGGTCATCGGCCGGCATCTCAACGGGCCGAAGGTGATTGCCACGAAGTCCACGGTGCCGGTCGGGACGGCCGAGCGGGTGCGCGAGGTGATTCGCGCGGAGTCGACCGAGTCGTTCTCGGTCTGCGCCAACCCGGAGTTCCTGAAGGAGGGCGCCGCGGTCGAGGACTTCATGCATCCCGACCGGGTGGTCGTCGGGGTGGAGGACGATCGCGCGCGGGAGGCAATGGCCCAGTTGTATGGCCCCTTCTTCCGGAAGAGCGACCGCATCCTGTTCATGGACATCCCGTCGGCGGAGATCACGAAGTACGCCGCGAACGCGATGCTCGCCACGCGGATCTCGTTCATGAACCAGATCGCGAATCTCTGTGAGCTGGTCGGGGCGGACGTGACGAGCGTGCGACGCGGCATCGGCACCGACCAGCGCATCGGACCGGCGTTCCTCTTCCCGGGGCCTGGATACGGCGGGGCCTGTTTTCCGAAGGACGTGAAGGCGCTGATTCGCACGGCACGCGACGCCGATGCCTCGGCCGACCTCTTCGAAGCGATCGAAACGGTCAACCAGCGGCAGAAGCAGGTGTTGCTGCGGAAGGTGGACAGCGCGTTCGGTGGCGCCCTGGCGGGCAAGACCGTGGCCCTCTGGGGGCTCGCCTTCAAGGCCGAGACCGATGACGTGCGGGAGAGCCCCGCGATTCCGCTCGTCGAGGGGCTGCTGGCCCGCGGCGCGCGCGTGGTGGCGCACGATCCGCACGCGATGGAAAACGCGCGCCGGTACTTCGGCGACCGGATCGACTACGCGGCCGATCCGTATGCGGCGGCCCGCGGGGCAGACGCGCTGGTGGTGGTCACCGAGTGGCTGGTCTACCGGAACCCCGACTTCGATCGCCTGTTGAAGGAAATGGCAGGCCGGGTTCTCGTGGACGGACGCAACCTGTACGATGCCGCCCGCTTGCGCGGCCTCGGGTTTTCCTACGCCTCCATTGGCCGGCCGTGAGTGGCCGCCCCGGGAGTTCGATGAACGTCAGCCCTGAGCACCTGATTCAGCAGGCGCGCGAGCGCTTTGCCCTCCAGGACTACCGCGGCGCCGCCTTCCTCCTCGAGGAAGTGGTTGCCGGCGGCCGCGCCTTTGCCGACGTGCATCACCTGCTCGGGGTGTCCTACTCGCTGCTCAGCCTGCCCGATCGCGCCCTGGTGGAATTCGACCGGGCGCTCGCGCTCAATCCGCGGTACCTCGAAGCGCTGATTCACCGCGGGATGATCCTGATGGATCTCGGGCGCCGCGAGGAGGCGGAGGCCTCGTTCCAGCTCGCGCAGCAGGGAGAGATGCTCACGGCGGGGTTGCCGGCCCACGCCGCCGGTCGGCTCGCCAACCTGCATGCCGGCCTCGCCGAGGCCTATGCGGAACTCGGCGCGCTCGAGCCGGCCATCGAGCAGCTGACCATGGCCACGAAACTGGGTCCGAAGTTTCCGGACCTCCGGTATCGGCTGGCGCGTCTGCTGCTCGAGGCCGGCCAGACCCTGGAAGCGCGCGAGGAACTGGAGCTCGTGGTTCGGACCCGTCCGAACTTCCTCGATGCGCTGGCCCTCCTTGGCCTCGCCCGGTATCTCAGCGGCGACGCGGATGGCGCCGAGGCGGTCTGGCGGGATTGCCTGACGCGTCGGCCGGAGGATGCCCGGGTCGAGGCCTACCTGGCCATGCTGAGCCGCGGGACGCGATGACGGGTGCGGCGTGGTGTGGCTCCTGCCTGCTGGTGCTCGGGATTGTCGCCTGCGGACCCACTGGGGGACCCGAGGGGGTCGCGGACCGGGACTACGCCGAGGGCCGGTACCAGGAAGCATTGGCCGTGTACGCCCCGCTGGCCGAGACCGAGCCCTCTCCGTCCCTCTGGGCAAAGATCGGTGCCACATCGCTTCGGCTTGGCCAGCTCCGGGAGGCCACGGCGGCGTACCAGGCGCTTGCCGCCTCGGCACCCGACCGGGCCGATGAGGCGTCGGAGGGGCTCGAGCAGGTCATCGAGGCGGCGGAACGCCGGCGCGACGAGGTGTCGCTGGAGCAGGCGGTCGCGGCGCTCCGCGAGGTCGCGCCGGAACGCCCGCTGGGCCGGCACGCGCTGAACCTCATGCAGGTGGTCGACGGGCCGGTGGCGCCCTCCGACTTCGCGGCGGCGCTGGCGGTCGCGAGCGACGCGCGCTCGGTCGATTCGCTGCTGGTGCGGCAGGCCGGCGCGCTCGCCGCCCGGGGCGATTGCACCGAGGCGATTCGGCTCTATCAGGCGGCCGTCCGCCGGGCCGGTCGCTCGGGTAATGCCGGCGCCGAGGCGGGGTTGGTGGATTGCTTCTTCCGCCTGGGCGCGACGCAGCTGGCCACGGCGCCCGACAGCGCCGAGGTGTGGTTTCGCAGTGTCGCGGGCATCGATTCGACGTCGCCGGTCGGCCGCGCGGCCATGGTGGGACTGGGCGACGCGCGCCTGCGCCAGGGCGACCTGATCGGCGCCGCGCTCGCCTATCAGACGGTCCTCTCGAGTGGAGACCGTTCCGATTCGCTGTCCACCGTGGCTGCGGCGAAACTCAATGCGCTCGTGTCGGCCGACGTGCCGGACTCACTCTCGACGGAAACGCCATGACGTTGCGGTCACTGCTGGTTTGTGGGATGCTCGCGCTGGCCGCCTGCAAGTCGGGCAGCGGAACCGCCACGCCCGACCTGGGCGCGGCGCCGGCCGACCCGACGCTCTCGGCGGCGCGGATCGACTCGATGTGGGAGAAGGGCGTCAAGGACTTCCGGAAGGGGTTCTACAATTCCGCCGCCCAGGTGTTCCAGCGGGTGTTGCTCGAGTTCAGTCCTGGCGACCCGCGAATTCCCCAGGCCCATTTCTACCTGGGCGAGTCGTACTTCGGTTCGGGCAGCGAGCTCCAGGCGGTGCGCGAGTTCCGCAAGGTGTCGGACGACTTTCCCAGCAATCCGCTGGCGCCCGACGCGCTGTATCGTGCCGGCGACGCCTACGCCGTGCTCTGGCACAAGCCGCAGCTCGATCCGACCTATGGCAAGTCCGCCATGGCCACCTATACCGAGCTCCTGAACCGGTACCCGGACTCGCCCGCGGCCGCCAAGGCGCGGGTGCAGCTGGCGGACCTGGCGGACAAGTTCGCGTACAAGGAGTGGGAAACGGCCAAGTTCTACCTGCGCCTCAAGGCGTACGACTCGGCGATTCTCTACATGCGGGCGCTCGTGGCCTCGTATCCCAACACCCCGTCGGCGCAGCAGGCGCTCGAGCAGCTGGTCGTCAGTTACCGCAAGCTCGGGTATGTCGAGGACGCGGAGGAGATGTGCGGGGCGCTGCGGCAGTTCCACCCCGACACGAAGAACCTCGACACGCTCTGCCCGGTCTCCGGCGGGTGACGCGATGATCGGCCTCTTCGGGGGCTCGTTCGACCCGATCCATGTCGGACACCTGATTGTGGGGCGGGCGATCGCGGAGCGGCTCGGCCTGGCGGAGTTGCGGTTCATGCCGACGGGCGAACAGCCGCTGAAGCGGGGCCGGCACGTGGCCGGGGTCGGGCACCGGGTGGCGATGGTTGCCGCTGCCGTGGCCGGGGAGGCGGGGCTGGCCGTCGAACGTATCGAGTCGGACCGTCCCGGCGTGTCGTACACGGTCGACACGCTGCGCGCGCTCCGGGCGCGGGAACCCGACCACCGGTTCGTGGTGTTACTGGGGTCCGATGCCGCCGCCGAGCTGCATCAGTGGCGCGAGGCGGATGCGTTGGCAGACCTCGCGCAGTTCGTGGCGTTCACGCGGGCGGGCGGTCCCCGTCCCTCGCACCCCTTGCTCCGCGAGGTGGTGGACGCCCCCGCCGTCGAGATCTCCTCGACGGCCATCCGGCAGCGCGTGGCGGCCGGACGCTCGATTCGCTATCTCGTCCCCGACGCGGTCGCCGAATATATCGCGGCCCAGGGGCTGTACAGGAACGGACAGGGATGATCAAGAAACTGGTAAAGGTGGTCTTCGGCACCCAGTACGACCGGGAAATGAAGAAGATCCGGCCGATCGTCGAGGCCATCAAGCAGGAGGAGGAACGGCTCGCGGGGCTGTCCGACGACGAAATCCGCGGGCAAACCGCCGTCTTCCGCGCGCGCCTGGCGGAACGCCTCGGGCCGGCCCAGGCGGAACTCGAGGAAGTCCGGGCCGCCAAGCACGGGTGCGAGGATCCGCACGAGCGCGACCGCCTGGAGACCCGGTTCCACGAACTCGAGTCGAACTACAAGAAAGCGCTGGCGACCGAACTCGACGCGCTGTTGCCGGAGGCGTTTGCCACGGTCCGCGAGGCGGCGCGCCGCCTCGTCGGGACGACCGTGGTGGTCACCGGCCGCGAACTGACCTGGGACATGGTGCACTACGACGTGCAGCTGATCGGCGGCATCGTCCTGCACCAGGGCAAGATTGCCGAAATGGCCACGGGCGAAGGCAAGACGCTGGTGGCCACCCTGCCGCTGTACCTGAACGCCCTGGCCGGTCGCGGGGCGCACCTCGTTACGGTCAACAACTACCTCGCCCGGCGCGACAGCCAGTGGATGGGCCACCTCTACAACTGGCTCGGCCTGACCGTCGCCGTGCTCGACGACACCGAACCGAGCACGCCGGAGCGGAAGGCGGCCTACGCCGCCGACATCACCTACGGCACCAACAACGAATTCGGGTTCGACTACCTGCGCGACAACATGGTGTTCGCGATCGAGCAGCGGGTCCAGCGGCCCCACGCCTACGCCATCATCGACGAGGTCGACTCGATCCTCATCGACGAGGCGCGGACGCCGCTGATCATTTCGGGCCCGGCGGGGAATGCGGAGGACGACTCCTACGCCCAGCACAACCGACCGGTGGCGGAGGTGGTCCGCAAGCAGACGGCGGTGGTCAACCAGCTGCTGACCGAGGCGGAGACGCTGCTCCAGGATCCGGACACCCAGGCCGACGCGGGCATCCTGCTCTACCAGGCGCACCTGGGGATGCCGAAGAACAAGAAACTGCTCAAGATGCTGAACGAGACCGGCGTCAAGGCACTGCTGCAGCGAACCGAGCTGGACGCCCTGGCCGACCGGAAGCTGCCGCTCCGGCAGCAGAAGATGCGGGGCATCGAGGACAATCTCTATTTCGTGCTCGACGAGAAGGGCCACTCGGTGCACCTGACCGAGCGGGGCGCGGAAACGATGTCGCCGAACGATCCCGACCTCTTCATCGTGCCGGACATCTCGCAGGCCATCCACGATGCGGAACACGACCCGGACCTGACCCCGGAGGAGCGGGTCGAGGCGCGCCGGAAGATCGAGGCGGAATACGCCGTCAAGAGCGAGAAGCTCCACGGCATCCACAAGCTGCTGCAGGCGCACGCCCTCTACGAGCGCGACGTGGACTACCTGGTCGTGGAGGGCCAGGTCCTCATCGTCGACGAGTTCACCGGCCGGACGATGCACGGGCGGCGCTGGGCCGACGGCCTGCACCAGGCGGTGGAGGCCAAGGAAGGGGTGCAGGTCAAGGGCGAGACCCAGACCCTCGCCACGATCACCATCCAGAACTACTTCCGGATGTACGACAAGCTGTCCGGCATGACCGGCACCGCCGAGACGGAAGAGACCGAGTTCTACACGATCTACGGCCTCGACGTCGTCGTCATTCCGACCAACCGCCCGATCCGGCGGCGGGACAAGGTCGACCTCATCTACAAGAGCCGCCGGGAGAAATACAACGCCATCGCCGACGAAGTGGAGCGGCTGCACGGACTCGGCCTGCCGGTGCTCATCGGCACGGTGACGGTCGAGACGTCCGAGACCCTCAGCAAGATGCTCAAGCGGCGCGGTCTCAAGCACGAGGTGCTGAACGCGAAGTTCCACCAGCGCGAGGCCGAGATCGTGGCCGGGGCGGGGCAGCGCGATGCCATCACGATCGCGACCAACATGGCCGGCCGCGGCACCGACATTAAGCTCGGGGCCAATCTTGACCTGACCACCGAGGAGGCGGGGCTCCAGATCGTCGGCACCGAGCGGCACGAGTCGCGGCGCATCGACCGGCAGCTCCGCGGACGCTCGGGCCGTCAGGGCGACCCCGGCCAGTCGGTCTTCTTCCTGTCGCTCGAAGACGACCTGATGCGGATGTTCGGGTCCGACCGGATTGCGGCATGGATGGACCGCAGCGGTGCGGAGGAGGGCGAGGTGATCACGGGGGCGCTGATCACCCGTGCCATCGAGCAGGCCCAGAAGCGGGTCGAGCTCCAGAACTTCCAGACCCGAAAGCGGCTCCTCGAGTACGACGATGTGATGAACCAGCAGCGGGAGGTCATCTACTCCCTGCGGCTCTTCGCGCTCGAAAAGGGGGAGGAGCTCAAGGCGGAGAGCCGC
>JAWKQM010000012.1 GCA_041390145.1 Gemmatimonadales bacterium | reverse complement strand
CCATTCACGCCAAGGGGCTTCGTGCAAAGGTGGGTAGGCACGCGGGCCGCCAAGACGTACTTTACATGCATCGTCCTCAACCAAGGTCCGACCATGCGTCTCGCTCCGGTCACCGTCGCGTCTGTCCTCCTCGTGGCCACTGCTGGCTGCACCGTCCAGTCCGGCCCGCCGCTCCCCAGCCCGTGGGCCCTCACCTATCCCGACAGCACCCCCGTCTCGTCCGGTCGCGTGGTGCGTTTCGCGGGCAACTACGGGCTCCTGGGCCCCAGCCCGGCCGTGGTCTTCCATGACGTGAACGGGACGGTCACCGGCCAGATGCTGGTCTGGTACCGCCGGTATGACCCGGCTGAGGCCGGCGGGAAGTCCGCGGCCGACAGCATGGCACAGTGGAGCCGGATGCAGTCGGCCATGGCCGCCGATCGGGCCAAGTTCGACAGTACCTACGGATGCGTCTCGTGGGCCAAGGGATACCAGGAGGGGAAGGCGTGGGTCTGCCGGGTGCCGGAACAGCACGGTTCGGTCAACTGGGCCGCTGAACTGGCCCGCCTCGACTCGCTCGCCGGTGCCAGCCGGGCGGCCGAGCAGGCCGGTGGCCGGCGCGGCGATCCAGTGGTACCCCCGCCTCCCCCCACGAATCCCGGCGTGACGCAGATGCGGAAGCGTGACGGCACCTGCATGGACGGCGGCAACTGGTACATCCAGACTCGCGACACGCGGGGCGCCAGGACCATCACCTCGCCGCAACCCGGCATCGGGTGCCTGCCGCCGGACGGGCCGGCCAAGGCGTACGACCAGGCGGGATGGACGATGCTGAAGGAGTTCATCGCGGCAGTGAGATGACAGCGAGGCAGCGGATTCGGGGGGCAGGGCGGCAGTGGATGGTGTTGTCCACCCTGCTACTCTGCATCGCGTGCTCGGCGGGTCACAAGACCAGCACCGGGCGCACCGAGCGCGAGGCGGACAGCGTCATCGGGCAGTCGGCGCTCCCCGGCGCGTCCGGTGTGCAGAAGGCCATGGAGAGCCAGGACAGCGCCCGGGCGCGCGCGGCGGCGCTGGACACGGTGGGCGGCATCGAGTAGCGGTCCATCCGGGCAGACCTCCGGTTCTCGCTTTACCCCTTCCCCGCCATTGCCTACCTTAGAGGGGTCCCCGCCACCTAAGGCAGGTTTCCGTGAATCAGGCCGACCGCCCGACCGAGAGCAAGACGCTTTCGCGCGAGCTGTCGGTATTCCTGATCCAACTTTCCGTCGGGCTCCACAAGTACGGCACCTACCCCAAAGGGCACCCGGTCATCGAGCACGCCGCCAACGCGGTCTACAGCGGATTGTCGGCGCTGATGAGCAGCCGGGAGGCGCTGGCCATCGGCATCGCCCGCGACCAGCTGATTGTCGAAGGGGCAGCCACGGACACCGACAATGCGGTGCTCCGGGAGCTGGCCCAGCGGCTCCACCGCCACCAGCTCGGGGTGGTGAAGTTTCGGAAGGGCACATCCACCGAGGAGTTGCTCGAGTTTCTCCAGACGGTGAGCGCCGAGGCCAACCGGCAGGAAATGCCGTTCGGGCTGAGGCCTGCCGAGGAGCTCGACCGGTGGCCGAACATCGAGATCGTTCCGTTCACCTTCGAGCACCTGCAGATCGGCGGCGCCACCGAAGGAGCCGACCAGGGCCGTTCCTCGCAGCTCTGGCTTGGCCTCGCCTCCGCCGCCCTCCGGAAGGGGCGCGCCGGCGACATCGTTGAGCAGGACCCCGACCGCATTGCCAGCGCCATCAACACCCACAAGGAAGACAAGGCCTACGACCAGATCATCGTCGGCTACCTGCAGGAACTGGGGCGCGAGCTCCGGATGCGGGAGGGGGAGAGCTACGCGCAGTTGCAGAGCCGTGTGTCCCAGCTGCTCTCCTCGCTCGACCAGGAGACGGTCACCCGGCTCCTGACCGTGGGCGGCGACCTCGCCAGCCGGGAGAACTTCGTGGCCGACTTCGCGTCGAGCCTCCCGGTCAAGGCGGTGCTCGATCTGGTGCAGGCGGCCGCCTCGGCCCAGCAGCAGACGATCTCCCACTCGCTCCTCCGGATGTTGACCAAGCTGGCGGATCATGCCGACCAGGGCCAGACGACGGTGCGCGCCCACGCCGACGAGACCTTCCGCAACGCCGTCAACGACTTGCTCAACGACTGGACGCTGACGGATCCGAACCCCGACGCCTACACCGCGGTGCTCGACCAGTTGTCGCTGCCGAACGAGGCGGCGCCGGTCGCGCCCTCGGAAACGGAGCACCTGGCCGAAGCCCCCCGCATCCTCAAGATGGCGCTCGAGCTCGACGTCGTCGGGGAGGCGGTCTGGACGTCGCTGGCCAAGGTGGTCGAGGACGGGCGGCTGGACGAACTGGTGGAGTCGCTGGACAACGCGCCCGCAGATTCCCTGGCGGCGGAGACGATCTGGGTGCGGCTCGCCGACCCCGCCCTGATGAGCGCCATCCTCGAGCACGGCGACGCCCACCTCGACGCGGTCGAGCAGATCCTCGACAAGGTCGGGAAGTTCGCGATTGGCCCGATGCTCGACGCACTCGCGTCCACCGAGTCGCGCACCATGCGGCATCGCCTGCTCAACGCGCTGACCTCGCTCGGCGGGGCGGTCGGGCCGCCGGCGGTCGCCCGCCTCGCGGACGCCGAGTGGTTTGTGCAGCGCAATATCCTCATCGTGCTCGCGGCGCTGCCGGAGTGGCCCGCCAAATTCGATCCGGTTGTCTACGCCACCGCCGAGGATCCGCGGGTGCGTCGCGAGGCCATCAAGCTGATGATGGGTACCCAGCGGCCCGAGCTGCGGCTCCAGGGCGTGGTGCTGAGCCTCGCCGACCCGGATGACGCCGTGATGCGGATCGGACTCGCTGCCGCTCTCGAGGAGTGTCCGCCGTCCGCCGAGCCGGCGCTGGCCAAGCTGCTCGACCACGAAGACGAGGAGGTGCGCGTCCTGGCCATCCGGGTCTTCGGGACACTCCGCAGCCGCCGGGCGCGGGATCTGCTGCTGCTGCGCGTCCTCGCCAAGAAGAAATGGTGGCGGCGGACCCGGCTAAACCAGTCCAGTCCCGAGATGCTGGCGGCGCTCCGCGGGCTGGCCGCCACCTGGGCCCGTCACCCGGAGGTGGAGGTCGTGATGAACCTGGCCGCCCGCAACGCTGACCCCGATATCCGCACCGCGGCAGGACTGGCATGAGCAGCCCCGTCAAGTTTCTCACCTCGCTCGGCCAGGTGATGGCCACCATGGGGCTCTACAACGAGGGCCACCCCGCACGTGAACGGGTGCTGGACGACTCCTTCCAGGAACTGCAGGACATCCTGGCCGACACTGAGAAGCTGAAGTTCTCCTTCATCGGCGGCGACGTCGTCTTCGAGCGCCGCGTGGTGCGCGAACTCAAGGAATGGGATTGGGCGACGCGGCTGGCCGGGCTCGGCATCGAGCGTCTGGAAATCGACGGGACGGTCACGCGGCAGGACTACGAGCAGTTCCTGCGAGACACCTTCCAGCGGAGCCGGGGCGAGGTGATGGATACCGCCGAAGTGCGCCACCTGCGCGCCACCGGCATTCGCTACGGTACCCTGGCGCTCGACACCGGCGATGCGCTGGATGGCGTGCGGGAGACGCTGGCCACCGCGACCATCGCCTACTCGCTCCGCGACGACGTCGAGGCGATCCAGTGGATGCACAACCATGTGCAGAGCACGGGGGAACTGCCGCTCCTTGAGGCGGAGACCGTGGTGCGCTCCCTGGCCATCGCCATGCACAGCCAGTCCGAGATCATCCTGCCGCTGCTGCAGCTGAAGGAGTTCGACCAGTACACCACCACGCACTCCACCAATGTGTCGGTGCTCGCCATGGCCATCGGCGAGTACCTCGGCTTCAGCGGGCGGGAACTGCGGGTCCTCGGCGTGTCAGGACTCCTGCACGACCTTGGCAAGGTGAAGATTCCCCGCGAGATCCTGGTCAAGCCGGGGGGCTTTACCGACGAGGAGTTTGCCATCATGAAGGCCCACCCGAAGGAGGGGGCCAAGCTGATCCTGGAGCGCGACGTGCGGCTCGAGGTTCCGGCGGTGGTGGCGTATGAGCACCACATCATGCTCAACGGCGGCGGCTACCCCGCCTTCCACTTCGTGCGCGACACGCACTACGCCAGCCGCCTCGTCCATGTCTGCGACGTGTACGACGCGCTCTGCACCAACCGCCCCTATCGCGACGCCTGGAGTTCCGAGAAAGCGCTGACCTACATCGAGGAGAAGTCAGGGACGGACTTCGACCCGGTGTTCAGCCTCCCGTTCATCAAGATGATGCGGGCACGGGCGGTGCAGCGGCTGTCCGTCGAGGATCCCGAGGTGAGGGAAGGCGGGGCAGGGGGGCAGGCGGGCAGCGGGTCAGGTGGAGACGAATGACACTCCTGGCTATCGGGATGGCCGTGGTGTTTTGCGTGCTGAGCCTGCTGCATGTCGCGTGGGCGGTCGGGATTCGGGTGGGGCATGCGACGGCCATTCCGGAGCGGGAGGATGGGGAGCCGACCTTTCGCCCCGGCCCCGCCTCGACCTTCGCCGTCGCCGGGCTCCTCTTCATCGCCGCCCTCCTGGTGACCCAGCGGGTTGGCCTGGGACGCGGACTGATTCCCGCCGCCCTGGTCGTGCCCGGTTGCTGGGTACTCGCGGCCTCGTTCATCCTCCGTGCCATCGGCGAGTTTCGGTACGTCGGGTTCTTCAAACGGGTGCGCGGCACTGCGTTCGCGCGGATGGATACGCGGTACTACTCTCCGCTGGCGCTCCTCCTGGGCATTGGCGCCGCCTTGGTGGCGTACCATGGGGTCTGACCCAGGATCCCGAATCGCCGCCTCCCTGCCGGTGCCCCCGGCGCTCCGCGCCATGACTCCCGGTGACTTCCCCTCCGTCGCGGCCATCTACCGCGAGGGGATCGCGACCGGGCACGCCACCTTCCGGACCGAAGCGCCGACCTGGGAGGAGTGGAATGGCGGGCACCTCGCCCACTCCCGCCTGGTAGCCGTCGACGGGGAGCAGGTCCTGGGGTGGGCCGCCCTGAGCGGCGTCTCCGACCGCTGCGTGTATGGCGGCGTGGCCGAGGTCCAGGTGTACGTGGCCGCGGCCGCGCGGGGGAAGGGGGTCGGCTTGGCCCTCCTCACCGAATTGAGCGCCGAGTCGGAGCGGCATGGCATCTGGACTTTGCAGGCCGGCATCTTTCCCGAGAACGCCGCCAGCGTGGCCCTCCACGAACGGGCCGGCTACCGCTTGGTGGGACGCCGGGAGCGCTTGGGACAGATGGCGAGCGGGGTGTGGCGCGACGTGCTGCTCCTCGAGCGGCGGAGCCCCGTGGTTGGCCAAGGAGAGCGGACATGAGCGCGCGGGACCTGAGCAGGTTGCTGGCCGAAAATGTTGCACCGATCGCGGGTCGCGGCTCCTGGCATGGGGGCCCTACCGTGGTGGGTGCCCTCCGAGGGGTCTCGGTCCGCCAGGCGCTCTGGCGCCCGGCGCCCGGCCGCCATTCGATCTGGGAACTGGCACTGCACATTGCCTACTGGCATCATGTCATCACCCAGCGGCTTCGGGGAACGGCACGAGAGCCCTTTCCGCGCTGCCCCGCGGACTGGCCGGCCGTACCTGCCCGCGCCACGGAAGCGGACTGGAAGGCGGACCGGGCGCTGATTCGTGCCGCGCACCTGGAAGTCGCCGCGACGATCCGGGCCGTCCCTCCCTCGCAGTACGGGCGCCGTCCGTCGGGCAACCGCAAGTGGACGTTCGGCGAGACCATCCTTGGCGCCGCCCAGCACGAAGCCTATCACACCGGGCAGATCCAGCTGCTCAAACGCCTCTGGACCAGCCGCCCCTGAGGCGCGGTTCATGCTGACTTCATCCCGGCTTCGGGCGGAAGGTGGAGATTGTCCAGTGGACATCCTGCCACGGGAGGAATCATGCTCCGTCGCGCGCTCCTGGTTTGGGTGGCGCTCTGCCTGGTGGCGATTGCCAACGGGACGTTCCGACAGTATGTCCTCCTCCCGAGAGTCGGGGCGTACGTCGGGCACGTGCTGAGCAGTGTTGCCCTCTCCCTCCTCATCCTGCTCGTCGCGTGGCTCACGATTCGCTGGATCCATCCGACCACCGTGCCGGAGGCGTGGGCCGTCGGTGTGTGCTGGCTGGCCACGACGGTCGTCTTTGAGTTTGTGGCCGGGCACTACCTCTTCCACCATCCCTGGTCGAAACTCCTCGCCGACTACGACCTCCGGCAGGGTAGAATCTGGATCGTGGTCCTGGTCGCCACGCTCGTGGCGCCGAGATGGGCGGCGGGCGTTCGAGGTCTCTTCTCCTAAGTCTCCCCCATCCGCGAGGCAACGGGATGACCAGAGTGCGTATCCCGTTCCTCGCGGCGCTCGCCGTCGGCACGCTGGTGGGCACGGCGGCCTGTCAGGACGCCTCGGCCCCCGTCCCAGCCGTTGTGCCGGGGAATCCGGTGTCCCTGCGGGTCCTCTTCATCGGCAACAGTCTCACCTACTACAACAATCTTCCCGGCACGCTCAAGGGCGTGGCCCTGACCGCCGGCGACACCATCCACGTTGAGATGATCGCGAAGCCGAACTACGCGCTCATCGACCATATCACCAACAACAGCGGGGCCGTGGAGGCGATCAAGCGTGGTGGCTGGGACTTCGTGGTGCTGCAGCAGGGGCCCACGACCCTCCCGATCAACCGCGATTCGCTGGTGCTCTGGACCCGCATGTTCGACTCCATCATCCATCCGACCGGCGCGCGGACGGCGCTGTTCATGGTCTGGCCCCAAGGCGCCTCGGCGCAGGGCTTCGAGTCGGTGCGGATCGCGTACCAGGACGCGGCCAGCGCCGTCGATGGCCTCTTCCTTCCGGCAGGGGTGGCATGGCAGCTCGCCCTGCAGCGCGACGGGCTCGTCGGTCTCTACGGTCCGGACAACTTCCATCCCACGCCACTCGGGAGCTACCTGGCCGCGATCACCATCTACGGCAAGCTCACCGGCCACGACCCACGCGAACTCTCCGCGTACGCCTTCATGGACGGCGCGGCGCTCAACGTGCCGGCGGCCACCGTCTGGATGCTCAAGACGGCAGCCCACGACGCGGACGCGAAGTACTAGCGGAGCGTTTCCACGAACCTCAATTGTTGACGGACCAGCTGGCGCACCGCGGTTCCCCGGACCCGGGCCGGTGAGAATGTCGTAGCCAGCACCGCCTCGACCGCCGCCGCCTTGAACCCTTCCTGCGTGGCCGAGACCACGTGCATGGTCGACGCCTCCACCACCCCAAGCGTATCCACCACAAACTCGAGCATCACGATGCCGGTGATGCCGGCCCGTTCGAGAACCGGCGGGTACACGAGGTGGCCGGCCGTGAGGACGCGAACCGGTTCATCCACCTCGGCGGCGGCCCATGCCCCCGATGTCGCCGGGCCCTCGAGCCAGGTCGGGGGGCCGATCCCGATTGCGGAACCGGCGTTCGGGCTTCCCCCAGTCGCGGCGATGCCTGCCGGCAGCGGAAGTCCGACCGGCACGCCGACTGGCAGCGGGAGGCTCGCATCGACTGGCGCTTCAGGGAGCCCGCCGTTGCCGGGAGGCGGGACAGCCCCGACGGGGGCGGGCAGGGACGGGAGCGCGGGGATGTAGATCATCTGGTCGATCGGCGCTCCAACCCCGGGGCCCGTGGTGACCTGTGCCGTGAGCAGCACGGCGGTGGCGATGAGGCCGCCGTGCACCAGAACGGAAAGCAGCGCATGGGTCGGCGAGGCTTCGGAACCGGCCGAAGAGGCGGGGAGAATCTCGAACATGGGGGCGCTCCTGATGAGAGGTGCCTCCACGATGGCACGCCGACCTGACAGCAGCCTCGGCAGGCGGATGACAATTCGGTGACGATGGGATGAGCCCTTGCCACCCCTCCCCCGAGCCGCCGCTCGGCGATAGGTTGGGTGTATGCTCCTCAACTCCTCCCGCCAGCGGCGCGTACCGTCGAACGACCTCGGCTTCGGGAGCGTGGTGTCACGTGAGAGCAGGCGACGCCTCCTCAACCGAGACGGCAGCTTCAACGTCGCGCGCGAGGGGATTCCCTGGTACAGCTCGATGTCGGTGTACCACACCCTGGTCGGCACCTCCTGGACCCGTTTCCTCGGGCTCGTGACCCTGGGTTACCTGGCGGCCAACCTGATGTTTGCCTTCGCCTACTATCTGCTCGGCCCGGCGGCACTGCACGGACCGGCGGAGGTCCCGGCCGCCGACCGCTTCCTGCAATCCTTCTTCTTCAGTGTGCAGACCATTGCCACCATCGGGTATGGGGTGGTGAGTCCCGCCACCCTGCCGGCCAACATCCTGGTGGCGGCGGAATCGGTCGCGGGTCTCGTCGGGTTTGCGCTCGTCAGTGGCATCACCTTCGCGCGTTTCGCACGTCCTGTCGGGCGCTTCATCTTCTCGGAGCACGCGGTCGTGGCCCCGTACCAGGGCGGGCGAGCGCTGATGATCCGGACCAGCAACGCCCGGCAGAATCAGATCCTTGACGTGCACGCCCGAGTGCTGCTTGCCCGCCGGACCCGGGACGGTGGAGCGGTACGCGAGTTCTTCGAACTCCCGCTGGAGCGCTCCGAGGTGGCCTTCTTCCCGCTCATGTGGACGATCGTGCACCCGATCACCGAGACCAGCCCGCTCTGGGGGGACGACGCCGAGTCGTTGCAGTCCTGCGACCCCGAATTCATCGTGCTGCTCTCCGGGGTGGACGAGACGTTCAGCCAGACGGTCTTCGCGCGCACCTCCTACCGCGGCGACGAAGTCCGCTTCGGGGCGCGCTTCGTGGATGCCTTCGATCGGGCCGCCACCGACGGGATTCTTCGCGCGGACGTGCGGCTGCTGAGCAAGACTGCTCCTGCCAGCCTCGACCAGGGGGGCGCATGAATGACAAGGTGGTGCTGGCCGATGCGTTGTCGGCCATCGCCGAGCATTGGCGGCCCGTGGTCGTCGGCGCGTTGAACGGCCAGGAGGTCAAGCTCGCCAAGTTCTGCGGTACCTTCCCATGGCACCATCATGACGATGCCGATGAACTGTTCCTCGGTGTCGAAGGCACTTTCCGCGTCGAGTTCCGCGACCGGGCGGTGACTCTCGACCCCGGGGAGTTCCTGATCGTTCCCCGAGGCGTGGAGCACCGCACGGTGGCCGATACCGAAGCGTCGGTGCTGCTCTTCGAGCCGGCCGGGGTGCGAAACACGGGGAACGTGCTCGACCCCCATTTCACAGCGCCGGAGCGTGTTCGCGGGGAGGGCACGTGACCTCCCTCCCCTTCTTCCCGCTGGCGCTCGCCTTCTGCCTGCTCGGTGCCTGCGTGATCGTGCAAGCCTCGATGATCGTCCTCCTGATGCGGTGGTACGGCACGCTCCGGACGCCGCGGCCGTTCCCGCTCCTGCGTAGTGCCTGGCTGCTGGTCCGCGTGGCATGGTGGGTGGTCATCGCGCACCTCGTCCAAATCGCCATGTGGGCCCTGGCCTACATCTGGATCGGGGCCCTGCCGGAGCCCATGGTCGCGTTCTACTTCAGTGGAGTGACCTATACGACGGTCGGCTACGGCGATGTGCTGCTCCCGGACCGGTGGCACCTGCTCGCGGGAATCGAGGGGCTCACCGGCATCCTGATGGCGGGGTGGTCCACGGCCATTCTGTTCGCGATCCTGCACCGACTCCTCCTCCCGGCGGAGCACGCCCACGCTCCGAAGCCGGGAGTCCGGCCATGACCTTCCTCGCGCTCTTCGTGGCCATTGTTTTTCTCTACAGTCTCGTCTCCGAGCGTGTGGAACGGGTCGCGACGGCGCCCGTCGTCTTTACCATGGCCGGCCTGCTGCTGCCGGTCGTCGTCCCGGAATTCAACGCCTCGGGATTCGAGCTCACCCGGTTCCTGTGGGTCGCGGAAGCCGGGCTTGTGCTGCTCCTCTTCACCGACGCGACGCGCACCGATCTCTCGCTCCTCCGGAAAATCCGGGATCTGCCGGCCCGGCTGCTCGGCCCGGGCCTGTTGCTGACCATCGCGCTCGGCGCTGTCGTCGCCGTCTTCATCTTCCCCAACCTGTCGATCTGGGAGGCGTGTCTCGTCGCCGTGATCCTGGCGCCGACCGATGCGGGATTGGGGCAGGTGGTGGTCGAGAGCCCGCGCGTGCCGGCGCGGATACGCCAGGCCCTCAACGTGGAAGCGGGGCTCAACGACGGTCTATCGGTCCCCTTCCTGCTCTTCTTTCTCGCGATGCTCGAGGCGGGCGGCGGCAGCACCGACGCCACCCTCACCCGGTTCATTGGGCTGCAGTTGGGGTTGGGCGCACTGCTCGGCCTTGGCATTGGCCTGGGAGGCGGCTGGTTGCTGCAGCGCGCCAGTCGGGCCGGTTCCTTGACGGAGTCGTTCGCCCCCCGTGGACTGATCGCCCTCCCCTTCTTCTGCTTTGTCGGCGCGGAGCGGCTCCAAGCCAGCATGTTCATCGCCGCGTTCGTGGCCGGGCTCGCTGCCCAGCGGATGTTCCCCGGGGCGGGGAAGCATGCCGTGGATTTCTCCGAACAGTCGGGCCAGGTGCTGAACCTCGCCGTCTTCTTTCTCTTCGGCTTGGCCATCGGACGCTCGCTGGATCTGCTGTCGCCGATCTACTTCTTGTACGGCATCCTCAGCCTGACCGTCATCCGGATGCTGCCGGTGGCCGTGGCGCTGCTCGGCGCTCGCCTGCAACGCGCCACGGTGGTCTTCATGGGGTGGTTTGGTCCGCGCGGGCTTGCCTCGATCGTGCTCGGGCTCCTCGTGGTCGAGCGCGAACTTGGCACCCCGGGCGACCCGACCATCCGCGGGGTTGTGGTGGCAACGATTCTGATGAGCATCGTCCTGCACGGCGTGTCGGCGCAGCCGGGGATCGCGTGGTACGCAGGCAAGGTGCGCGCTTTTCCGCCGGGCGTCCCCGAGCTCGCTGAATGAGGTCGTTTGTGATCCGCAATTTGCCGCGCTCCTACCGCAGGCTCCTGCTGCTCGTGCTCTCGCTGCCGGTCCTGCTCGTCGTGCTGGGGCTGGTCTACCAGCTCGGCATGTTCTACCTCGAGGGACAACCCCGGAGCCTCCTCGACAGCATTGAATGGGCGGCGGAGAGCCTGACGACCACCGGCTACGGACGGGACATGCACTGGGTCCATCCGATGATGGTGGCCTACGTGGTCGCCGTCCAGTTCGTGGGCACGATGCTGATCTTCCTCGTCTTTCCGGTCTTCCTCATTCCGTTCTTCGAGGAACGCTTCGAGGCGCGTCTGCCACGGGTGCTCCCGCCCATGGCGGGCCGGGTGCTCATCTATCGGTATGGACCGGCGGTCACCTCCCTCCTCGACCTGCTCGACCACGAGGGGGTGGAGGCCGTGGTCTTCGAGGAGGACGAGGCCACGGCGCGGCGCCTGCGGGAGCGCGGGCTCGAGGTCGTGTTCGGCAATCTCCGCGAGGAGGACCCCGACCTGTCCAAGCTGGTTGGCGCACGCGGACTGGTCCTCAACGGCGAAGACGACTACAACGCCGCGATGACCCTGAACGCCCGGTACTACGGCTACACGGGCAAGATCGTCGCCATGGTGCAGGATCCGAATCGGCGGCCGCCGATGGTGCGGGCCGGCGCCACCACGGCGTTTACTCCGACCCACGTGCTCGCGGCCGCGCTCGCCGCGCGCGCCAGCATGAAGATCAGTCCCCGCGTCGCCGGGGTCCGGCACCTGGGCGAACACCTGGAGGTCGCCGAACTCCGGGTCCACGCGGCAAGCCCCTTTGCCGGGAAGACCATCGGCGAGGCCCGCATTCGCGAACAGACCGGCGCCACCATCATCGGGCTCTGGGTTGGCGGTGTTCTCTCCGCCCAGCCAAAGCTCGACAGTCGCCTCAACGTCGGCACCATCATCGTCGCCATCGGCAGCCACACCTCGATCGACCGGCTCGGCGCCCTGGCCACGCCGGTGCCCAGGGAAGGCGCCTTCCTCGTCGTCGGCGACACCGAGATTGGGCGGAAGGTGTCGGAGTTTCTCCGCGACGCGGGGGAAACCGTGCGTCTGCTCGCATCGGCGCCGGCGCCCGGGGTGGATGTGGTGGGCGACCACCTCGACAACAAGGTCCTCGAGCAGGTCGGCGTCGGCGGGCTGCAGGGAATCATCCTGGCGCTCGACTCCGACAGCGGGACGCTTTTCGCCACGGCGGTCATGCGGAGCCTCTCACCCGATGCGATGATCATGGCCGGGGTGCGCCAGGCGGAGAACGTGGCCCGGATTCACCGCGCCGGTGCCGACTTTGCGCTGTCGATGAGCCAGGTGGCGGGGCAGCTGCTCTCCTACCACCTCCTCGGGCAATCGGCGGTGTCGCTCGAAGGGAAGATCAAGATCGTGGCCACGGCGGCGGGGAATTTCGTCGGCCGGCCGCTGCTCAAGCATTGGATCCGGGACCGGACCGGCTGCTCCGTTGTTGCCGTGGAGCGGGGCGCGGTGATCATCGTGGACTTCGACGAGACCTTCGAGGTGCGCGACGGCGACATCGTCTACCTCAGCGGCACCAATGAGACGATCCAGGCCTACTTCGAGATGTTTCCGGCGACGCGGGAAATCCGGATCCCGACACTGCACACCGGGCTGGTGGATGACTCGGGCGCGGCCGCACCGCGAAGCATCGACCTCGACCTGAAGCGGTGACAAGATGAGGGCGACGCCACGAGGCGGCTGGATTGCCGGCCTGCTCCTCCTGACCCTGGGGGCGCGTTCCGCAGATCCGGGCGTCGGCACGCTGCGGTTTGCGCGGGCGATGGAGGCTCCTCGCGCCTCCCACTCGGCGTCGCCGCTGGCGGATGGCACCATCCTCGTGGCGGGAGGGATGGGCGGCGAGGGACAGCCGGTGGCGGGCGCGGTTCGGTTCGATCCGGCCAGCAACCGCTTCAAGGTGACCGGCCCGATGCGGACCCGGCGATTCAGCCATTCCGCGACGGTGCTCCCCGATGGCCGAGTGCTCCTGGCCGGAGGGTACGCCGAGTCGGGAGCCTACCTGTCATCGGCCGAGATCTACGACCCCACCACTGGTCGGTTTACCCCGACCGGCCCGCTCGGGACGCCGCGCGCCGACCATGTCGCGGTCCTCCTTGCCGACGGCCGCGTGCTCCTGATCGGCGGGGTTTCGAGGGGTTGGCTCTTTCTCGCCAGCGCCGAGATCTTCGACCCGGCGACGGGCCGCTTCTCGCCGACGGGGAGCATGAGCGTGCCCCGCGAAAGTCACGTGGCCGTGCGGCTGTCGGATGGACGGGTGCTTGTGGCCGGGGGCCACAGCGGGCGGGGCACCCAGATCACCATCTACGCCAGCGCCGAAGTGTTTGATCCCGCCGCCGGCACATTTGCCGGCACCGGCGAGATGACCATCCCCCGGCACAAGCACGATGGCGTGCTCTTGCCGGACGGACGGGTCCTGATCAACGGCGGGGCCGACCAGCGGGACGATGAGGGCACCTTCAAGAGCACCGAGTTCTATGACCCGGACACGGGACGATTCGCGGCCGGGGGCGACATGCACCTGGCCCGGTACAAGCATCGCGGGACGTCGCTCGTCCTTCCGTCGGGGAAGATTCTGATTGCCGGCGGGGCTGAGCACTCCGAGGTTTTCGATCCAGAGACCAGCCGCTTTGCGATGGTCGGCGGGAGCCCCCGAATGCCCGGTCAGTTTTCCGCGGCGGCGCTGCTCCCGGGCGGGGGCGCGCTGATTTCCGGCGGCTACGGGAGAGGGCAGGGGCCCACCAATCGCGCCTGGCGCTACGTTCCGTGACGGCTCCCGATTTGACATTGCCGCCGAAGGGCGCAGATTCCTCTCATACCCCCTGTGCACGCGTGTGGACCCATTTGACTCCGGTCGTCAGCCCCCGGCGGCTCCTGACCGTGCCTGGGGCGAGGCGGTCCGCGGTGGACCAGCGATGGGCGCCCGGTTGATCGACGCGCCGTACCAGTGTGTGTATTTTGCAGTGGCAGGTGCCATTCTCTCGCGGTGGGGTTGACCGTACCTATGGACATGGAAATCCGAATGGCCAGGCTCCGCGTCGAATTCGCGGAACACTACCCGCCGCTCAAGCCGGGGGAATGGATGCCGGCCGCCGAGGTCGGGGCCCGCATGCTCTTCTGGCATCTGGAACTGGCGGGCACCATTCCGCTCGGCGACCGGCTGCTGCCGGAGGAGCATTTCGAGTTTCGGGGCGGATGGACGCGGGGGGGCGCCTCGCCGCTTCGCACCCGCGCCTACGACGCCGCCTCGGTGGAGCCGCGCCGGGAGGCGACTGGCTGACCCGACGGGGCGGCGCCGTGTGGGCGCCGCTATATTGCACTGCCAAGGATCGATTGTTCACTCCGCTTCATCGAGGTCGACACGATGTCCGAGACCCCCCAACTCACGCCCATCACCGTGGAACGCCTGCTCGAGGAACTCCACAACATCAGCGACATGCGGGCCAAGGGTGAAATGAATGCCGACCAGTTCGAGGCGCGCTTTGCGCGCATGATCGGGGAGCTCCGCGATCGCCGGATCGACGCGTCGCGCGCCGACATCCTCCAGGCGCTGGCTCCCCTCGCCACCGACGGCACCCTCCGCCCCGAAGAACATTATCGGCTGACCAAGAAGCTTGGGCTGGTGTGATCGAGCGCCCTCTGGGTCCCGGCGCTCCACGCGTGCCCCCGGTTGGTTTCGGGGGCATGCCGCTTTCTACCGCCGGCCGTCCCGATGAGTCCGAGGGTGTCCGCGTCATCCACGCCGCCCTCGATGCCGGGGTCCGGCTCCTCGATACCGCCGATGTCTACTGTCTCTCCGACGAGGACCTCGGGCACAATGAGCGCCTGATGGCCAGGGCGCTCCGGGAATGGAACGGGCCGCGCGACGAGGTGATCGTGGCCACCAAGGGGGGGATGACGCGCCCGCAGGGCAGTTGGGATCGCAATGGCCGCCCCGAGCACCTCCGGCGCGCCTGCGACCGATCCCTCCTGGCGCTGGGCGTCGACCGGATCGACCTCTACCAGTACCATGTCCCCGACCCGCGGGTCCCGTTCGCGGAAAGCGTGGGAATGCTCGCGGAGCTCCAGCAGGCCGGGAAGATCCGCTGGATCGGGCTGTCGAACGTCTCCGTCGACCAGGTCAACGCCGCGCGGCGTCACGTCGAGGTGGTGACGGTGCAGAACCGCCTGAACCCGTACTTCCGGGAGGCGCTCACGGAGGGCGTGGTGGCGCACTGCGAAAATCTCGGCATCGGCTTTCTCGCCTACAGCCCTGTCGGCGGCGGCCGCCTCAACAAGAAGCTGCCGGGGCACCCGGTGGTGAAGTCGATCGCGGATCGCCGAGGCGTCTCCCCGCATGCGGTGGTGCTGGCCTGGGTGTTGGAGCAGGCGTCCAACGTGATCGTCATTCCCGGGGGCCGGACTGTGCCGCATGTGCTCGACAGTGTGGCCGCCGGGGAGCTGCGGCTTGATCCGCAGGAGATGCGCGACCTCGACGAAGCGGAGTTTGACAGAAGCTGACCGGCGGAGGAAGGAGAAAGAGCCAAGTCCCTTTCTGCTTCCGCTTCCATTTATATTTGCCCCCATGCCTCCCACCCGCCGCCAGACCGTCACGACCCGCATCGGGTCAGTCAGTGTCGGCTCCTGTCACCCCATTGTCGTCCAGTCGATGACCAATACCGACACCGCCGACGTCGTCGGGACGGTGCGGCAAGTGGCCGCCCTCGCCCGGGCGGGCAGCGAGCTGGTGCGGGTGACGGTCAACACCGAGGAGGCGGCGCGCGCGGTCCCGGAGATTGTCGAGGGGCTCGACCGGATCGGTGTCGCCGTGCCGGTCATCGGCGATTTCCATTACAACGGGCACATTCTCCTCACCAAGTACCCTGCCTGCGCTGCCGCGCTTGCCAAGTACCGCATCAACCCGGGCAACGTCGGGGGGAAGCGCCGCGACGAACACTTCCGCGCCATCATCGAGGTCGCCCTCCGGCACGACCGCCCTGTGCGGATCGGGGTCAACTGGGGCTCGCTCGACCAGGCGCTGCTGACGGAATTGATGGATGCCAATCACCGGCTGGCGGTGCCGCGCGAGGCGCGGGCGGTCACGCTCGACGCCATGGTGGAAAGCGCCGTTCGATCGGCGGCGCTCGCCGAGGCGACGGGAATGGCCCACGACCGGATCATCCTCTCCGCCAAGGTGTCGGCGGTGCAGGACCTGGTGGACGTCTACCGACTCCTGGCCGAGCGGGGCGATTACCCGCTGCACCTTGGCCTGACCGAAGCCGGCCTCGGCACCAAGGGGATCGTGGCCAGCACCGCCGGACTCGCCATCCTCCTGCAGGAGGGAATCGGCGACACCATCCGCGTGTCTCTCACCCCCGCCCCTGGCGGCGACCGCACCGAAGAGGTGCAGGTGGCGCAGCAGATCCTCCAGTCGCTCGACCTCCGCAGCTTCACGCCGCAGGTCACCAGCTGCCCGGGATGCGGGCGCACCACCAGCACCTTTTTCCAGTCGATGGCGCAGGACATCGAGCGCTATCTCCGCGCCCAGATGCCGGTCTGGCGCGAGGCGCGCCCCGGCGTCGAGTCGATGCGGGTCGCGGTGATGGGCTGCGTCGTGAACGGGCCGGGCGAGTCCAAGCACGCCGACATCGGGATCTCGCTGCCCGGCACCGCGGAGGACCCGCGGGCGCCGGTGTATGTGGACGGGCAGTTGCGCGTCACCCTCAGCGGCGACCGCATCGTGCCCGAGTTCCTGGCGCTGCTGGAGGAGTACGTCGAGCAGCGGTACGCTCCCGCCGAACCGGTCGCCCGCTAGATGCGGGGCAGGGAAGGGCTGGCCCTCCTGGCCCTGGTGTTCGCGCTGACCGCGAGCCCGGGACTCGCGGCCCAGACCCCCGGGGTCGGCGACGCCGCGCCGGTACTCTCTGTCCACGATCTGGACGGGCGGCCGGTCGACCTCGGCCAGTGGATCGGCAAGGAGCCGGTCTTCCTGCAGTTCTGGGCGACCTGGTGCACCTCGTGCGCTGCGCTGGAGCCGGCGGTCGAGGCCGCCAAGGCGGCCTATGGCGGGGAGGTCCAGTTCATCGGCGTCAACATTACCGTCGGCGACCCCCGCGATTCAGTGCGTGCCTGGGTGGCGCGCCACAACCCGCCGTGGCTGGTTCTCTACGACGACCAGGGGGCAAGCCAGCGTGCCTACGATGTCGCGGAAACGTCCTACGTGGTCATCATCGACCGCGCCGGCCGCATTGTCTATACTGGGGTTGGCGGGAAGCAGTCCTTCGGGGCCGCCCTCCGCCGAGCCACTGCCAAGTAACTCGATCGAGGTCCATCCATGAAGTCTCTATTCGGTTCGCTCGTGATCCTCGCCCTGGCCGTCGGCCCAATTGCCGCGCAAGACTCGTCCGCCGCCACACTGGGGCCCGCCACGGCCATCCTCGTCACCGGCCCTGAACCCGGTATGAAGGCGGTGGACTTCACGCTCCCCTGGGCCGACAAGAACGGTATCGGCTCGTCGGAGGATCCCTTCTCGCTGGCGGCGCTCAAGGGGCAGGTGGTGGTGCTCGCCTTCTACCCCCAGGACTTCACCTCCGGCTGCACGGCGGAGATGCGGACCTTTGCCGACAAGTACGACGTGCTGTTTGCGGGGGCGGTGGTGGTGGGGATCAGCATCGACAGTCTCGAGACCCATGTCCGCTTCGCCCAGAGCCTCGGGCTGCCGTTCAAGCTTCTCTCCGATCCCAGGCAGCGGGTCGCGGCCAAGTATGGGGCCAAGGGCTCCGGGGCCCAGATGCGCCGGGTCGTGTATGTCATCGGGAAGGACGGGAAGGTGGCCTGGCGGGAAATGCAGTTCAACGCCACCGACCCGAAGGGCTACGATCGCCTCCAGCAGGCGATCGCCAACGCCGGAGGGAAGTCGTGACCCCACGACGGATACTGCCGGCTCTGGGCCTTCTGGGCGCTCTGGCGACATCCGCCCCCGCCCAGGATGCCGCCGGGAGCGGGTACGTTTGGGCGTTCCGGGACGTCAGCTTCTCGGCCTGCGTCGACTTCCTCATGGACAGGGAGGCGGCCGAGAAGCAGCTCGCGGCCGGCTTCCAGGTCATTCCCGCCAGCAGCTTCACGCCGCTCTCTCCGGCGCTGAGCCGCGAAGTGGAGGGCGATTCCGCCAAGAGTGCCATGATTCCGGCACAGTTCTGCATCATTGAGGCGCCCGCCATGACCTCCGGGGACGCCCTCTATTCCCCCACCAACAAGATGGGGATGCAGGAGGCAGTGGGGTATTGGGGCATCGCCGCCACCCGCGCCGGAAGTGCGCCGACCTTCGACCGCTGGTTTGTGGCCGGCTACTGGACCAACGACTGGCGGGTGCAGAAGAAGACTCAGGCGGCGTTCATCCCGGTCAAGGTGTTCAAACGGAAGTTCGTGCCCGTCCCCGAGACCAGCCGCCAGAGCTACTCGGTGAGTATCGGGAAGACTGCCATTTCCTGGACCGGGGAGATGGTTGGTCGGGACTCGACCGCCGACACCGAAGCGGGGTCCACTTCCCAGATGTTTGAGGGCAGGCGGACCATCAATTGGAATGCGACGGTCCACACCTCCCCGCGATGGACCCGCACCCTCCCCGGGGTGTTCCATGTGGAGGGCAAGGACGACCTGGCCAAGGCCCTCAAGGGGTCCCCGATCCGGATGTTCGGGCCGATGCAGTGGGGCGGGGAAGCCCGGATCGAGTTCTACCGCTAGCCTCCCTCTGGCGCTCCGCGGGAAGGGGGGTAGGTTAGCCCCTCCCCCGCAGGGAGCAGCCATGTCCACCCTCGTCCACCAGCGGATCGTCCTCGAACGGTACGGCGCCAGCACCTACGCCAAGGTCTTCCTCCCGGCCGGCAGTCTTCCCTTGGGGAAGAGCGTTCCCGTGACCGTGAAGGTCGGTGGGAAGCGCTTCAAGACCCGTGGCTGGAGCTTCAGCAGCGGGGCAGGGGTGACCCTCCCCGAACGTATCGTGAAGGAGCTCGGCCTTCGCGCAGGTCAGGAGCTGGACCTGGAACTGCTGGACTGAATTTCGGTTCTCCACAGACCGTTATGCGATGGGCCCCGGCGACACCACGATTGAGGTGCTCCGGGGCCTCTTTATGCATCATTTACGCATGTTCCCGCCCCGGTAACGACACTGTCACCAGTCTATTTTCCACATATTATCCGACGTTCTAAGTGATGTTAATAATAAAGTTAAGAGTTCCACTTAAAGTGGAAAGTTAACTACACCTCTAGTGCTTTGTCCTGCAATGACTAAAGTCGGGGTTTCCACGCTTTCCACGCCGGAATTGAGGGAAAGTTTACCCATTCCACACCCGCGTGGATAATCCGCGAACCCGCCAACTGGCGTCCGCCGAACCCGCTGTTGGAAGGTGGATATGATATATGAACATCATCCCCAAATGGGGATATCAGGGCCGGGCTGGCAGGCCGGAGGAGTCCATCGCGGGATGGTCGGAAATCGGTCAGCTGGGCGGATGTGGAAAACCGGAAGGGGGCAAGTCCTGCCGGTTGATGTCTCGGCACGAGCCGGGCTCACTCGAGTGCCCTGACTCCCCGCCTCCCTGCCTCCCTGCCTCCCCGCTGTCCCACCCCGCCTCGATCGGTTAGAATCCACCAGCAGCCCTCCGGACCCCAACCCCGAGCCGTTTCTTGCCGACCTCCTCCATCCGCCGGACCAAGATCGTCGCCACCCTCGGCCCAGCCTGGTGCCATCCCGATCGGATGGTCCAGCTGCTCGATGCCGGGGTCAACGTCGTCCGGGTCAATGCCTCGCACGGAACACCGGAGTTGAGGGGAAAGTGGATTCGGGATCTGCAGCGGGTCCGGAAGGGCCGGAAGAGCCCCGTCGCCATCCTGGTGGACCTGCACGGCCCCCGGATCAGGGTGGGGCAGCTGGCGGAGCCGTTGGAGCTCGCCCAGGGGCACTCGGTCACCTTCGCGCCTGAGGGGGTTGCGACGGGGACCGAAATTCCCACCACCTACGCCGGCCTCGCGCGGGACATGCACCCCGGCTCCAAGATCCTCCTCGACGACGGTCTCCTCTCGGTCGAGGTCACCGGCGTCCGGGGGGACCGGGTCGACGGTGTGGTCCGGTATGGCGGGCTGCTGCGGGCCAACAAGGGGATGAACCTTCCGGGCGTCGATGTCAGCGCGCCCGCGGTGACGGAGAAGGACCAGGAGGAGGTGGCGCATGCCATCGAGCTCGGCGTCGACTACATCGGCGTCTCCTTCGTCCGGCGGGCCGAGGAGTTGAACCAGCTCAGGACCATGGTCCCCAAGCGGATCCAGCTGGTGGCCAAGATCGAAAAGGACACCGCGCTGCGGCACCTGGAGTCGATTCTCGATGCCACCGACGCCGTCATGGTGGCCCGGGGCGACCTCGGCGTCGAATTGCCCTTCGAGGAGGTGCCCCTGGTCCAGAAGCGCCTCATTCGGGAGGCCAACCTCCGCGGCAAGCCGGTCATCACCGCCACCCAGATGCTCGAGTCGATGGTCAAGGCCCCGCGGCCGACCCGCGCGGAGGCGTCCGACGTGGCCAATGCCATCCTGGACGGAACAGATGCCGTCATGCTGTCCGCTGAGACGGCGGTGGGTGATTACGCCCTGGAGGCGGTGCAGGCGATGGATCGAATTGCCCGCGAGGTCGAGAGCCACCGGACGGGGCGGAGCGCCGCCTTCGACCTGGCGGTGGGGCGGCGAAGCGGCGGAGGGGGCAACCGGTTCGAGGCGCGGGAGGCCCGGACCGAGGACGCGATCGCCGTGGCAGTCTGTGCCGCCGCGGAACTGCTCCACACCCGCGTCATCACCTGCTTCACGTCGAGCGGCTTCACCGCGCGCACCGTGGCCTCGTTCCGCCCCTCGGTCCCGATCGTGGCGGTTACGCCGGAACCCGACACCTATCGTGCGCTCGCGATGGTCTGGGGGGTGACGCCCGTGCTGGTCGACCGCGTCCCTAATTACGATGCGATGATCCTCGTGGCCCGCGCGGCGCTCCTGGACCAGGGGCTCGTGGAAGAGGGCGACAGGGTCGTGGTGACCGCCGGCGTGCCCTTCGACATGCCGGGCACCACCAACCTTCTCAAGATCGAGACCGTGTAGCGGAATGCGCCTGACCTTCCTCGGCACCGGCACATCCTTTGGCGTGCCGCAGGTCGGCTGCGGGTGTGCTGTCTGTCGGTCCGATGACCCACGCGACCGCCGCACCCGCACGGGGGCGCTGCTCCGGTCCGGCGACACGACACTGCTCCTCGACAGCCCGCCGGAACTCCGGCTGCAACTCCTCGGGCAGGGGGTCTCCACGCTTTCGGCCGTGCTCTACACCCACGAGCATGCCGACCACACCGCCGGGATCGACGACCTTCGGATCTTCACGATCCGGAGCAAGCGTCACCTCCCCATCTACGGCCCCCCTGAGACGCTGGAACGACTGGCGTCGTCCTATCGCTACATCTTCGACCCCGGCGTCACCGCCTTCGAGGGAACCTCCAAGCCGCATCTCGAGCCGCATCCGCTCGAACCCGGCGTGGCGACGTCCGTGGCGGGGATCCCGGTCCTCCCGCTGGCCTTCCCGCACGGCCATCTTCGGGTATACGGGTACCGGTTCGGCCCGCTCGCGTACCTGACCGACGTGAAGGAGGTCGGGACGGTGGAGCAGGCGGCGCTGCAGGGTGTCGAGGTCCTGGTCCTGAACGCCCTCTGGTGGCGGCCGCATCCGACGCACATGAGCATTGACGAGGCGGTGGCGCTCTCCCGCGCGCTCGGGGCGAAGCGGACCTACTTGACCCACCTGACGCACGAGACGGGACATGCCGAGCTGGCGGCACGGCTTCCGGCAGGCGTGTCGCCCGCGCACGACGGACTGACTGTGGAGGTCTCCCCATGAAGCTGCACTACGGCAGGGTCATCCAGGATCGCCTCGACGGCGAGCACGGCCTGCCACGGCGTCGATTGGACGAACTTTGCCGCCGGTTCGCCGCCATCCAGGCCGAGGTGCGGGAGCGGCAGGCGGCCGGAGAATACGGCTTCTACGGCCTGGCCAGGCAGGCGAAGACCGTCCGCCAGATCGCGGCGTTCGCCGAGGGGCTCGGGCAGGCTTACGACCATGTGCTGGTGCTCGGCATCGGCGGCTCCGCCCTCGGCGCGCGGGCCCTGCTCTCGGCGCTGCGCCCCCCCGCGTGGAATGAACTCGACGACGAGGGGCGCGAGTTCTTCCCCCGGCTGACGCTGCTGGACAACGTGGATCCCACCTCGGTGGGCGCGGCGCTCCGGCGCATCGACCCGCGGCGCGTCCTGGTCAACGTGATCAGCAAGTCGGGAGGGACCGCCGAGACGCTGGCGCAGTATCTCGTGGTCCGGAAATGGCTCGACGACGCGCTCGGTGGGGCTGCCAGCCGGCACCTGGTGTTCACCACCGACCCCGAGAAGGGTGCCCTCCGGGCGCTGGCCGCCAGTGAGGGGATTGCCACGCTCGAGGTCCCGCCCGATGTCGGCGGCCGCTTCAGCGTGCTCTCGCCGGTCGGGCTGCTGCCGGCGGCGCTGGTGGGCATCGACATCGCCGCCCTCGTGCAGGGGGCCGCGCGTGCCGTCGCCAAAGCCGAGGCGACGGAGCTCATCGAGAACCCGGCCGCGCTGTATGCGGGGCTGCACTGGGCGGCGGATACGCAGGTCGGTGCCCGGGTGCACGTGCTGATGCCCTACAGCGACCGGCTGCGCGACGTGGCGGAGTGGTTTCGCCAGCTCTGGGCGGAGAGCCTGGGCAAGCGGCTGGACCGGGAGGGGCAGGTGGTCCATACCGGTCCTACCCCGGTCGCCTCCGTCGGAGCCACGGACCAGCACTCGCAGGTGCAGCTGTACATGGAAGGGCCCTTCGACAAGCTGATCACCTTCGTCACCGTCTCGGATCCCGGTGAGGATGTGCTGATTCCCGAACTGGATGGGATGCCGGAGGAGGTCGCCTGCCTCGGCGGGCAGACGCTGGGGGGCTTGCTGCGGGCCGAGTACGAGGCCACCTCCGCGGCGCTTGCGCAGATGGGCCGAATGAACTGCACGGTCGCGCTCCCCAATCTTTCGCCGGAGTCGGTGGGGGAACTGCTGATGTTCTTCCAGCTGGCCACCGGGTACGCCGGATGCTGGTACGGGGTCAATCCCTTCGACCAGCCCGGTGTGGAGCTCGGCAAGCGCCTCACGTTCGGGGCGCTCGGCCGGGTCGGCTTCGAGCCGCCGGCGGCTCCAGTGGATCCCGACGCGGACACGGCCTGAACCAGTTTGGCGCTGAGGCGGTCGGCGGTCTAGATTTTGCCATCCGCCCCTGTTCCCACTTACGAGGACGACATTCGTGACTGACCACGTGCAACAGGCTATTGAACTCTTTGGCGGCGCGGTGACCCAGGGGCCGGTCGGCGTCCGGCTGTCGAACGCCGCTGCGCTGCGCGGCCCGGCCACAGACGCCCTGGTGCGGCAGGCGGTCTTCGGTGATGAGCCGGAGCGCGAAGCGGCCCGATGGCTCCTCTGGGAGCTGGGGCAGGCCACCGGGGCCCGGCCGGCCTCCATCCACGACCTGTACCTGGCCCGGGGCCGTGGCGAGTGCGCCGGGTTCACCGTCCCGGCCATCAACGTGCGGATGCTGGCCTACGACATGGCACGGGCCGTCTTCCGGGCGGCGCTGGCGGGCAAGGCGGGGGCCATCATCCTCGAGATCGCCCGGAGCGAAATCGCCTACACCGCCCAGCGCCCGGACGAATATGTGGCGGTGATCATCGGCGCGGCGCTGCGCGAGGGCTACACCCTCCCGCTCTTCATCCAGGGCGACCACTGCCAGGTGAACGCGAAAAAGTATGCGGCCAGCCCCGAGGGCGAGGTGGGGGAAGTCAAGAAGCTCATCGCGGAGGAGGTGGCGGCCGGGTTCTACAACATCGACGTGGACACCTCCACGCTGGTGGACCTCGCGCGGCCCACGCTCGAGGAGCAGCAGCGCGACAATTTCGAGCGCTGCGCGGAGATCACGGCCTTTATCCGGGAGCGGGAGCCGGAGGGGATCACCGTCTCGGTGGGCGGCGAAATCGGCGAGGTGGGTCACAAGAACAGCACCGTGGAGGAGCTCCACGCCTTCATGCGCGGCTGTCGGACCACCCTGGCCCACCTCGGCGTCGGGGAAGGGCTGAGCAAGATCTCGGTCCAGACGGGGACGTCACACGGCGGGGTGGTCCTTCCCGACGGCAGCATCGCCGCCGTGAAGCTCGACCTCGAGGCGCTCGCCGCGCTGAGCCGGGTGGCTCAGCAGGACTACGGCATGGCGGGCGCGGTCCAGCACGGGGCCAGCACCCTGCCGAGCAACGCCTTCGGGAACTTCCCGCGGGTGGAGGCGTGTGAAATCCATCTCGCCACCAATTTCCAGAACATCATCTACGATCACCCGAAGTTTCCGGCCGAACTGCGCGCGCGGATGTACGCGTGGGTGGACGCGAACGCGCAGGGCGACCGGGGGCCGAAGGATTCGGACGAGCAGTTCTACTACAAGGCGCGCAAGAAGGCCATCGGGCCGTTCAAGGAGGAGTGCTGGTCGCTGCCCCAGGCGGTGCGCGATGCGATCGCCGCCGACCTGGAGAGCACGTTCCGGTTTCTCTTCGAGCAGTTGAACGTCAACGGCACCGACACCCTGGTGGACCGGTTCATTCATGCGCCGGTGCAGCATCATGCCTCGCTGGAGAAGGTGTCGGTCTCCGCCGAGGACGACCCCGACGCGGGAGAATGACATGGCACGACATGAGGACGACGAAGTGGTCTACGTGAGAGAAGACGGCGGTTCCGGCGTGAAGTGGTTCCTGGCCGGGGCGGCGCTGGGCGGTGCGCTTGCGCTGCTCTTCGCCCCGCACAGCGGTGAGCACACGCGGCGCATCATCCAGCGCAAGGCGCGCGACCTGCGCGATCTCGCCGAGGACGGGCTCGAGGACCTGGGGGAGCGGTTCGAGGAGGGGAAGGATCGGGTGCGTGACGAGGCGGAGCGGGTCCGGGACGCGGTGCGAGACCGGGTGGACGACGTGCGGGAACGGGCCAGTGACGCGCGGGATGCCGTCCGCGGCGCCGGCCACTCCGCGCGGGAGGAACTCGAGCGGCGGCTGGCCGACGCGCGGGTCCGCCGGCGCGCAGCCGCGATGGCCGACGACGAGGAACCGGTCATCTGAACCAGAAACAGATTCGCGGCTGGCATGGCTCGTTCCGCGGCTTCCTCGGCCGCACCCTGCAGGTGGCCGACGAGAACCACGTTCCCTTCTTGGCGAGCGCGCTCACCTTCGACGCGCTCCTGGCCGCCGTGCCCTTTGTCCTGCTCCTGCTCATCGGCTTGACCGAGCTGGCCCAGCCCTGGGCGGGCTCCGGGGCCATCGACCTGCCGCACTTCTTCGAGTCGTTCCTTCCGAGGCACGACATGACGGCGGGCCACGATCCCTTCTTCCTGCTCGAGGAGATCCTGGGGAACATCGCGCTCTACGGCGGCAAGATTTCGCTCTACGCCGTGCCCGCCTTCCTCTGGTTCAGCACCCGGCTCTTTGCCAGCATCCGCACCGCGCTCAACCAGATGTACGACGTGAGCGTCCGCCCGCCCAAGCGACGCCACTTTCTCGTGGGCTATCTCCTCAGCAAGCTCCGCGACGTCGGGATGGTCATCCTCACGCTGGGCGTCTTCCTGCTCACCACGGCCGTCACGGCGGGCATCCGCGTCGCACGCGCGTATGGAGAAGTCGACTCGCCGCTGGTGGGCTTCTTCTTTTCCTCGTTCGGGCGGTGGATTCCCGAGGTGCTGGGCCTGACGCTCACCTTCACGCTGTTCTTCCTGCTCTACAAGTACTCCTCGCTCCGACGGATTGACACGCAGGCCGCGCTGGTGGCGTCGGCCTTCGGCGCCCTCGCGTTCGAAGTGGCCAAGCGGCTCTTCGCGATGTACCTGGGGCGCGTGGCGATGGTCCAGACCGTCTCGGTGGACTTCCACCTGACGGCGCTCATCCTGACGGTGCTCTGGGTGTGGTATACGGCGCTGGTGTTCCTGATGGGCGGGATCGTGGCGGAGACCTGGCAACTGCGGACCATGCAACAGCAGCAGCGGGCGATTCTTACTTAGTCGCGCTCCGCACCTGCACCACCAGGTTGCTCAGCTGGTCCGGCATGTTCGGCTGCGCGGTGATCTGGAGCACCGTGCCGACCAGGCGCCGCGCCGAGAGGTCGCGCGTGTCCACCTCGAGGGTGTAGTGCCCCGGCTTGACCCCCAGCACATAGAAGCTGCCATCCGTGAAGGTGGGGATGGACGTCGCCTTCCCATTCGAGGTGTTGGTCAGGACGAGCGTCACGCCTGGCAGCGGCGCGCCGTCGTAGAGGACGCGGCCTTCGAGCACGGCACCCGTCACCAGCGGCAGGTCGAACTGACGGTAGGCGTTGGGGGGCGGCTGCAGGCTCGCGGACGTGAACGCCGGCACGTAGAGCGGATTGTCGAGCGAGGTGGTGTCAATTTGTACCAGCACCGGGTCGAAGGCGTTGATATCCCAGACATGGTATTCGCCGGCGCTGTCGGTGCGGGTGGAGTTTGAGCCGACGATCACGCGTACGTTGCGCGCACCCGGTTCGCCGGGATCCTGGAGGCCGTTCGCGTTGTCGTCGATGAAGACCGTGCCGGAGACACCGGAGCGTTGAATGCCGGGGTTCGGATTGGCGGTCACACGCCCCTGGTTATTGTCGTAGACCAGGGCGCCTTGTACCTGCTGCTGCACGCCTCCAGGGCCGATGGTCGGCGCGATGGCGGTGGTCCTGGCCTGCACGGTCGGGAGGTAGGAGACGACTGAGAATGTGAACGTGGTACCGGGAACATCTCGGCGCCAGGCCGCCCCGCCCTCAATCCGGAGCGCGGGTCCGAAGCTCCGCGATACCGTCGCTGCGGCAAGATTGAGCCCGCTCCCTCCGCCCGACTCTACATCACCCCGGAACCAGAGGCCCCCGAGGATCGCACCCCACGACGGGTGGCCGCTCAGGTAGGCCGAGAGTCCCACGTACTCGGCGTGTGCGGCGTCGCCAATCTTCGGCACGAAGCGTTCGAAGCGCACGTAGGGATAGAGCCGCACCCCGTCCGCCTGGACGGAGGCCTGGACCCGCGCCCGGGTCATGTCGAGGTCGACCCCCTCGTCGCGTTCGGCCATCGCCTGAAAGTAGAACGAGGACAGGGAGGGACGGGGGCGGAGAAAGGCGTCGGCAAGCCATTGCGAGCGGCGCCCCGCTGGCGCGATGACCGAGCGGGTCACCGTCTCGTCGAAGGTGGTGTAGCCGGTGGCAAGCCGGAAATTGACCGACGGCTCGAACCGGATCGCGCCGCGAAGCCATCCGCTGCCGACCGCTTCTCCCTCGAGCGTGATGCTGTTCCCGATCAGGCCGGTCACGACGCCGTAGGGATGGACGAGGTCGGCGAGGCTGTCCCGCGAATAGCCCTCCACGCCGCCGCGCACGGTGACACGACGGGAGAGTCCGTAGTGCAGGTCGGCGTTCAGCGCCGCGTTGCAGAGGGTCGCAACGCACTCACCAGCTGCGACGCCGTACTCAAACCGCTTGTACGGCAATTGTTCGCTGACCACGCGATACGTCTGGTTGAAGCGCCGCACCTGCCCGGTGGGCCCGTACGCAATGAAGTCCACCGGATTTTCGCCGTAGCCGACGGGCAGGCTGATCGAGTAGTCGCCGTTCGCGCCGATGGAGTCGAACGCCACCAGCTGGCCCCCGGAGTAGGCTTCGAGCTGCCACCCCGGATCCAGGCGGCCGTAGTAGTCGAGCTGCCCGACGTAGGTCGGCCGAATATAGGGCGAATTGGTGACCGCCACGCCGCGGATGCCCGCGTAGCGGGGACCGGTCAGCGTCGTCGTCCCGAGGGTCAGCTGCTTGACGTAGGTGTTGTCGATCCAGACGCCTTTCCATGTGGCCGCGAACTCGGCGCTGCCGTAGTCGACGGTCCCCAGGCTGCGCACCCCGACCTCAAGCGCTCCCCCGGCGACCTGCGCCCCCAGGCTGAACTGGTAGGTGCTCCCACCGACGAGATTGTCGGAGAGCGGAAAGGCCACGTTGTAGTCCAACACCATTCCGTCCCACTTGCTTCTCGGGAGGCCCAACGTGGTGTCAGGTGTGGCGCCGTATCGCTGGGCCAGGCGCGCGCGCATCTGGTCCCGCTTGATTCGCAATGCCACGGGGAGCGAGTCCGGATTGAGCACGGAGACCGTCAGGTCTGGCCAGTTCACCGCGAGCTCGAGATTGAGCAGCTCCCCCAGCGGGTTGGTGTCCATGTAGAGAACGCCGTCACGGAGGAACAAGGCGCCCGGGCCGATGGCCACCCGGCGGTTTCCGGCCGAGGCGCTGTCGCTCCCTGCCTGGATTCGGACATCCTCTCCCCGTGGTTCGAGGCGGACCGTCACGCCCCCTGCCGGCGTCGTGGCATACCCGAGTTCGGCCAGGTCGAAGAACGCGGTCAGGGGGATGAGGGCCACCCCGCCATCGCGATACGCTGCCACCGTCCGGCTCGCCAGGCGCCCGATCTGGAGTTCGACGAGGACAGGCTCGAGCCCGTCGACTTCGGCGGCCGGCGTGATTGGCGGTGCGACAGGCTGTGGCGGGGTGGGGGATTCGCGCGATGGAGTTGGATCGGTGACAGGAGCTGCGTCTGCATGTGCGTCCGGCGGCGGGGCGACTTCCGTGCGTCGCTGAGGCGGTGGCGCCGGTGCCGCACGCGGAGTCGCGGGTTCCAGGCTGGGCCGGAGCGCGCCGCGCCTCGGCGCCGGGGCTTCGCCACCCCGCTGCGACGGCGTCGGGCGGCCGGGTGGCGCCGACGGGGTCAGCACCGCGACCGACGGCGGCGGGCGGCGCTGCGCCTCGGGGACGGGCACGGGGGCTGGGTCGACGCTGGCGTGGGGAACCGTGTCCGGGACGGCGCGCACGGCGGTGGGGGGCGTGGGGCCGGCGGCGCGATCAATCAGCGACACAAACTTCTCCCCGCCGACAAACACGCCGACGGCGATGAGAAGGAAAATCAGTGCTGCGACCAGCTTGGCCAAGAGCCCCACCAGCATGCTAGAGGTAGGTAATGGTCAGGATGATCGTTCCCTGATAGATGCCCGCAGCCTGCGAGGGTGATGGAGTCACGGTGCCACCAAGATACACGAAGAAGTATGGGTTGGCATTCCCGCCGAACCGGGCGTCGTTCACGCCGACGGCCGGATTGAAAATGACACCGCCGTTGACCCGGTCGAGCCGGCGCCGCCAGCGGGCCGAGTTCGCGGCGAAACTGATCGGCATCGTGATGCCGGGCAGCGCCTGGGTGTTCTCCAGCTGCGTGGGCAGGGTGAACCGCACTTGGGCAAATGCGTTCGGTTGCCCGGTGACGCGAACCTTTCCGGCGGCAGCCGTATTCTGAACAACCGTCTTGGGCACGCCGCGGGTCACCGTGGCGAAGTCCAGGTTCTGCAGGTTGAGGAACGTGATCGGCGTCCCGATCACCCGCACCGTGGCAACACTCGTCATCGTCGCGCTTTGGGCGGCGACACTGGCTGGTGCCAGCGCGATGAGCAAACCCGCGAGCATGCGTCTCACGGGATGGAGAGTTCCACGGAGTCCCGAACCTGTGGCGCCGGGAGCGCGGTCCGGGGTGGGAGGTCGGGCCGGGCGGTCGAGACGCTGACCCGGACCTTGTAGGTCCCTGGGGCGAGTGAATCGACCGGAATCTCAAGTCGCGGGTCGAGTGTGTAGTAGACCCCGATCGCCCGTTCGGCCTGACCGACGACATCACCGCGGCTGTCAACCAGTTCGGCCATGGCGGTCCCGAGATAGGCGGCGGTGCCCGTCCGGGTCATCGGAATCCGCACGGCGACGGTGTCCGCCGCAACCGAGGCGCTGATGGGGGCGAGCGTGATGCCCGTCGTGAGGGCGCCCTTTCGGTACACCACGGCCAGCACGGTACGGACCTCGAGGGTGAGGCCGACCCGGACTTCGCCGGAATCGGGAACCCCGGCCACCGGCACCTGTCCGCCCTTCGCCGCCACGATGATTCGCGCCCAGTACTCTCCATCCGGGAGATTCGCCGGCGGCTGCGCCAGGAGGCGAATCGTCTGGCGCTGCTGCTGGGTGATCGTCACGCGGCGAGGGAAGGCCTGGATCCAGTCCATCGCACTCGGCTCCCCGGAGGGCGCGGAGTCCAACAGCTCCAGCCCCACGGTCCCTGCGGAGTCGGTGGTGGGGTACCCAAAGCCGAAGGAGATGCTCACCTCGACCGGGTCCTGCCCCGGGTTGTAGAGCGTGAGCGAACCGGAACGGGTGGCGTGGTCGATGTACACGGCATGCGGCGCCACGACGACTCCCTGCGCCAGGGCGGCGGCGGGCGTCAGCGTCAGCAAGGCGGCCAGCATGCGGCGAGTGTAGTTCATCGGCCTGTCGAACTCAGAGAAAGATGACGGTCATGACGATCGTGGCGGCGTAGCTGCCGCCCAACTGCGTCGGCGACGGGTTGACGCGTCCGCCGAGGGTGATCGTCGCGTTGAAGATGACTGTCTCGCCATAGGGCGCGTTCGGGTTGAAGGGCGTATTTCCCTGCAAGAACGTGGTGTATCCGGCGCTGTTGTTCAGGAACGTGATCGGCATGGTCGCGCTGGCCGGCCCGGGTCCGGTGCGGTTCATCACCGTCGGAAGCGTGAACGTGATGGTCACGTTCCGGATGAACACCCCGGCGATGCGAAATTGCCCGGCATTCACCGCATCGGTTTGCAGGATGGTCGTCGGGACGCCGGGGATGACCGTCCCGAACGTGAGGTCACGGATGCCCGTTACCGTCTGGGCAGGCAGCGCCCCCGGGGAGGCGAGGAGCGCCGCCCAGAGCACGACAAGCCGGGAGTATCGACGTCGAGACATGGGTCCGGAAGGGCGCACCGGCGGCGCAGGCACAGGCCCACGCCGCCGGTACCACCGCCTCACGGTGTCCGCCTAGTTACCGGTGTAGACTGCGTCCAGCGTGATCGTCCCGTTATAGGTACCGGCGGTCTGGACCGCAGGAACCGTCAGGGTCGCGCCGAGGAAGACGTACCAGTCTCCGGACGTCCCGTCGAGCGTGGCGGCGACGGGCGAAGCGGTCGGATCGAAAGCCGCGCCGACGGGCGTCGCGCTGTTGCCCTGCAGGCCAGTCCACGTGCCGATAGTCATCGGGGTGCCAGGGCCGGTCAGGTTGGCGGGCAGGGTGAAGGTCATGTTGATCTGTGCACCGGGCTCGCCCGCCAGGGAGAACCGACCGGAGGTTCCATCCGTCGGAGCGACGGTCTGGTCGCCCTGGCCCGGAAAGACGGCGCCGAAGTCCAGGTTCTGGACGTTCGTGACCGTGAGGGCGGTCTGGACCGTGGCGGTCGCGGTGATGTTGGCGGTCTGCGCCTGGGCCGCGGTGGCCCCGAGGGCAAGGAGCGCCACGACGGTGAGGGACAGCTTGGAGGCGGTGTTCATGGTATGCTGGTCCTTTGTGAAGGAAACGGCTGCTCAACTACACACTGCGCGAAGTCACGAGAAATGAAGAATCCGAGTCCCAGGCTGGGGGACTCCCATCCACCCGCTCAAAAGCAAGGTGCGTGCCGATAGTGGCGCTCGATATCCTGGCGTCAATTAATTTCGAATATTGCGATGGTAAATGAGGGCAAGTCCATATCGGACTTGAGGATAGATGAGTGCCACGTCTGTCAAATGCTTTGACATTTCGCTCCGGAATCCGATGCCTGCGAGCGCAGCGTGTAACCCCTTGATGCGGAAGCAATTATAACACTCGACCGGGGGGTCGCGCAATCGTCTGCGCGGCTCCCCGGAAGGCCAGCTGGGCCGCGGGGCAGGGAGGCCGTTCAGCGAGGGGCTCGAATGCAGCGCCTGTCGCCACGGCCGTCCACAATTCGGAGCCTCCCGGTACATCGGCCCGCCAGCGAACTCCTGCATTCTGCGAGCCCGGTTTAGCCGGCGGCCCGCAATCTCTTTCACCATTCCGCGCAGGGACTGCCTTCGTCCCGCTCCCCCGCCGCCCCGCTGCCTCCCAGCCCCGCTGCCCCCCTGTTATATTCCCCTCGCCCCAGGTCCACAGGGCGCCGGCGCGCGAACCGCGTCAGGACCTCGCCGGTAGCAGCGCTAAGCGATGTCCGGTGTCGCTGCGGGTCGCCTGGGGCAACTTTCTTTCCTCTCCCGTCCTTCCGCAGGTCGTATCGCCATGGCCATCGCACTCGCCCGCCGGTACCGCCCACGGCGCTTCGCCGATCTCCTGGTGCAGGATCACGTCGCCGCCGCGCTCCGTGGTGCCATCGCGAGTGGACGCCTTGGCCACGGGTACCTCCTCACCGGCCCCCGCGGCGTCGGCAAGACCACCGCCGCGCGTATCCTCGCCATGGCGCTCAACTGCGAGCGCCGCGAAACCGTCACGCCCGCCGGCGAGCCCTGCGGCGAGTGCGAGAACTGCCTCCGCATCTGGAACGGTTCCGCCAACCTCGACGTGGTCGAAATCGACGCGGCCAGCAACCGCGGGGTCGACGACGCCCGCGAGCTCCGCGAACGCGCCATGTACGCCGCCTCCCAGGAGGGGCACCACAAGGTGTACATCGTGGACGAGGCGCACATGCTCACCCGCGAGGCGTGGAACGCCCTCCTCAAGATCCTCGAGGAGCCGCCCCCGGGCGTGGTGTTCGTCTTCGCCACCACCGAGCCGGCCAAGATCTTCAATACCGCGGCCCCCGTGCTCTCGCGGCTGCAGCGCTTCGACTTCCGTCGCATCGGCCCTGCCGCCATCCGGACCCGCCTCGCGCAGGTGCTCGCCGAGGAGAAGCTCGCCGCCGATGATGACGCGCTGACGCTCATCGCCCGGCACGCCGACGGCGGGATGCGCGACGCCCTCTCCGTCCTCGACCAGTGCCTCTCCTTCGGCGAGGGCGCGGTCACCGCCGAGCGGGTGCGCGAAGTCCTGGGCCTCGTGGGCGACGAGCAGTACGCCGAGGTGCTGAAGGTGGTCACGGCGCGGGACCCCGCCGGGGTCTTCCCGCTGGTGGCGCGGCTCCTGGACGCCGGCGCCGACCTCGCCGAATTCCTGAACGGCACCGGCGAAATGCTGCGCGCGCTGATGATGCTGCAGGTCGGCGTCGAACCTGAGGAAATCACCGAGTCGCTGCGCGCCGCGCTTGAGGAATACAAGGAACAGCTGACCGAAGGCGACGTGCTCCGGATGCTCCGCCTCCTCGCCGAGAGCGAAAACGCCGTCCGCCGCAGCGGCAACGCGCGCCTGTCGGTGGAGACGCTGCTCCTCCGCTGGACGATGATGGACCGCACGGTGGATCTCGCATCGGTGCTCTCCGGTGCACCACCGGCCAGCCCCGCGGCCCCGCGGCCTCCCCGCCCGGCGGATGCCGCGCCGGCGTCACCACGGCGCAAGCCGGGGTCGAGTTCGACCGCAGCGCAGCCGGCGCCCGCACCCGCGCCCGGCCCCGCGGCCCCGCGGCCCCGCGGCCCTGCCGCGTCGACCGGCCTCGACCTCGATGCGCTGATCACCGCGTGGGATTCTGTCGTCGCGCGCGGGCGGGACCAGGGCAGCTTCCTCGGCGCCGCGCTGCTGGTCTGCAGCCCGGTCGGCATCCAGGGCAATGTGGTGCGGCTGGAACTGACTGAGGAGAATCCGATGTATCGCGAGGCGCTCGACCGGCAGTCGGGCGCGGTCGACGAGATCATCTCGGCCGTCGTCGGCGCCCCGGCGCGCGTGGAGGTGGCGCCACCGGTCACCGCGGCGCGTCCGGAGCGATTGACTGAAGAGGCGGTGCGCACCGAGCGGTTGACCAAGGTCCGGAAGAAGGACCCCTCCCTCGACGTGGCGGCCACCGTCCTGGACCTCGAGGTCCTGGAGTAGGAACCCGGGTTGCACCCCGGTGTGGGCACCCGTACTTTGCACTCTGACAGCGACTTAGGTGTGGAATGGCAGACATTCAGCAGCTCTTTCAGCTGGGCCAGCAGGTACAGGGCCGGCTGCAGCAACTTCAAGTTGAACTCGCCGGTCGCACCGTCGAGGCCACCGCGGGCGCGGGACTGGTTCGCGCAATGGTCGACGGCCAGGGACGGGTCCGTGGCATTGCGATCGATCCCGAGGCCTTCGAGGGCCGCGACGCCGAACTCCTCGCCGACCTGGTGATGAGCGCCGTCGCCGAGGCGCAGCGGCAGGCCGCCGACATGGCGCAGACGGAAATGCGGAAGGTGCAGCCCGGTCCGGCGGGGCTGGGGCTCTAGTCCGTGCGGGCCATCGAGGCGCTGGTCACCGAGCTGGCGCGGCTTCCCGGCATCGGGCGGAAGACCGCGCAGCGCCTGACCTTTCACCTCCTGCAGCAGGGGCCGGAGGAGTCGACCCGGCTCGCGCGCGCGCTCGACACCGTCGCGAGCACCGTGCGGGCCTGCGCCGAGTGCGGCTACGTGGCGGAAGAGGAACGGTGCGAGTTCTGCCGCGACGCCCGTCGGGACGCCGGGCTGATCTGCGTTGTCGAGGAAGCGGCGTCGGTGCAGGCGGTGGAGCGCTCCACGGAGTTTCGCGGCCGCTATCACGTCCTCGGCGGGCGGCTCTCGCCGCTCGACGGGATCGGGCCGGAATCGCTCCGCATCGACAGTCTCCTGGAACGGGTGCGGGCCGGGGGCGTGCGCGAGGTGATCCTCGCCACCAACCCGTCGATGGAGGGAGAAGTCACCGCGACCTATCTCCATCAAGTGCTGGCCGGCGAGGGGCTCCGGGTGACGCGCCTGGCCCGTGGTCTCCCGATGGGAGGCGACCTGGAGTACGTCGATGGGGTGACCCTGGCGCACGCGCTCCTGGCCCGTCAGGACGTGGCGGGATGAGCGCGCGGGGGCTGTTGCTCTTCGGTGGCGCGCTGGCCGGGCTGGCGGTCGGGTGGCATTTGGCGCAGCGCCGGCTCGGTCGGCATCGCGCCGAGCTGTTCAGCCCTGTCGAGAGCCGCCGGTCGGACGCCCTCGCGTACCTGGCGGGGGAGCGCTCGCCCGAGACGGCACGGGTGCTCCACGATTACCTGGTGTGGGAAACGGACCCCGGCCTTCGCCGGCGCGCCGCCGCGCTGCTGCGGCGACTCGAAGTCTCCCTCGGATAGGAAGCCTGCATGTCCGGTGCGTCCAGCTGGTCACTCGCCGAGGCGGATCACGACAGGATCGTGGTCATGCTGAACGCGTTCCTGCGCGAGTCGAACGCGCGGACGGCGCTGCTGGTGGACCGCACCGGCCAGATGGTGGCCACCGCGGGGGAGCCCCCCGAATTCGACCCCACGACCTTCGCGTCGCTGGCAGCCGCGGACTTCAGCGCCAACGACCAGCTCGCCCGCCTCATCGGCGAACCGGAATTCGGCAGCCTCTTCCACCAGGGAGAGACGGCCTCGATGTACCTCGCCGACATCGCGCGGCGGGTGATCCTCGTGGTGTTGTTCGACACCCGCACGACGCTCGGCCTGGTCAAGCTGCGGGTCCGCGGGACGGTGGGAGACCTCTCGCAGGTCTTCACGGAAATGTTCGCGCGGGACGGCGGCGTGGCGCCGCGGGTCGAGCAGGACTTCCTCGGCGATGCCGAGGACGAAATCGACAAACTCTTCGGCGAATAGAAGGCACGCGCGCATGTCGATGATCAACTACGCGTCCCGCGAAATCAACTGCAAGCTGGTCTACTATGGCCCCGGTCTCGGGGGCAAGACGACCAATTTGGAGCACGTCTACAACAAGGTCGCGCCGGGGGCCAAGGGGAAGATGATCTCCCTCGCCACCGAGACGGAGCGCACCCTCTTCTTCGACTTCCTCCCCGTCGACCTCGGAACCATCCGCGGCTTCAAGACGCGTTTCCACCTCTACACCGTGCCGGGCCAGGTGTACTACAACGCCTCGCGGAAGCTGATCCTCAAGGGCGTGGATGGCGTGGTGTTCGTGGCCGACAGCCAGATCGAGCGGATGGAGGCCAACATCGAGGCGATGCAGAACCTGTACGACAACATGGCCGAGCACGGCTATGACCTGACCAAGATTCCGTTCATCATCCAGTACAACAAGCGGGACCTGCCAAACGCCGCCTCCATTCTCGACCTGCAGGCCGCGCTGAATCCCGGCTGGCCGGTCGAGGAGGCCGCGCGCCAGCGCCCCCTCGCGGATCCCTACCACGAGGGCGAGTTCCTCGTCGGCCGGACCCAGGACGGAGAGTGGATCGAGCGCGCCACCTACTTCGAGGCGGTGGCCGTCAACGGCGAAGGGGTGTTCGACACCCTGAAGGCAGTCAGCAAGCTCGTGCTCAAGACCCTCGGCTAGGGGGCGGGGCAGATGTGGAACCTGCCCAACATCATCACGCTCATCAGGATCTCGATGACGCCGGTGGTGGCGCTGCTCCCGTTCATCGAGGGGTACTGGCCGAAATTCATCGCCTTCCTGGTGTTCGTGACCGTCGCGCTGACGGACGTGCTCGACGGGTACCTCGCCCGGAGCCGGAACCAGATCACCGACCTTGGCAAACTGCTCGATCCCCTCGCCGACAAGCTCCTCCTCGTTGCCAGCCTCATCCCGATCTACTGGATCTCCCGCACCCGGCACGACCTCTACGACATTCCGGTCTGGGGCAGCATCCCCCTCTGGGTCTGCCTGCTCATGCTCGGACGCGAACTGGCGATGACCGTGCTGCGCTGGTGGGGGAAGCGCCGTGGCATCATCATCGCCGCCGGGGGCGCCGGCAAGCTGAAGGCCGCCTTCCAGAGCATCTTCATCGGCGGCATCTTTCTCTGGTTCGCCTTTCGTGACGCCGGGCGCCCGCTGGGGTGGGAGCACACCCCCTTCTTCGCGTGGTGGAGCCGGTTTCACGGCGGCTTCGTGGCCCTCACCCTCCTGATCGCGGTGGCCCTGACCGTCTATTCCTTCCTCGTCTACCTCTACCGGTATCGCGCGCTCTTCTCCCAGCGATCCGAGTAGGACTGCCGTCCCTCCATGAACATCGAACTGGTCACGGTCGGCACCGAGCTCCTGCTCGGCTTCACCGTGGATACCAATGGCGCCGAGATCGGGCGCACCCTCTCGGCCCTCGGCATCCGCGTCGTCCGGCGCACCGCGGTCCCGGACGACCGGGCCGCCATCCGCGACGCCGTACACACCGCCCTGCAGCGTACCGGCGCCGTCATCACCACTGGCGGGCTTGGCCCGACCGCCGACGATATCACCAAATCGGTCGTCGCCGACCTCCTCGGGGCGCCCCTCGTTTTCGACCCCGCCGTCTGGGCCGCGGTTGAGGCCAGATTCGCGCGCTTTGGCCGCACCCCGACCCCCAGCAATCGGGGACAGGCCGAGGTCCCGACGGGCGCCGTCGTGCTCGTCAACGAATGGGGCACCGCCCCCGGCCTCTGGCTGGAAGGGGAGGCGGGGCTGGTCATCATGCTGCCCGGGGTGCCCGTGGAGATGCGTAACCTGCTCGCCACCGGTGTGGCGCCCCGACTCGCCGAGCGGGGGCGGGGTGGGGGCGTGATCCGGTCGGTGACGGTGCGGACCACCGGCATCGGGGAGTCCACCCTGGCGGAGCAGTTGGGGGACATCGATGAGGTCATCGCCCCTCTCACGCTTGCCTACCTCCCGGGAATCGGCAGCGTCGACCTGCGGGCCACCGCGTGGAACCTCCCGCCCGAGGAGGCCGACCGCCGGCTGGAGGCCGCCGCCGATCTCCTGGCCGAACGCGCCGGCCGTTACGCCTACGGTCGGGGGGACGACGACCTCGCCGCGGTCGTCCTCACAGAATTGCGCCGTCGCAAGTGGACCATCGCCGTGGCGGAGTCGTGCACCGGCGGCCTGCTCGGCGGCCGACTGACTGCCGTCCCAGGAAGCTCGAGCCAGTTCCTCGGCGGGATCATCGCGTACGCCGACGAGACGAAGCATCGGCTGCTGGGGGTGCCGAGGGATCTGCTGGGCGCGCACGGCGCCGTGAGCGAGCCTGTGGCGCGCGAGATGGCCATCGGGGCGACCCGGGCGCTGGGTGCCGATGTGGCGGTCTCGATTACCGGCATCGCCGGCCCTGACGGCGGCTCCGATGAGAAGCCCGTCGGGACGGTCTGGCTCGGATTTGCCCTTCCCGGTGGCGCGGACGCAAAGCTGGCCCGGCTGGTGGGGACGCGGGCCGAAATTCGCGGGCGCGCGGCCCACCAGGCGCTCTTTCAGCTGTGGCGGCGCCTGAAATGCCTGCCAGATTGACCCACCTCCGAGGCACGCCGGTTGCTATTAGCTTTCGTCTATGGACACTCCAACGGATCCCAAGGTGACCGCCAGCCAGAATGACCTGGACGACCTCGAAGAGGTCACCGAACCGGCCCCCGCCGGTGGCATGCCTCTCGAGCCTCCCGCGCAGGCGATTCGTCGCCTCGAGGAAGAGAACGACGCGCTCAAGGACCGGTTCGCCCGGCTGGCCGCCGAGTACGACAATTTCCGGAAGCGGACGCTCAAGGAGCGCGAGGAACTGACGTCGCGCGCCCAGGGGGCGTTCGCCGGCCGCCTGCTCGATGAGCTGGACGATATCGAGCGGCTCCTCTCTGGCGATCCAGCGGCCATGACGGTGGAGTCGCTCTACCAGGGGATGGAACTGCTGGGGCGAAAGCTCTGGAAGGAGCTGGAGCTGGTGGGCCTCGAGCGAATCGACCCGGCCGGGCTCCCCTTCAATCCCGAGGAGCATGAGGCCGTGGCCACCACGTTGCCGACCGAGCCGGAGCAGGATCACACCGTCTGCCGCACCTTCCAGGTCGGGTACCGGTTCAAGGGCACCCTCCTGCGGCCGGCCCGCGTCCAGGTCTATTCCGATCCGGGGCAGGCCTAGGTGGCGCAGCGGGACTTCTACCAGGTCCTGGGCGTCCCCGATTCGGCGACGACGGACGAGATCAAGAAGTCCTATCGCCGGCTTGCCAAGCAGCACCATCCCGACGCCAATCCCGACAATCCAGCTGCCGCGGAGCGCTTCAAGGAAATCTCCGAAGCGCACGCCGTGCTGTCCGATGCCGAGAAGCGGAAGAAGTACGATCAGATGCGGCGGCTGGGCGCCTTCGAACCGCGGCCGGCCGGCCGCGGGGCGGGGCAGGGTGCCAGGGGGTCAGCCGGGCAGGGGCAGTCGGGGATGGAGGGCTTCGAGTTCGGGGACCTCGGTGGGCTGGGCGACATCTTCTCGTCGATCTTCGGACGCGGACGCCGGGAGGAGCCGGTCGCGGAGAACCTCGAGGCCCACGTCGAGGTGCCGTTCCGCGTGGCGATGTACGGCGGCAAGGTGCCTGTCACCCTGCCGGTGACGGAGGCCTGCCCCACCTGCAAGGGCACCGGCGCCGCGCCGGGAGCCAGGATCACCACCTGCGACGAGTGCAACGGGCGCGGATCCATCTCGTTTGGGCAGGGGGGATTTGCGGTCAACCGCCCCTGCCCGAAGTGTCGCGGGAAAGGCACGGTCCCGTCGGAGCGGTGCCCGACTTGCGGTGGCGCGGGCGACATTCGAGCCGAGCGGCGTGTCCTGATATCGGTGCCACCGCTCACGGAGACCGGTACCAAGGTCCGGCTCAAGGGCCAGGGGCAGCCGGGCCGTGGGGGCGGGCAGGCCGGCGACCTGATCGTGGTCTTTACGGTCGAGCCCGATCGGTTCTTCCAGCGCGACGGCCTCGACCTGCTATGCGAAGTTCCGGTCAACCTCGCCCAGGCACTGCTCGGCACCCGCCTCCGGGTGCGCACGCTCGACGGCAAGAAGATCGTGCTCAAGGTCCCGGCCGGCACGCAGCCAGGGCGGAAGTTCCGGATCAAGGGGCAGGGGCTCGAGCGTGGTGGGCGTCGCGGCGATCAGATCGTGGCGGTCAAAGTCGAGCTGCCGGAGAAGCTGACGCCGGAGCAGGAGGAGCTGGCGCGGCAGCTGGCGGAGTCGGCGGGTCTGAAGTACTGAGGTCAGTGGCCCGCTGAGTCGAGGAGCCGCCGATGTGTCGAGCGCTCCTCCTCGGGCGAGGGCGGCTGGCGCTGGCGATAGGTCCCGTCGGGCAGGAGTTCCCACGCCTGGCGGTTGTCTTCCCACATCAATTCAAGCACGTCGCACATGGCCCGCCGATGGTGGGGGTCCTCCACGGGTGCGACCGCTTCCACACGGCGGTCAAGGTTGCGCGGCATCCAGTCGGCGGAACCGATGTAGACCTCGTCCGCCCCGCCGTTGTGAAACCAGAACGCCCGGCTGTGTTCCAGGAAGCGCCCCACGATGCTGATGACCTCGATGTTGTCGCTCACCCCGGGCACGCCGGGCCGGAGGCAGCAGATCCCCCGGATGATCAGCTGCACCTGCACCCCCGCCTGCGACGCCTCGTACAACTCGTGGATCATGCCGGGATCGACCAGGGCGTTCATCTTGGCCACAATGCGCGCCGGGCGTCCGGCGCGCGCATGGTCGCACTCGCGGCGGACCATCTCCACGAAACGATCACGCATGGTCCGCGGGGCCACCAGCAGCTTCCGGAACCGCTCCGTCACGCCGAAGCCGGTGAGCTCATTGAAGAGGTCCGTCAGGTCTTCACCGAGGGCGGGATCGCAGGAGAAGAGGCCGAAGTCAGTGTAGAGCCGCGCGGTGCGCGGGTTGTAATTGCCGGTGCCGATGTGCACGTACCGGCGGATGTCGTTCCCCTCGCGGCGGACGACGAGCATGATCTTGGTGTGTGTCTTGAGACCGGCCACGCCGTAGCTGACGTGCACCCCGACGTCCTCCAGTCGCTGCGCCCAGATGATGTTGCTCTCCTCGTCAAACCGGGCCTGCAGCTCGATCAGCACCGCGACTTGCTTCCCCCGCTCGGCGGCGTGCGCCAGCAGGCGCGCGATGCTTGAATCGCCGCCGGTCCGGTACAGGGTAAGCTTGATGGCCAGCACGTCCGGATCGTCGGTCGCCTGCTGGAGGAATCGTTCGACCGAGGTCTGGAAGCTGTCATAGGGGTGGTGCAGCAGGAGATCGCCCTCCCGGATCACGTCGAAGACGCTGCGGCCGGAGGCGAGCCTTGCGGGAGTGACCGGGAGGAAAGGCGGATCCCGGAGCTCCGGGAGGTCCAGCGTCGCCAGCGCCATCAGGTCGGAGCAGTCGAGCAGCCCCGGCACCTCGTAGACGTCGTCCAGCGTCAGCTCGATGCCCTCTTCCTGCGAGGCGTTGAACTCCGCCAGCAGCAGCTGGCGCAGCGCCGTCGGTGTGCCGGCCCCGACCTCAAGGCGGGACACCTCGGCGAACCGCCGGTTCCGCACCTCCTCCTGGATCAGGCTCAGCAGGTCCTCCGCCTCGTCGTGGTCGATCTGGAGATCGGTGTTCCGCGTGATGCGGAAGGAGTGCCAGCTCAGGATCTCGACGCCGGGGAACAGCGACTCGAGGTGGGCGCCGATCAGCTGTTCGAGGGGGAGGTACCGGTGCGTGCCGGGCAGCGCCACCCACCGTGGCAGGATCTTCGGCACCTTGACCCGCGCGAAGCGCTCTTCGCCGTCTGATCCGCGCAGGAAGACGGCAATCGAGATGCTCAGGTTCGAGATGTAGGGGAAGGGATGGACCGGGTCCACCGCCAGCGGCGTCAGCACCGGGAACACATTCCGCTGGAAGTACTCCTTCAGGTGCGCGCGGTCCTCCTCGGTGGCCTCCGCGAGGTCGAGCAACAGATGCACGCCCGCCCGGGCCAGCTCCGGCACGACCTCCTCCAGGAGGCACCGGTACTGGGCCGCCACCATCTCCCGCGCCAGTTCCGCGATGCTGCGCAGCTGCTCATCGGGGGTCAGGCCGTCCGCCGTGCGTTCGCTGTAGCCGGCGTCCACCTGGCGGCGGAGTCCGGCCACGCGCACCTGGAAGAACTCGTCGAGGTTGCTCGCGAAGATGGCCAGGAACTTGAGGCGCTCCAGGAGCGGCGTCCGCGGATCCTGCGCCTCATGCAGGACGCGCCGATTGAACTCCAGCCAGGACAGTTCCCGGTTGAAATAGAGCCCGGCGTGCTTGAGGTCGGGCCGCGTGGGGCTGGCTGGCACGGTCGTTGGCGAGGTCATCAGGCATGGAATGTAGCGAGGCGGCAGGGCATCGGGAAGCGATGTCACAAACGTGTAACATATTGTGGTAAAAGCCCTTAGACAGAGAAACGCCGGTCCCGGGGGGCTACCCGGAACCGGCGCCGCTCAGATCGGTGGATCGCTCAGGGAATGGCGCGGTACGGAAAGGCCCAGATGTTTGCGCGGTAGTTGTCCCCGGACTGGGTCTGGAGTGCCTCCGAGTCGATCGCGTCCACCGCCATCCGGGCAATACCCGGTCGGCGAACGGTCCACCCGATGCTCCAGGTGCCATCCTCGTTGGGCTGCATCTGGATGCGACCCCAGGTGTCGGCGTTGGCCCGGTGGTGGCGGACGTGCAGGAACACCTGGGTCGGAGGCACCAGGTCCGTACCGGTCGCGTTGCGCACCGCCGCGGTAACTACCACGCTGTCACCGACGTGCAGTTCGGGAACGCCACCCTGCACCCGGAACAGCTGATTCGGGTCGGAGACCGTGCCGACGTCGGTGCCGTTGACGGTCACGGTCAGGGAGGTGATCTCCACCGTCCGCCGGGCAGGGTCGGTATCCACGATGTTGCCGATGCTCATCGCAACGAGCCGCCACCCGCGTGGTGCGGTGTCATCCCGCACGAATACGGCGTGGTGCCGCAACGTCTCATGCATCCGCTTGGCGCCGGGATTGACCACGCCGTCGAAGGTCGTGTCCACGAGGAACACCCCGCGGAACCGGACCGCCACCGCCACCTTGGCGGTGTCGCCCTCGATGACGACGACGCGCTCGCGGCTGGGGCGCTCGTCGGCACGGCGCCGTCCCCAGCGTTCGGGTGCGATGTACGGGTCGCCTGGAGCGGAGAAGAGGGTGGAATTGGAGGTCAGGATGGGGGAGGCGAGGATGTCGTCGCCGCCGGGGTTTTCGTCGAAATAGCCGGCATCGACATCGAGATAGGCCTGCTGGACCGCGGTCTCTTCGCTGGAACTGCCGGTCGGTGCGTCGCTGCAGGCTGCGGCAGCGAAGGCCGTGGCCACCAGGAGGGCGGTGGTAGGGATTCGCATGGGAGAGACTCCTCGAGTTGGTCAGGTCAGTTGGGCACTACGCCCCATAGACGAGGACCTCCCCGAAACGTTAAGCGCCTCCTATCACCCCGGCCCCGGTCGCTGGTCGCCGCTGACCAGCAGCGCCAGGGCGAGGCTCACCAGACCCACCACGAGCCCGCCCCAGAACGCGGGCATGAAGCCGTCCACGCGGAACCCGAGGTTCCAGATGGCGGCCAGGCGCGCCGTCAGCATCAGCATCACCCCGTTGATGACCAGGGTGAAGAGCCCCAGCGTCAGCAGGACCAGCGGACAGGAAAGCACGGTCAGGATCGGCCGAAGGACCGCGTTCACCACCCCAAAGACGAGCGCGACCGCCAGGAGCTGCAGGGGGCCGTCGGTGAAGTGAATGCCGGGAATGACCTGCACCGCCGCCGACAGGGCGATGGTGTTGATCATCCACCGGATCAAGAACGATTTCATGGGACCTCGGGCGAAGTCAGGAGTTCGGCACTACGGCGTTGGGCGGAGCGAGGTGTCGAGCCAGTCGAGCACCGTGCCCCACCAGAGGCGCCGGTCCCGCGGGCGGAGGACGAAGTGCCCTTCGTTGGGGAAGTAGAGGAACTTCCCCGGCAAGCCCCGGAGCCGCAGCGCGGTGTACGCCTGGAGTCCTTCGGACAGGTCCACGCGGTAGTCCTCCTGCCCGTGGACCACCAGCATCGGTGTCTGCCAGCGCGACGTGTAATTGGCTGGCGACCACTTCTCCATCGTGGCGCGGGCCGACGGCATGAGCGGCGTCCCGCCGAATTCATGGATCGGGAACCAGAGTTCTTCCGTGGTGCCGCTGAAGCTCACCGGATTGAAGATCCCGTCGTGCGCCACCAGCGTGCGGAACCGGTTCGTTTGCCCGGCCATCCAGTAGATCATGTACCCGCCGTACGAGGCGCCGGCCGCGCCCACCCGGCTGCCGTCCACCCAGGGGTTGGCCGCCACGACGTCCAGCCCCTTCATGAGGTCGTCGTAGGGATAGTCGCCCCAGTGGAGGGAGATGCTGTTGGTGAACGCCTGGCCGTAGCCGGTGCTGCCGTGAAAGTTCACCGCGGCCACCACGTACCCACGCGCCGCGAACATCGCGTAGTTCCAGCGAGGATGCCATTCGTCGTTCCAGGCGCCCTGCGGGCCGCCATGGATGAGATACACCACGGGGTACGTCTTCGAGGGATCGAAGCCCGGAGGCTTCATCAGCCAGCCGAAGACCGAGTCGCCGAGCGCGCCGACAAACCCGAACGGCTCCAGCGGGGTGAGTTGCACCCCGTTCCGCCATTCGTCGTTGAGCGCGGTCACCTGGCGCAGGCCGTCCCCGCTGTTCCAGTTCGCGGCCCAGACCTCGGCCGGGCGGTCCGCGGTGCTTCGCAGGAACACCATCTCATCGCCGCGCGGCGGCACGCGGACGGCGCTGTTGACCCCTCCCGAGACGAGGAGCGACCGGCGGCCGCTGGCCGCGTCGATACGATACAGTGACACCCCGCCGCGCTCGGGCACCTCGGCAATGAGCGCGCGTGAGTCGGGCGTCCAGGTGATGGCGTCCACCGAGAGGTCCCACTCCGGGGTCAGGGCCCGCCGGCGCCCGGTGGCCCGCTCGTAAATCATCACCTGCTGGCGATCGGCCTCGAAGCCGGGCACCGTCATGGCCAGGTAGGCCACGTAGCGGCTGTCGGGGGAGTAGGCAGGGGAGTTGTCGTTGGCGGGGTTGGTCGTGATCGCCTGCTTGCCGGTGCCGTCGGGCCCCATCACGAAGATGTCGTTGTTGGTGCTGGTCGCGAGCGACGAGTCGGGGTTGTAGACCACGGCCAGTTCGGTGCCGAACTGCGACAGCGCCACACCGACCCCGCCGAGAGCCAGTGTCGGCACGTCGCGGTCAAAGGGGGTGATGTCGGTTCCGACGGAATCGCCCGGCTCAAGCCGAAAGACGTGGGTCCGCACGCCGACGCGCCACTCGTTCCAGTGACGGTAGAAGAGCTCCGTCCAGATTTTGGCCTCGGTCGGGTAGGGGCCGTTGCGCTGGACGACTTCCTGCTGCGCGGGCCACGAGACGTCCTTGACGTAGAACATCGCCTTGCCGCCCGGCGACACCCAGAAATCGGAGATGCCTCCGGGGACGTACGAGAGGCGCGTCGGCTCGCCACCCCGGATGGGAAGGCGCCAGATCTGGGCGCCATCCTCCCGGGTGGAGATGTAGGACAGCGTCTTGCCATCCGCCGACCAGCGCGGGGACCGCTCGCTTCCCGAGCCCGAGGTCGCTTCCCAGGTCTCCCGCGACCCGAGGTCTGCAAGCCAGATGCGGCTCTGGTTGCGGTCGTCCTCCAGCGATGGCTGGGAGACGGTGAACGCCAGCAGCCGGCCGTCCGGCGAGGGTTGCGGGTCGGAGACCGCGCGCACCTCGAGGAACTTGTCGATGGTCATCGGGGCCGGCGCTGCTTGTGCGGATGCGCTGCTGGCGGTCGCCGCCAGCGCCCCCGCTGACGCCAGGCACCACAGGGTTCGTCTCATTGGATCACTCCGCCGCCAAGGACGCGGTCGTCGGCGCCGTACAGGACGCCGGACTGTCCCGGGGAGATGGCCCGCCCGGGAGTATCGAGGAGGAGAGAAATGCCGTCGTCGCCCCGCGCCGTCACGGTGGCCGGGATGGCCCGGGCGCGGTAGCGGATCTGCACGCCGCATCGGTCGCCGACGGCGAGCGCCGGGCCCAGCCAGTTCACCTCCGCCAGCGCCAGGCGATTTCCCTCCAGCGCCGCTTCCGGGCCAATGACCACTTCGCGACCCTCGGGCCGGATGGCCACGACGTACATCGGCTCGGCAAACCCGCCCGGCAATCCGCGGCGCTGTCCGACGGTATACCGGGCAAATCCCTCGTGCTCACCGATCACGTCGCCGGCGACGGTGGTGAGTGGTCCCCGGCTCAGCGCAGGGGCATCCGCGGGAAGGTGCTGCTCGAGCACGCCGACGTAGTCATCGTCGGGCACGAAACAAATTTCGACGGACTCCGGCTTGTCCGCGGTGGCCAGGCCGAGGCGCCGCGCCAGCGCCCGGGTCTCGTCCTTCGTGGAACTTCCGACCGGGGTCAGCATCCGCGCCACCACCGCCTGGTCGATGCCCCACAGGAAGTAGCTCTGGTCCTTGTTCAGGTCCTGGCCCCGGTACAGCGCGCCGTCCCGGGCCACAGCGTAGTGCCCCGTGGCGATGTAGTTGCAGTCGAGGGAGTCGGCGTGGGCCAGGAGGTCGCGGAACTTCGTGAACGAGTTGCACCGCACGCAGGGGATCGGGGTCCGCCCGCGGCTGTACTCCGACACGAAGTTCTGGATCACGTGCAACGAGAAGCGGTCTTCGAGGTTCAGCACATAGTGCGGAATGCCGAGCTTGGCCGCCACGTCGCGCGCGTCGTTGATCGAATCCAGGGAGCAGCAGGGGCGGTCCGGCACCGAGTCGCCGTAGCAGAAGAGCTTCATGGTGGCGCCCACCACGTCATACCCCTGCTCCACGAGCAGGGCGGCGGCCACCGAACTGTCCACGCCGCCTGACATGGCCACAAGCACCCGCTCAGGCACGACCGAGCACCCCCGCCAGCTTGCGCACCTTGGCCACCACCGTCGGGAGCACCTCGGCCGTCCGGTCGATGTCGCCCTGTGTGGTCTCGGCGCCCATCGAGAAGCGGATGGTGCAGAGCGCCACCTCGCGCGGGACGCCCATGGCGGTCAACACATGCGATGGTTCCGCCGCGCCGGTATTGCACGCCGAGCCCCCCGACGCCGCGATGCCCTGGAGGTCGAGATGCATCAGCAGCGCCTCGGCGTCGGCGCCGGGAATCGCCACGCTCAGCACATGCGGCGCGCGCGGGCCTCGCTCGGCAATCCAGATCATGTCGGGGATGGCGCTCCGAATGCGCGCCGCCAATTCGTCGCGGAGCGCGGCGAGCCGCGTCGCCTTGGCCGCTTGCTCCGCGGCGGCGAGTTCCGCCGCCTTGCCGAGCGCCACGGAGCCGGGAACGTTCTCGGTGCCGGGCCGGAGCCCGAACTGCTGGCCGCCGCCGTGAATGATGGCCTCGACCGCCGCCCGGCTCCGCACCACGAGCGCGCCGACGCCCTTTGGGGCACCAATCTTGTGCCCCGACAGCGTCAGGAGCGTGGCGTCGGCGGCATCAATGGAGACCGGGAGCTTGCCGAAGGCCTGCACGGCGTCGGTATGGAACATCGCCCCGGCGGCACGGCACCGGCGGCCGATCTCTTCGACCGGCTGCACCGTCCCGACCTCGTTGTTGACCCACATGACCGACACGACGGCGGGCGCGTTGGTCAGGGCGGCGTCGAGCGCGGCCAGGTCGAGGACGCCGTGGCTGTCCACCGGGAGCACCGTCTCGGATCCGCCGAGCCGTGCCACGGCGTGGGCGGCGGCGAGCACGGCCTTGTGGTCCGTGGCACACACGGCCGCGTGCATCGGGCGGCCCGCCGCTCCGGCTGCGAGGGCGGCGCCAACCACCGCCAGGTTGTCCGCCTCGGTGCCGCCGGAGGTGAAGATGACCTGGCTCGGTTCCGCACCGACGGCCGTTGCCACCTGGCGGCGCGCCTCCTCGACCCCTGCGCGGGCCGCGCGCCCAAACCGGTGCGCGCTCGCGGGATTGCCGAAGGCCGAGGCTCCGAGATAGGGGAGCATGGCTTCCAGCACCTCGGCGCGCACGGGTGTCGTGGCGGCGTGGTCGAGGTAGACGGGAGAAGGCGTCATGGTCGGCGCGTTTCCTACATGCTGGAGACGTCGAGCGCGAGCACGTCGTCGATCCGCACGGTCTCATGGGTGAAATAGGGCTCCCCGAACCGGGTGCGGATCAGCGAGCCGTAGTGCGCGTTCTGCGTCTCGACGAGCGAGTAGAGATCCTGGCCGGTCGGGAAGATCTCGCCGGCCGCCTTGGCGCCGTCAAACTGGCTGGCATAGCACCGGATGGCGGCCAGCTTCCGCTCGAACTGCGCGCTGATGTCCACGACAAAGGTCGGCTTGACCGGGTCCTCGCGATAGCTGAGCGCATAGAGGACCTTGTGCGGCCGGTGCGGTGGGCCATCGGCATCGTACTTGGCCAGCCCGGCGAGGAAACAGGCATCGCGGCCCAGTTCGGAGGCGATCCGGTGATCGGGGTGCCGGCCGACCGGGAAGGGGAGGATGACCACCCGCGGGCGGAAATGCCGGATCTGCGAGACCACGAGGCGCCGCGCCTCTTCCGAATTCTGGAGGTGGGCGTCGGGGAGGCCGGCGTTCCGGCGCTCGGACACCCCGAGAATTGTCGCGGCCGCTTCCGCCTCGGCGGCCCGCAGGTCGGCGCTGCCGCGGGTACCGCTCTCGCCGGCCGTCAGGTCGAGAATGCCGGCGGTGTGCCCCTGATCGATGGCACGGAGCAGGGTACCGGCACAGGTCAGTTCGACGTCGTCACGGTGGGCCGCAATGGCCAGGATATCTACGCTCATGCGTGACAATTTAGCCGTCTGCCGTCCTCCCCGCATTCCCGCCTCCCCGCCTACTCGTGCCGCAGCGCCTCGATGGGATCCATTGCGGCGGCCTTGTTGGCCGGGTAGAGCCCGAACCCGAGCCCGATCCCCACCGAGACGGCCGTGGCCACGACGGCGCTCCAGAGCGGCACGGAGGACTGCAGGTTGAGCACGTGCTTCAGCACCTGGCCGAGGCCGAGCCCCACCACGATTCCGAGCAGCCCGCCCATGAGGGTCAGGGTGGCCGCCTCGACGAGGAACTGGAGCAGGATCTCCCGCCGGGTGGCACCGAGGGCCTTCCGGAGGCCGATTTCCCGGGTGCGGTCGGTCACGGACACCATCATGATGGCCATGACGCCGATGCCGCCCACGAGCAGCGCCACGCCCGACAGGGCCACCATCACACCGAAGAAGGCGGTGGTCAGGCTGCCCATAATGTCGAGAATCTGGTCCTGCGTGATGAGGTCGAAGGTGTTCGGCACGCCGGGGCGGAGCTTGCGCTCGCGCCTGAGGGCCACCGTCACGAGATCCTGGGCCTTCGCCACGCTGACGTCGGGGCGTCCCTTGACCGAGATCCAGAGGGTGTTCGTCTCGTCATAGCGCAGATTGTACTTCGCCGCGCGGTACGGGATGATGCCCGCCGTCTCCTGTCCGGGCGGCTCGAAAATGTTGTCCGGCTTCAGGTAGACGCCGATGATCCGGAACGGCACCCCGTTCACCCGGACAGTCTTCCCCATCGGGTCGAGCCGCCCGAAGAGGTGGTCGGCGGTCTTCTCCTCGATGACCATCACCTGTTCGCCGGTGAGCTCCGCCCGGGTGAAGAAGCGCCCGCGGAGGAGGGTCCCGCCCTGCAGCTCCATGTAGTGGTCGTCGGCCGCCCACACCGTGATCATCTGCGTCTGCGTCCCCTGGTACTCCAGCCGTGCGAACACCTGGATCCACATGCCGGCGTACTGGATCTCGGGCACCTGCCGGATCGCCTCGGCGTCGCTCTCCCGGAGCACCGGACGGATGCGCACTTCATAGGGCAGGTTGTCCGGATTGAGGGGCGTCTGGGAGAAGTACCGCATCACGTAGAACGTCGTGGGGCCGGCCACCTCGATGGCGTTGAAGATCTGCGAGCGCACCCCCTGGACGATCGACGCCATGGTCATCACGGTCGCGACCCCGATGATCACGCCCAGCACCGTGAGCGCGGAGCGCAACTTGTTGGCGCGCATGGCATCCAGCGCCATCAGGACGCCCTCACCGACCCGGCTCAGCGGAATCATGGCGTCACTCCGCGCGGAGGGCGGTGATCGGGTCGAGCTTCGCGGCGCGCGAAGCGGGATAGACGCCGAACAGCAGGCCGGTCCCGACGCCGAGCGCCAGCGCCACCGAAATCGACCAGAGGGTGACCCGGGCCGGGAGCGGCGTGACGGACGAGACGATGAACGCCAGCGACCACCCGGCGGCGACGCCCAGAATGCCCCCAAAGAAGGAGAGCGTGGCAGCCTCCACGAGAAACTGGCGCTGGATGTCGCGGCGCGTCGCGCCGAGGGACTTGCGGACGCCGATTTCCCTGGTCCGCTCGTTGACCGTCATGAGCATGATGTTCATGATCACGATGCCGCCGACCACGATGCCGATGCACACCACGGCGGGGATGATCGTGAAGAGGATCCGTGTCAGGCTCTTCCAGAAGGCGACCAGCGCATCGGCCTTGTCCACCGTGAAGTCGTCAGGTTCGTTGGGCCGCAGCCGGTGCGCCAGCCGCATCGCTTCCTGTGCGCGCGCCATGGCGGGCTCCACCTCGTCGGCGTCGCGCATCTTGACCGAGACCACGGTCGTCTTTCGGCGGCCGTAGATGGACTCGAACGTGGAGTAGGGCACGAGCGCAAACCCGTCGAAGGACTGGCCGAGGACCTTCCCCTTCTTCGCGACCACACCCTTGATGGTGAATTCGCGGCCGGCGATGCGGATCGACTTGCCGATGGCCTTCTCCGCGTCGCCGAACAGCTTGTCGGCGACGTCGAAGCCGACCACCGCCACCATGCGGCGCCCGTCCACGTCGGGGTCGCTCATCGGTTCGCCGGCGGCAAACACGTAGTCGCGGACAATCTGGTAGTCCGGGGTGATGCCGAAGACGAGGACGTCGCCGATACGCTGGTTGCGGTAGGTCAGGTCGCTCGTCGGGGTGGGCCACCCGGACTGGAAGGCGACCGCCTGGGCGTCGGGGAGGGCGCGCCGGACCACTTCGGCATCGTCGGTGGTGACGAGGGGGCGCTTCGCGATGGCTCGGACCTGTTCGTCGTCCATCAACCCCACGGACACCGGCGTCCGGCGGACCTGGAAGGCGTTGGTCCCGATGACGGCGCCGGCGATGTTCTCCTTCACGTAGGCGTTCATCCCCTGGATGATCGCCACCACCGCCACGAGGAAGCCGACGGAGACGATGATGCCCAGCAGGGTGAAGAACGACCGCAGCTTGCTGCCGAGGATCGACTGGAGGGCGAGGCGGAAGGCTTCACGGAGGGGCATGTCGGAAAACTAGCGGGGCACCGGGGAGGCGGGAAAGCGGGGGAGGCGGGGCACGGCGGCCTTCCCCGCGCTTTCCCGCCTCCCCGCCATCGCTATTCGTACCGCAACGCCTCCACCGGATCCAGCTTGCTGGCCTTGTTGGCGGGATACATGCCGAACATGATGCCAGTCACGATCGATGCCAGCAGCGCCACCACGACCGACCAGAGGGGGACGGCGGCGGGGATGGGGGTCAGCTTGTTGATGCCCAGCGCAATCAGGCCGCCGAGCATCATGCCGACCACGCCGCCCACGAGAGTGAGGGTAGCGGCCTCGACCAGGAACTGGAAGAGTACTTCGCGTCGGGTGGCGCCAAGGGCCTTGCGGACGCCGATCTCCCGGGTGCGCTCGGTGACCGAGATCATCATGATGGCTACCACCCCGACGCCACCTACCATCAAGCCCACGCTGGAGAGCGCCAGCATCACCAGGAAGAAGGCGCTCGTCATGCTGTCGAACGTCTCGAGGATCCGGTCCTGGGTGAGGATGGCAAAGTTGTTCTCCTGCGACGGCTTGAGCCCACGGCTACCTCGCAGCGCCGCCACCACCTGGTCCTGCGCCTCCTCCACCGTCACCTCGTCGACCGGCATGACGGAGATGCTCATCCAGCCCTTCCAGTAGTCCGCGACCTTCTCGAACGTTGTGTGCGGAATTGCGAGCCGGGCCTGGTCGCCGCCGCCGAAAAGGGAGGCGGCGGCCACGTGCAGGCCGATCACCTGGAAGGGCTGCCCGAAGATCTTGATCGTCTTGCCGATGGGGTCGAGCCCCGGGAACAGCGCCTCCGCCACCTTGTCGTTGATGACGGCCACCCGGGCGCCGGCCGCATACTCCATGGCGGTGAAACTCCGTCCCGCCACGATCTCGCCGCCGGTCACGTACACCCACGCCGGGCCAAACCCGGCGATGCCGACGCTCGGCAGCTCGGTGTCGCCGTACTTCACCGGTCCCTGCGTGCCCTCGTCGATGGACACCTCCTGGATGGCTGGCAGCTGCCGGATCATCTCCGACTCCTCCACCGTGATCCAGGGATTCTTTCGCCACGGCGAGAGCTCATCAGAGCCGTCGGAGATGTTGATCCCGCCCTGAAAGAAGCGTTGCACGAAGAAGGTCCGTGGGCCAGCCGACTCCAGCTCCTTTTCGAGCGCCCGGTTGATACCGGTGATGGCCGAGGCCATGGCGATGACCACCATCACGCCGATGGCCACGCCGAGAATGGTCAGCGCCGCGCGGACCTTGCTCGCCCGCAGCGAGTCGAGTGCGATGCCGATGCCCTCGAAGGCCCGGCTGAAACTCTGGGACATGGAGTCGCCTCGCTATTCGGCGCGGAGCGCCACGATGGGATCCAGACGACTGGCGCGCGTGGCCGGGTACACGCCCGCCACGACGCCGACGATGATACCCAGCGTGACGCCCACCAGGATGGACCAGGGGGCCACGGCGGCCGGCAGGGGAGAGAGCGCCCGCACGGCGAAGGCCAGTCCGATACCCGCCCCGATGCCGAAGATGGCGCCCACCACCGACAGGGTGGCCGACTCGACCACGAACTGGGCAAGGATGTCGCGCCGCTTGGCGCCGAGCGCCTTCCGGATGCCGATTTCCCGGGTCCGTTCGGACACGGCCATCAGCATGATGTTCATGATCACGATGCCGCCCACCACCAGTGAGATCGCCACCAGCCCTGGGAGCGCCATGAAGAGGATTTTGGAGAACCGCTTCCACCCCTCGAGTGCACCTTCCGCCGTCTGGAGGTAGAAATTGTTCTCCTGCGCGGGCTTGAGCTGCCGGCGGATGCGCATCATCGCCTCGACCTCCGCCATCGCCGCCACCATGTCACTCGGACCCGCCGTCTGGATCTGGATGTCGTCCAGGATGTTGATCGGGCAGATGTACCGCCGGGCCGGCGCGGTGTATGGCATGATCGCAAACTTGTCCATCGAGAGGCCGAACATCGTCCCCTGCTTGGCCGCGACGCCGACGATCCGGTAGGGGAGGCCCGCGATCGTGACCTCCTTGCCGACAGGGTCCTGGCCGGGGTAGAGCTTCTCGGCCACCAGGTCGCCGATGACCACGACGGTCTGCGCCGCGCGGACCTCCTGGGCGGAGAAGGCCCGTCCGTTGGCGATCTCGAGATTCTTGATCTGGAAGTACGTCTCCTCGGTCCCGACCAGGTCGATATCCTTGGCCGTCTTGCCATTGTAGGTCAGCGCCATCCGGTCCGCGCAATACATCGCGATGGTCGCGGGCGTCCTGAGTCGCGCCTTGATGTAGTCCGCGTCGGCGTACGTGATCCGCGGCCGGCGCCGCCAGCTGAGCCAGGTCTCCCGGGTCACGTTGCCGGTGGTGAAGTTCGGTCGCTGACGCACTTGGAAGACGTTGAGCCCGATGAGCCGGTTCGCGAACTGGTCTTCCATGTACACGTTCATGCCCTGCACGATCGAGACGACCGCGATCAGGAACATGACCCCGATCAGCACGCCGATGAGGGAGAAGAAGCTCTTCAGCTTCTGCGCCCGGATCGTGCGGAGTGCCATCGTGACCGCTTCCCAGAGTGGCATCGGCTCAGGCCGCCTTCGTCCGGTTGAGGACGTCGCTTTCGACCCGGCCGTCACGCAACACCACGACGCGCTCGGCGTGTGCCGCGATGTCCGGCTCGTGGGTCACCATGACCAGGGTCTGCCCCTCGCTGTGGAGCTGCTCGAAGACCTGCATGATCTCGTCGCTGGTGGAGCTGTCGAGGTTGCCGGTCGGCTCGTCCGCCAGCAGGATCGAGGGCCGGTTGACCAGTGCACGGGCAATGGCCACCCGCTGACGCTGGCCGCCGGAGAGCTCGTTTGGCCGGTGATGCATGCGGTCCTTCAGGCCGACCCGCGTCAGCGCCTCTTCCGCACGGGCCCGCCGCTCGCGGGCGGTGGTGCCCGCGTACACCAGCGGCAGCTCCACGTTGTGCAGGGCGGTGGCGCGGGGCAGGAGGTTGAAGGTCTGGAAGACGAACCCGATCTCCTTGTTCCGTACCCGGGCCAGGGCGTCGTCGCCCATGCGGGACACTTCCTGCCCGTTGAGCCAGTACTCGCCGCTCGACGGGGTGTCCAGGCAGCCGATCATGTTCATCAGCGTGGACTTGCCCGAGCCGGACGGCCCCATGATGGCCACGTACTCGTTGCGGCGGATCTCGAGGTCGAGGCCCCGGAGGGCCTGAACCACTTCGGCGCCCATCTCATAGGAGCGGGTGAGCGCGCGGACGGCGATGACGAGGTCGCTCATTACTTCACGCCTCCCGGCGCGGGCATCTTGGCCGCGCGGACCTTGGCGCTGTCCTGCAGGTCGCGGATCGTCTGGTACGTGCCGGCGACAATCGAGTCGCCGAGCTGCACACCCGACACCACTTCGAAGTACTCCTCACCGGCGATGCCCACCTTGACCGGCGTGAAGGTGGCGATCCCATCCCGCACCACGAACACCCCTTCGGTGTCCGTCATCTTCTTCTCCGAGCTGTCCGCCGCCTGGTTGCCGGCCGGCGCGCTCTCGTTCGGCATCACTTCATGCTGGCGGACCGTCAGTGCAATGATCGGCACGCTGGGCACCTGGGTGCGGGTGTCGGTGACGATCTTCGCGGTGGCGCTCAGGTCGGGCCGGATGTCCTCGGGCGGATTTTCGAGCGTGATTTCCACGTCGAAGTCCACCGCGCGGTCGGAGGATCCGCCGGCCGTGGCCGTGGCGGTCAACTGCGCGCTGTTGCTGATCTTGGTGACGCGCCCGACAAAGCCCGTGTCGGGGAAGGCGTCGATGGTCACGCGCACCGAGTCGCCGAGGGCCAGGCGCACCACGTCAGTTTCGTCGACCTGCACCTTGGCCAGGATCACGGAGAGGTCGGCCACGGTCATGAGCAACGCCGTCTCTCGCGAGAAGGTACCGGGGACGGCGACTTCGCCCACTTCCACGTTCAGCCGGGTGACCCGGCCGTCGAGGGGGCTGATGAGTCGCGTCTTCGAGAGCTGATCCTTGGCGTCCTGCAGCGTGGCGCGGTTCTGCGCCATCTGGGCGCTGGAGGCGTTCAGGTTCGCCTCGGCCACCTCGAAGGCCGTCTGCGCCTGCTCGACCGCCTCGGTCGAGATCAGGTTCGGGCTGCTGGCGCTCAGTTCCTTGGCGCGATCGACCGTCCGCTTGGCCTGGTCGTAGTTGGCCTTCGCCTGGACGTACGAGGCGGTGGAGGCCGAGAGCAACGCCTCGGTCCGGGCAACGGCGGCCTCATACTGGGCCGGGTCGATCTGGAGCAGGAACTGCCCCTTCTTGACCCAGTCGCCCTCCTTGACCGCAATCTGTGTGACACGCCCGGTGATGTCGGCGCTGATGTCCACCTTCGTCTTCGGCTCGATGCGACCGCTGGCCGTGACCGAGGCGACGAGGTCCTGGGGCTGGACCGTGTCAAACCGGACCTCGACCGCCCGCTTGTTGCGGTTGGCCGCGGTGAGGAAGAACAGTCCACCGACCACGACGATCAGGATGGCGGCGATAAGTCCGAACTTGGTGCGACGTGACATGTGCATCCTCGGGATTAACGAAGGGGTTGCCCGACCGCCTCTTCAAGCGCGACCACGGCCTTGTGATAACCATAGATGGCGTCGACATACGTTCCATCGGCGCGCTGCACCGCACCCTCGGCGTCCGAGAGTTCCAGCGCGGTGCCCTGGCCGAGCCGGTACCGGTCCTGCGCCAGCCGGAGCTGGTCGGCGGCGGCGGCCTTGTTCTCTTCCGCGACGCCGATCGCCTGGTAGGCGGCTCCGATGGCGAGGTAGCGGCTCGTCACCTGCCTCCGGACGAGCAGGGACTGGGCCCGCACCTCTTCGGTGGCGTCGTCCCGCTGGGCCTTGGCCTGGGAGACGCGGGTCTCACGCTGCAGGCCGTTGAAAATCGGCAGCGAGATGCCGGCGAAGATCTGGAACGGCTGCGTGGTGAAGTTCCACGGGAAGGTGTTGTTGTTGTCGATGATCTGCTGGGACACGATCGGATCGAGCGCCGTGCCTGTGGCGTTCAACCCTGAATAGGCGTAACAGTCGGGGATGATCCCGCCATTCGGCTGGCCGGGAATCCCGCCCGGGCCGTAGGTCAGGCCCTGGATGATCTGGTTCTGGAAGGTGCAGTTGGCCGCCGCGCCGCTCGCGCTGGCGTACGCCTGGTTCACCAGCGACTGATCGTCGGTGTACTCCTGCGTGTAGCCGCTCCAGTTGGCGCTGGCCCGCAGCGACGGGAAATACTCGCTCTTGACGGCGCTCAGGTTGTACCCGCTCGCGTCGGCCGACGCCACGGCAGCCTTGAGGTTTGGATTCACCTCTGACGCCTTGCTGAGCAGGTCGTTGAGCGAGTACGAGGGCTCCGTCACCGGGAAGGAATCGGTCAGGGCGATGGTCTCGAACCCCTCTGGCGCGGTGACGCCCATCAACTGGAAGAGTTCCAGCCGGGCGTCGGCGTTCTGCTGCCTGGCCACCAGCAGGTCCACTTCCGACTGGCCGAGGGTCACCTCGGCCTGCCGGGTGTCGAGCATCGTCGCCTGTCCCACCTGGTAGCGCGCCTTCGCGAGGTCGAGGAACACGCGGTTCCGGGCGACCTGCTGGGTGACCACCTCGATGCGTGCGTTGGTCTGCAGCACGTTCAGGTACGCCGTGTTCACCGCGGCGCGGAGCTGGACGTTGGCCGCCGCAATCTGCTCCTTGGTGGCCCGGAGGTTGGCCCGGGTCTGGCCGGGGGTGTTCAGCACGCGGCCATCGAGCGTCCAATTGAGGTCGATGCTGTAGTTGGAACCGACCGACGCCGACGTCTTGACGACGTTCGTACCGCCGAAGTTGGAGGAGCCGGACCCGGTGTAGTTGAAGCCACCCGAGACACTCGCGCTCGGGATGAAGCTCGCATAGGCGCTCTTCACCGCGAGGTTTGCCGGGCTCTCATTGTTGAGCCACTGGAGGTAGCCGGGATTCTTGGCCAGGGCGGAACTGATGGCGTCCTGGAGCGAAATGCCGGCGGTCGGGGCCGGTTCCAGTGTCGCCGTTGGCGTCGTGGGCTGCTGGGCGAGGGCCAGGCTCGGAACGAAAAGGCCGAGCGCGAGCAACCGCTTCCAATGCGTCATGAAGTAATCCCCAGTGTCGTCAGGCCAGAGAGAAGATCGTGCGCCCCCTACGGAGGGGGCACAGGTTGAGTTTCAGCTTGGGACGAACTGGAGGGAAGATACTACGAAATAACGACTTACGAAGGGGGCGCTACTTCGACTGGCGAATCGCGGTGAGTCCGTCGGAGAGTACGACGCGCATCAGCCGGCCTGAGGCATCAACGGTGAGGGTACCGCCGACCGCTCCGGTAAGATCGATGGTCTTCGGATCGGAGAGGGTGGCCGTGAGCTGCCCGCGGCGGCCCGACCTTGGAAAGAGCACCTGCATGCGCGCGCCCGCCGCCGTGGCCCGTCGGGCCACGACCTGGTACAGGGCGAAGACGCTGTCGTCGAGAATGACGATGCCCGCCGCCCGGGGGTATTCGCGCACGGTCTCCGCCGCCGAGGTCGAATGGCGGATCGTGAGATTGTCCTTGAGCGCCGCGCCGAGGACACGATTCACTCCCGACGGCCTGCGGGTGTCGATCTGGAGGGCGACGACCGCTCCCCCCGGACCCTGCTCAAGCATGGCCTGGATCTGGACCGTCGGAGCGGTGGCGGGGTAGCGGGCGAGTGAGGCCAGCATGCCCCCGCCGCTCGTGTCGGCGGCGGGTTGGAAGGTGAACTCCTCCCGTCCCAGCGGCGTTTCGCCCCGCTGGATGCTGAAGACTCCCCGGTCAGCCTGTTGGGCGCTGAGAACGGACGCGCTGCAGAGGGCGCAGAGCAGCAGGTGCCAGATTCGCATCACGACTCCTGGTGCAGGCAACGGACCGCAATCCGGTCCAGGATGAACTTGTAGAGGCGGGCCCCCTTCTCGGGTGTCGACAGCGAGGGCATCGCGCGAGGTGTATCCACCGCAACTTCCATGCGCACGAGGTGCGGCGCGAGGTGCATCAGGAGTGAGGTGTCGAGTTCCCCGCCGTGGGCCGGCATGCCCGGTTCCTCGAGCAGTGAGCCAAAATCGAGCGAGAAGATGTCCACAACCTGAACCTTTGCATTCTTGACCAGAAGGGTGCTCAGGGCCTCCTGGTGGGCTTCGTGCCCTTCCGCGGTGAGGATGATGAACTCCAACACACCGCTCCCAAGCTCCCACGCCTCCACCAGTTCGTTCATGAGACGATGGAGGGTCTTCCGCCCCAGTGGCGCGCTCCCCGGCAGGGGGCGATGCGGGTCGCGGTTGGCTGCGTACTCGACCGCCGGGGCTCGCACGACCCCAAAGCGCGCGGAGAGGTCGTCCGCGAGCCGCTCAACGAGAATCGTGTCGATCCCGAGCGGGAGGTGGGCGCCGTGCTGCTCGGTGGATCCGACCGGCAGGATCAGCGTCGGCCGGCGGGCGAGGCAGCGCTCCACCTCGGCAGGGAGCATTTCCTTGAGCCGGCAGGGCAAAGTCGAACTCATCCTGCGTATAATACGCGGGTGAACCCCTCCCCGCATCGCTGGTGGCTGCCGTCGGCCGCCCTGACGGTTATCGCCGCCGGGGAATGGCTGCGCACGCCGACGCTCGGGTGGGTGCTCGTGGCATGCCTCAGCGCGGCCCTCGCCCTCTGGGTGCGCCGCCCGTGGAGCGGCTGGCGGACCCGGGTGGTCGGCGCGGCGCTCGCCCTCCTCGCCCTCATCCCGCTGATCACCGAGTGGCGACTCGCGCAACTCGAGACCCACTGGTCAACGATCCAGCAGTCGCGTGTCGACCGGGCCACCGACCGGCTGGCCGGCGACCTCCACGCCGCGTACCTGCTTGCGAACCGCCTCGCGGATGAAGCGAGCGCCGCCCCCTCCAATCTGCAGGCAACCTTCCCGGCGCTCGAACACGCGGTGGGCCACACCGACCTGGAGGCCGGCGTCGCGCTGCTTGACGAAGCCGGCCAGGTCCAGGCATGGGCAGGCTCGCATCGATTGGCCCCACAGGGCGACGGCCGCCCGGTGTCGACCACGGACAACCCGTTCTACCTGGTGCTCGAGGTCACCCGCGAGGCGCCACTCGAGCGGCGAGCCGTGGGCTCCGTCGTGGTCTGGGCCTCCTCGGCGGTCCCGGAACGGGTGCAATCCGTGACGGAGGACTTCCGGGCGCGGACGGGCGTCGGGCTCCGCGTGTATCCGGTCGGCACTGCGCCGGACACGCCTGACGTCTTCGATTATTCGGAACCCACCACCGCCGGCCCCCGCTTGCTCTTCAGCGTGCAGCCGGTGCCGCCGGTCCTCGAGGAGGCCACGGCGGCGGCGCGAGAAAAGGGCGCCCGGGTCACGGCCTGCGTTCTGCTGCTCGCCCTCATCCTCATCGTGGTCGTCTCAGCGACCGCGGTGACACGGTATGCGGTGCTCGCGCTCGGCGTGGGGGTTCTCGCGCGGGCGCCGATCGGCTCCCTCCTGGGCCTCGAGGACTTTTTCTCCCCGATGTCGTTCTACCGCCCCGCGCTCGGGCCGATGGGAAGTTCGGCGGGCTCGCTGGCGATCCTGGCCCTCCTCTGCACGCTCCTCTCCGTGGCGCTCTGGAACCGTCCCCTGCGTCGCCGGTGGTTCTCCCTTCCGGTGGGCATCCTGCTCCTGCTCGTGGCTCCCGTCGTGTTGCGCTACTTCTCGCGCGGCATCACGCCTCCGGCCGCGGGCGTCTCGCTCGGCCTCTGGCTCGGCTGGCAGCTGACGCTTGCCCTGGCCGCCATGGCGCCCGCGGTGATCGCGGCGGCGCTCCTCCGAGGGACGACCGACCGGAGCGGCTCGCCGATGGCGGTCGGGATCGGGATGGCGTTGACGATCGTTGCGGCGGCAGCGGGCCTGTACGTCTGGCAGCCGGGTACCGGCTGGGAGGGGTGGTACATCTTCCTCTGGCTCCCCGGGCTGCTGCTGGTGACGAGGCCGGCCGCGCGGATGGTGACGATCATCGGCATTGCCACGGTGGCGGGCAGTGCGGCCGCGTTGCTGACGTGGGGCGCTATCACAGACAGCCGTCTGGAGGCCGCGCAGCAGGATGCCATGCGCCAGGGCCCGAGCGTGGATCCTGTCGTGGTCCCGCTGCTCGATCGCGCTGGGGCCAGGCTCCGGGAAACGCCGGCGCCGCAAAACGCGTCGCAACTTTACGTTCGGTGGTTGGAGGCGCGGACCGATCTGGCTGGGTATCCAGTCCGGCTTGCGCTCCGGCGGCCGGATGGCACGGTCTCCGCCACCCTCGCGCTCGATTCGCTTGATCTGCCGGAGGATTCGGTGGCGGCCCTGGCGACCGGGCTGCCGCTCGGCGATTCGATGCGGATCTCCACCGTGCGGGGTGTACCGGGGGTCTACCAGGTGCTGACGCTTCGGCTGGCCTCGGAGGACCTGCTGACCGTCTCCATCGGGCCGAAGACCAACTTGCTCGTCCCCGACCGACTCGGCTCGCTCCTCGATCCCACGGCGCTGGCACAGCCGTCGTACCGGATGGCGCTTTCGCCACCGACCCCCGGGCTGACGCCGGATGCACGGCGCCTCCGGTGGCGGCGGGAAGGGTGGTCGGTCCACGGTGAGCGCGCCGTGCAGATGCCTGACGGGGTGCGCGGCGCCCACGCCGACGTTGACTTGCGCGGCCCGTTCCCCTTGCTGGTCCGTGGCGCGCTGGTTGTCGTGCTCGATGCCGTGGTGCTCGCACTGATCTGGCTGCTCGCCGAGGCCATCGCCGGCATGCCACCCGCACTCCCGAGCTGGCAGCGCCTCCGGCGTTCCTTCCGTGTCCGCGTGGCCATCGCCCTCTCGGGGTTCTTCCTCGTTCCAGCCGTCGGCTTTTCGGTCTGGGAGCTTTCACGGCTCAACACCGAGGCAGCCCGGCAACGGGACGACGCCATCACGCAGGTGCTGCGGGACGTCGTGGCGGTCTCGACCGACCCGACCGCCGCCCCGGTGCCGCCGGGGGCGGCGCTCGACCGTCTGGCGGGGCGGTTCCATTCCGACCTCGCCGTGTACCGGGGTGGGGCGCGGATCGCCGCCACCGATTCGGTGCTCGCGGACCTGGCGATCCTGGCGCCGCTGCAGGATGCCGCGGCCTTTCAGGTCATGGCGTTCGACGGCGAAGTCGAATCGGCCGCCGACGAACCGCTGCTCGGTCGCGGCGGCCGGGTGGGCTACCGGGTCGAGCGTCCCGGTCGGGGAGACCAGCTCGTGGTGCTGGCTGCCCCCCGGGGCGCCGAGGTGACCCGTCTCGCCGCAAGCCAGGCCGACCTCGGCTGGCTTCTCCTGCTGGCGACCGTCCTTGGATTGGCCGCCGCCGTGGCCGCGGCCCGCGGGGTTGCCGAGGCACTCGCCCGGCCCGTCGCAGACCTGCGACGCGCGGCGCTCGCCCTCGGTCGGGGCGAACCGCAACCCAGGAGCTCGGCTCCTCCGCCCCTGGAGTTTGAGCCGGTGGTTGCGGCGTTCGCGCGAATGACACAGGACATCCGGCAGAGTCGGATCGCCCTGGAGGAGTCGAGGCGCACCACGGCGGCGGTGCTTGCCACGGTCTCCACCGGGGTCGTCGGCATCGGGCCGGGCGGCGAAGTGATGGTGGCCAACCCGCGCGCCGAGGAGTTGCTCGGTGGCCCCCTCGCGCTGGGGGCGAACTTCAACGCCGCGCTCCGCGGCGAGTGGCCCTCACTGGTGGTGGCGGTGGATGCCTTCCTGGCTCAGCCGGACTCGGCACCCACGGAGGCGGAGCTCGCGGACGGCACGCGAAGGCTCGCCGTGGCCCTGGCTCCGCTCGGCCCCGAAATCGGGGGGGCGGTGCTTGCCGTGAACGACGTGACGGAGTTGTCCCGGGTGGAGCGGGTGCTGGCCTGGGGAGAGATGGCGCGGCAGGTGGCCCACGAGATCAAGAACCCGCTGACGCCGATCCGGCTTGGCATCCAGCACCTGCGCCGGGTCCACCGGGAACGGCCCGAGGCGCTCGGGTCGGCGCTGGACGAGACCTCCGAGCGCATTCTCTCGGAGATCGAGCGACTCGACACCATCGCGCGGGCGTTCAGCCGTTTCGCCGCCCCGTCAGGGCCGACGATCGCCCCGGACCAGATGCGGCTGGCGCCGATCGCCAACGAGGTCGTTCACCTCTACCGGCTGGCCGGGGAGGGAACCGAAGTCCTGCTCGAGTCCGACCCCGCCGCCTGGGGTCGGGCGCATCCAGATGAGGTGAAGGAAGTCCTCGTCAATCTGCTCGAAAACGCCCGGCAGGCCGGTGCCCATCACATCGTGGTCAAGGTACTGCCGCAACGGTTGGAGGTGCACGACGACGGGCGAGGCATTTCGGAGGCGCTGTTGCCGAGGATTTTCGAACCACGATTCTCGACGACGACCAGCGGGTCGGGGTTGGGGCTGGCGATTGTGAAGCGGCTGGTGGAGGGCTGGGGAGGCGCGGTGCAGGTTGAGAGCGAGGAGGGGCGGGGCACGGTCGTCACCGTCGACCTGGCCTGACGGTTTGCTGGGGCGCCGGTTTCGCTTTGCGCGCGCGCGCCGTATGTTGCAGGAATAGCCCAATCCTCGATCGCTCGCCCACGATACCGCACGCATACCGGCGGAGGACTTGTGAAGCACGGTTCCAACTGCTCCCGACGTCACTTCCTCGCCGCCTGCTGCGGCGCCGCCGCTGTCGGCATGGCGGGCCCCCTCTGGGGTGCCTCGCGTCGACGGGGTGGGGACCCCACACATCCGACCCCCCGGCCGGGCATTACGGCTGCGAATGTCCTGCCGGATTCCGAACTGGTGGAGTATCCCTCGTGCCAATCGGCCTTCGAGGCGATTCGCGAGATTCCCCAGATCGTCGACGGGATTCGGTGTCACTGCGGCTGCGCGGACATTCCGGGGTTCTATTCTCTCCTCTCGTGTTACGAGGGGGCCGGCATGGCCCGCATCTGCGAAATCTGCCAGGGACAGGGCCGTCTGGCCGCCCGCCTCCACAAGGCTGGAAAGTCCCTCGATGAGATCCGCGAAGCTGTGGACGCGCGGTACGGTTGACCTGACCCGGGAGGGCGCGATGCGGTGGACCAGGGCTTGGAGCGTCGTGACAATTGCGTTGCTGACAGGTGCGTCGGCGGGAGAGGCACAGGTGCGCGCGAGCGAGCGCGGCGGCACCTTCCAGGTGGTGAACGGCACCAGGATCACGGTCGAATACAGCCGGCCGGTGTTGCGGGGGCGGTCTCCCATGTATGGCGGGCAAATCCCTTGGGGGGAGGTGTGGACGCCGGGGGCCAACTGGGCCACCACCCTCGAGGTTGATCACGACGTCTCCATCGACGGCCATCCCCTGAAGAAGGGAAAGTATTCGGTCTGGATGGAGGTGCAGCCGACCGAATGGACCGTTATTCTCGACCCGCGGGCCAAGCTCTTCCATATCGCCCATCCCAAGCCGGACAGCGCCCAGATCCGCTTCCAGGTTACGCCCACCGACATCGAGGGGCCGGATGTGCTGACCTGGTCGTTCACCTCCTTCTCGCCGACGGGGACGACGCTGGAGATGGCGTGGGCCGGCAAGGCGGTCTCGCTGCACATCACGGTACCGCCGGTCGAGATCCCGCCGCTCGCGGCCGGGGTGGGGGAACGGTATGTCGGGCGGTACAAGATGTGGTGGGTGGCGGAGTCGAATGCGAGCGAGTTGACGGTGACCGCAAAGGAGGGGCGACTGCTCGGGAAGTGGAGCGGGGCTCCGTTCCCGGTCTGGAACAATCTCACCTTCGTCCCGGTGGCCGAGGACTGGTTCGATCTCGGCGCGATGGTGGACGGCAGCCTGTTTGACGTGGTGACCGACGTCGTCTTCGAGTTCACCGTCGTAAACGGGCGGGCGACCGGGTTTGACATCCGCGGGCCGAGCGACAACGTCATCGGGCGCGGCACGAGGATTCCCTAGTGCGTGCCGTAGGGGCGAGCGATCCGGGCCGCCACACCGTGGGGGTGTTGATGACCAAGTGCTGCAGATGGCCGCTGCTGGTGAGTTCCCTCCTGGTGATGGGGGCTCCGGTGCAGGCGCAAATTCGGGCCAGCGAAGCCGCGACGATTTCGCAGACGATTGACGGGACCGTGCTCACCCTCGAATACAGCCGACCCCGGACTCGGGGCCGGTCGCCGATTTACGGCGATGAGGTCAAGTGGGGTGAGGTCTGGACCCCCGGCGCCAACTGGGCTACCACGCTCGACGTCTCGAACGATGTCACCATCAACGGGCACGCCGTTCCCAAAGGGAAGTACTCGGTGTGGATGCAGGTTGAGCCAGGGGATTGGACGGTCATCCTCGACCCGAGGGCGAAGCTTTTTCACACGGTACATCCGTCGCCAGACAGCAGCCAGATCCGGTTTGCGGTCACTCCCGACAGCGTGAGCGGCCCCGAGGTACTCACCTGGTCGTTCCCCCGAACCGGTCCGACGGGCATGACGCTCCAGATGGCGTGGGCCGGGCGGTCGGTGCCGCTGGACGTGGTCGTCCCGCCGTCCCACCCGCTCACGCTCGCCGCATCGCTGGCGCCGCAATACACCGGCACGTATGAGTTCCGTTTTGCGCCCCGCCCTGAGCCGCCTCCGGGCGATTCGGCGCCGCCCCCCGACGCTCCGGACGAGGGTCCCCCGATGCCCGAGGCATCGACCTGGACCGTGGTCTATCGTGATGGCATGCTGCTCTCCGACTGGGATCCGCCGATCTTTCCGGAGTGGTCCCACATGGTGTTGATCAAGATCGGCAATGACTGGTTCAACCCGGGCGCGATGGTCGACGACGAGGTGTTCGACGTCGCCAACGACCTGGTCGTCGAGTTTGAGGTGAAGAACGGGACGGCCACCGGCTTTGTGGTACGCGGCGAGGACGACCAGGTGATGGGGTCGGCGGCTCGGATCAAGTAGCACCTGCGCCAATCTGAATGTCTTGTCGGGCGACGCTTCCGTGGTCAGTCACGGTTGTGCCGCCCGTCTCACGATGTGGAGCGTACGTCCCTGGGAGGGATGATGTCGCACGTCCGTATGTGGCTGGTCGCAGCAGTCGGAGTGATGTCGCTCCCCGCGAACGGGTGGTCGCAGGTCCGTGCAAGCGAACCGGCCACCGTGTCGCAGACGGTCGACGGGACGGTGCTCACGGTGGAGTACAGCCGGCCACGCACACGGGGCCGCTCCCCGATCTACGGGAAGGAAGTCCAATGGGGGGAGGTCTGGACCCCGGGCGCCAACTGGGCCACGACGCTTGACGTCTCGAACGACGTCACCATCGAGGGGCACGCGGTCCCGAAGGGGAAGTACTCGGTGTGGATGGAGGTGGAGCAGGGGACCTGGACGGTCATTCTCGACCCGAAGGCGAAGCAGTTCCACACCGCCCACCCGAAACCCGACAGCAGCCAGATTCGATTTCCGGTCACCCCCGACAGCGTGGCGGGGCCGGAGGTCCTGGTCTGGTCGTTCCCCGAGCCGTCGTCGACCGGCACGGTCCTGGAGATGGCTTGGGCCGGGCGGTCGGCCCGGTTGACCATCGCGGTCACCCCGTCGCATCCCCTGACCCTCGACGCGAACCTCGCCCCCCGGTATGTCGGCGACTATGCCGTGCGCTGGATTCCGAGAGACACGGCGGCGGCGCCGGATTCCACTCCTCCTCCGCAGGAGACCTGGAAGGTCTCGTACGACGGAGGCAAGCTGATGCTCGACTGGGAGGTGACGGGCGACAGTGGGGCGCCGTACCACGCGATCCTGGTCAGCATCGGCGACGACGCCTTCTATCCCGGGTTCATCGAGGAGGGCGACATGTTCGACGCCGTACCGAGCCTGGCCACGGAGTTTGCGGTCGCGGACGGGAAGGCCACGGGGTTCGTCATCCGTCGGAAGGACGACACGATCCAGGCGGTCGGGACGCGGGTGCCGTAGCGCCCGCGTCCCTCCGGTGGAGCATCAGGCCTACTGCAGCGCCGTTCGCGGATCGACGGCGGTCGCCTGTCGTGCCGGCACGTAGCTGGCGACGGTGGCGACGACGGCGGTAAACAGAACTGCCCCGGCAATTACCCGGAGGTCGAGCGGGCTGACCTGGAAGAGCAGGGCTCGCATCAGCCTCGAGAGAGGCAATGCCACCACAAGCCCGAGGACGACGCCGAACGCCGCGACCGTCAAGCCCTGACGCAGCACGCCCCGGCGAATGGTGCCCCGTTCAGCGCCCAGCGCCATGCGAATACCGAACTCCCTGGTGCGGAGCTTGACGCCATAGGAGAGCACCCCGAACAATCCGAGCGCGGCGAGCGCCAGCGCCACGGCGGCAAAGGTCAGCAGGATGCGCATCGTGAAGAGTCGCTGCGCGGCACCCCGGCCAATGACTTCGTCGAGCGGGCTGGGGCGGAACAGGACCAGCTGTGGGTCCGCGGCGGCGAGCAACTCCCGGATGCGGGGCACCATGGCCGTCGGTGGGCCGTCGGTGGCAACGACCTGGGTCAGGGCCCAGTTGCGGTCTCCCGCGAACTGCCGGTGCGCGTGATACACGAAATTGTCCGCCTCGCCCTCGTTTGTGACCGCCACATTCCCCACCACGCCTATGACCTCATTGTCCCTGCCTCCGCTGTTGAGCCGCTGTCCAACGGCTTCAATGCCGGGGAACAGCCGCTCGGCCAGTTGCTGGCTGATGACCACGCGATCCGGGGCTGACTGGTCGTCGCCCGCGGTGAAGGTCCGCCCGGCGAGCAGCGGGATGCCCATGGCCTTGAAGTAATCGCCGGACACCACGCGGTTCTGCGCGCCTGTTCTTCCACGTTCTCGATCTCCCACCAGGGGCCCCGACAACGCCACGGTCCCCCACTGGTGGTACGCACCGGTGGCCGGGAGCCTGGACACCCCGCCGGCGGCACGGACGCCGGGGAGCGCGGCCACCTGCTCCGCGAACGTATCAAAGAAGCTCGCACGGGCGGTAGAGTCGTATCGTGCGTCAGGCAGGTTCAGCTGAAAGGTCAGGATGTTGTCTGTTGTGATACCGAGGTCGACACGCCCGATCTGCCGAAATGAGGCGAGCAGGAGCCCGGCACCGATCAGAAGGACGAAGGCGAGTGCCACCTGGGAGATGACGAGCCACTCCCGCCCTCGCAGCGACCGTGCGCCGCCGGAATTCGACCGGCTCTGATCCCGCAGGACGTCCCCCGGCTGTGTGCGTGCCGCACGGAGCGCAGGCGCCAGCCCGAACAGGACCGCGCAGCCGCTCGCCAGTGCCAGGGAGAACAGCAACAGCCACGGGTTTAGCGAGAGGGACTCGAGCCGCGGGAGGGTGCCGGCTCCGAGGGCGACGATGGCGGCCATCGCAAGGCGGGCGACGACCAGCCCCGCGAGCGCCCCTGCCAGCGCGAGTGTGAGGCTCTCGATGAAGAGTTGTCGTGCGAGGCGACGACCTCCCGCACCGAGCGCCGACCGCACTGCGAACTCCCGGCCGCGCTCAGAGCCGCGGACGAGCATCAGGTTCGCCAGGTTCACGCAGACCAGCAACAGTACCAGCCCCACCGCGCCGAGCATGATGCCGAGGGCCCGGCTCGACGATCCGACCACGTCTTCCTTCAGCGGGTAGAGCCGCCCCCGTTCCCGCTGGATGGCCGGATAGTCCGCGGCCATCTGGAGCGCAATGCGATCGACGTCTCCCTGAGCGCCAGCCAGCGGGACGCCCGGCCGCAGGCGGCCGATGACCGAGATGTAGTGATTGCCGGCCTGGCCGGGATCGCTGGCGAAACTCAGGTCGAGGGGCACCCAGGCCGCGACGCCGTCGGCGATTGGATCCTTGAAGCCCGCCGGCATGACGCCGATCACCTGATAGGATTTGCCGTTCATCAGCAGGCTGCCGCCGACGGCCGCTGGGTCGCCATGGAACTGATCCAGCCAGAGCTGGTGACTCAGCACAACGAGCGGCGCGGCATCGTTCTCGTCCCCGGCACCAGGCCCGCGTTCGGCCTCGGGCGGGAGGGTCCGCCCGAGGGCGGGGGCCACCCGGAGGACGTCGAAGTAGTTGGCGCTGGTGTAGAGCAGGCGAATCCGGTGGGCATCGGTGCCCGATCCGATATCCGCCCCGCGCTCCGAGTAGGTGAGGAGCGCGGCGAGCGACTCCATCGATTCGAGCTGGTCGCGGTACACACCGAACTGCACTGGTGAGAGAAAATTCTGTGCGTCCGGGGCCTCGACATTCGAGGCATACAGCCGGACGAGCTGCCCCGGGTCCTGGTACGGCAACGGCTGCAGCAGGACCGCGTCCACGGCGCTGAAGACGGCGGTGGTGCCGCCGATGCCGAGCGCCAGGGTCAGGATGACGACTGCGGCAAACCCCTTGTGGTGGGCGAGGGTTCGCAGCGTGAAGGCGATGTCGCCCCGGGTGTCCTCGAGCCAGCGGGTGCCGCGGGCATCGCGCACCTCCTCCTTGGTTCGCTCGACGCCTCCCAGCGCCAGCCGGCTCTGGCGCACCGCCGCCCCATCCTCGAGTCCGGCCCGGCGCCGGTACTCCGCCTCTTCCTCCAGATGAAAGCGCAATTCTTCCGCCAGTTCGCGCTCCTCGCGTCGACGGAACAACAGTGCCCGGATCCGCTCGATCGCATCGGTAATGAAGGTCATGCTCCCTCGATGGCCCATTGGGCGTTCAGGATGCCGTCTATCGCTGCGGAGGCGCGACGCCAGCTGTTCCGTTCCACCTCGAGCTGACGCCGACCGGCCGGGGTCAGCTCGTAATAGCGCGCGCGCCGGCGGTTCTCGGTCATGCGCCACTCGGATCGCACCAGTCCCCGGCGTTTCATCCGGATCAGGGCAGGGTAGAGTGAACCCTGGCTGACCAGGAACACCTCACCCGAGAGCGCCTGGATCCGATGGGCTATGCCCCAGCCGTGCAGGGGTTCGAGCGCGAGCGTCTTCAGCACCAGCATCTCCAGCGTGCCCTGCAGCAGTTCCCCGCCATGATCGGCCATCTGTCCACCTCCTTCAGACAGACTAAAGGTAGGACGGCCCCAGGGCAAGAATGGTTGCAATCGGGATCGGGCCGTGCGTTCGCGTGTTCCGGCTCCCGGCCGCGGTCGAACCATCCCGCTGGGCATGGGCCGGTTCGGTAGCATAGGCGACTCCTTGGAGGTGCTGCTCCCATGCTTGCCCGGATCCGCTCCGCCGCCGTCCTCGGCATCGACGCCTACCTGGTCGAGGTTGAGGTGGACATCACCAATGGTCTTCCTTCCGTCGCCACCGTCGGGCTGCCGCACGGCGCCGTGAAGGAGGGACGGGAGCGGGTCACTGCCGCGCTCGTCAACGCCGGCTTCAGCTTCCCGCTCAAACGGATCACGATCAACCTTGCCCCGGCTGATGTCCGGAAGGACGGCTCGGGGTTTGACCTCCCCATCGCCCTGGGAATCCTGGCGGCGAGCGAACAGCTGACCGCGGTGGCGCTGGCCGAGCACCTCGTGGTCGGGGAGGTGGGGCTGGAAGGAGATCTGCGCCCGGTGCGTGGCGCGCTGTCGATGACGCTCGCGGCGCGCAGGGCCGGGCTCAAGGGAGTGATTCTCCCGGTGGCCAACCTGTCCGAGGCGGCCGTCGTGGAGGGGATCGAGGTGCGGGGCGCCCGCTCGCTGGCGGAAGTCTGCGAGCACCTTGGCTCCGGTCCCTCGCTTTCACCGACACGCATCGACGTCGGAGCGCTGATGTCAGAGCGCGCGGCGGACGTTGTGGACTTTGCCGATGTCCGCGCGCAGGCGGGGGCCAAGCGGGCCCTGGAAGTGGCGGCCGCGGGGGCGCACAACATCCTGCTCGTCGGCCCACCCGGGGCAGGGAAGACGATGCTGGCGCGCCGGCTCCCCTCCATCCTCCCCGGCATGGCGCTCGAGGAAGCGCTGGAGACGACCAAGGTTCACAGCGTCGCCGGGCTCCTCGCGCCCGGGCAGTCACTCTGCGTTGTCCGGCCCTTCCGCAGTCCGCACCACACCATCAGTGACGCCGGCCTGATCGGCGGCGGCTCAACACCCAGGCCGGGCGAGGTGAGCCTGGCGCACGGCGGCGTGCTCTTTCTCGACGAACTGCCTGAGTTCCGCACCAACGTGCTGGAGGTCCTGCGGCAACCGCTGGAAGACGGCGCGGTGACCCTGAGCCGGGCGGCCATCACGCTCAGTTACCCTGCCCGGTTCATGCTCGCCGCCGCGATGAATCCCTGTCCCTGCGGCTATCTTGGCGACCCGGCTCACCGCTGTCGCTGCACCCCGATGCATGTGGAGCGCTACCTCTCCCGGCTCTCCGGCCCGCTCCTCGACCGCATCGACATTCACCTGGAAGTGCCGGCGGTGGCCTACCGGGACCTCGCCTCGTCGACGCCCGAGGAGAGCAGCGCCACGGTGCGGGCCCGCGTGGAGGGTGCCCGCCAGCGCCAGCGGCACCGCTTTGCGGCGCTGCCCGGCCTGTACGCCAACGCGCACATGACCGCAAGGGAAATCCGGCGGTTCTGCCGGTTGACGGAGCCGGTGGAACTTCTCCTCCGCCGGGCGGTGGCACGCCTGGGACTCTCCGCGCGCGCCTACCACCGCATACTCAAGATTGCCCGGACAATCGCCGATCTCGGCGGCGCGGATGACCTCGATACGGCACACGTGGGTGAGGCGATCCAATACCGCACGCTCGACCGTCGGCGGGTCCCTGGGGAGGCATCGGCGGGGGCAGCCTAGGCCAGGGTCCGCGTGACGGCCAACCGTGGTAGTCCTTCAAAACATTGACTTGTAATAGTTTAAGCGTTTCGGTGTGTTCTGTGCACATCAGTGATGTAAGCACATACTTGCATTGGCTGGCCGAACGCTCTAACTTCGTGCCCCATGTCAACCGATTCTCGTGATCGACTTCTCGAAGTGGCGGCCCGGGTGTACGCCGAGGCTGGCTACCACGGCACCACCACCCGGCGCATCGCGGAAGAGGCGGGCCTCAACGAGGTCACCCTCTTCCGCCAGTTCGGGAGCAAGGACGCCCTCCTGCGCGAAGCGATTGAGCTGGCGGATCGGCACAGCCGTGCCTCGTTGAATGCCGACGCGACCGATCCGATCCCCGAATTGCACCGGTGGGCGCGGGCCTGCATCCACCGGTTCTATCAGCACCAGAAGCTCATTCGGCAGATCCTCGGCGACACGGTGCAGCGGCCGGAAATCGCGCCGCGCATCTGCGAAGACCCCAGTGATGAAATGACGCAGCTGGTCGCCTTTCTCACCGTCCTCGAGACGCGAGGGATTTTGTATGCGGGAGACCCGATGCTCCTCCAGGGGGGCGCCGCCATGCTGGTCCACTCGCTGCTGAGCAACGCCCTCTGGCGCGATCTCGTCCCGGACATCCCGTCGCTCGATGATTGTGCCGCGCTGTTCGTCGAAGTCCTCTTGCGCGCCCTGCGCGTGCCAGCTGGCATCCCGGAGCACACCACACCATGAGAGCCACCGCACCCGTCCTGAGCCTGTTGCTCGGATTGGTCATCGTCACGACCGCGCATGCCCAAACTCCCTCGGCAGCGCTGGTGTCGGCCGGGGCGGCCGACACCGTGCGGCTCACCCTCGCCTCGGCGCGCGCCGAGGCGCGGCCTGCCAGCGAGCAGGTGGGAATCGCCAAGGCCGACGTCCGTCGCAGCAAGGGCGCGGTGACGCAGACCCGCGCCGCGCTGCTGCCCCAGGTCAACCTGGGGCCGCAGTACACCCGTGTCCTCGCGAGCCCGTACGAGAACCTCTTCTCCGGCGGTGGGAGTGACATCGCGAATCCCTTTACCTCCTCGAACCAGTGGCGGTTGGGTGGGAGCGTGGGGCTGTCGCTCTTCAACCTGAGTCAGTGGTCGCAGCTCGGCGCCAGCCAGGCCGCCAGCCGGGTCTCCGAGCTGCAGCTGACGCAGCAGCAGGCGCTGACGATCCTGACCGTGGCCAGCGCCTATTACGACGCCTCCCTCAGCGCGCAGCTGCTGGCCATCACCGAGTTCACGCTGGCGCAGGCGGAGAAGACGCTGGCGGATGTCACGCTCGCCCGCGAGGTCGGTGCCCAGTCGGAGTTCGAGCAACTCCGGGCGCGCGTGTCCCGCGACAACCAGATCCCCGTCGTCACCCGGGCCCGGGCCAACCGGGACATCGCCCTGACCCGGCTCAAGCAGCTGCTCGACATCCCGCTCGCCACGGAGCTCGTGCTCGCCACGCCGCTCGACGACAGTCCGGACATCGGCGACCTGCCCGCGGACGTGGCCGCGCTGATCACCAGCGCCGACACGACGGTCCAGGCGCGTGCCGTGGTGCAGGCCGCCACGGAAACCGTGGCGCAGAGCGAACAGCTGAGCGCGGCGGCTTCCCGTCAGTGGATCCCCACAATGTCCACGACCATGAACTACAACCGGGCCGGGTACAGCAGCGATTTCTTCCCGGTCAACAGCCAGTTCGGCAACGACTGGACCATCAGCGCCGTCGTCAACTGGCCGCTCTTTACCTCCGGGCGGATCAGCGGGGCCCGCCAGCAGGCGGCGGCCAACCTCGAGGCGGCGCGGCTGCGGGCCAAGCTCACCGCGGAGCAGGCGGCGCTCGACAACGAGACGGTCAACGCCCGGCTCCGGGAGGCGCGGGACAACAGCCTGGCCACGGCGAGCGTGGTCGAGCAGGCCACCCGCGCCTACGAGATCGCCGAACTGCGGTACGCGGAGGGCGTCTCGACCCAGACCGAACTCCAGGACGTGCGCCTGCAGCTCGAGCAGGCACGGGCCAACCAGGCCCAGGCCGCGCGCGACATGCAGGTGGCGCGGTTCCGGCGGGCGCTCCTGCCGTACCTGCCGCTCGGCACGGCGGACGGCGCAGCGGCCATGACCTCTTCGGTTACCTCAGCGGGTACCGCGGCGCAGGCCCTCGCGGGCACCTCCACCACCTCTGGACGTTAGACGCGCGATGCAGACACTTCACTCGATGGCAAAGGCCCGGACCATGACGGCACGCGGTGGCATGATGGCGCTGGCGGTTCTCTCCCTCGGGGGTGCAGGGCTGACCGGATGCGGCGACGCATCCAAGGGCGCCGGGGCGGAGACGCCGGCTCCGATCGTGATTGGACCGGAGAACATCGCGATGGTCCGGGACACGCTCCTGATGGACGGCCCGCCGATCTCGGGGACCCTTGGCGCGGAACGCGATGCGCGGGTTCGCTCGGAGCTGGGGGGATCGATCCTCGAGGTGTACGTCGAGCCCGGGCAACGGGTCTCGGCCGGCCAGGCGCTGGCGCAGATCGAGCCGCAAACGGCGCGCGAGCAGTCGCTGTTTGCCGATGCCCTGGTGCGAAGCCTCGAGAACGACGTGCGCCTCCAGCGGCGCAACCTGGAGCGCGACCAGCGGCTCGCCGCGGCGGGCGCGCTGTCCACCCGGGCCGTCGAAGCGGACTCGCTTGCGGTGGCGCAGGCGGAGGCCTCGCTGGCGGAGGCGAGCGCGCGACAGGTCGTCGCCCAGCGCGCGCTCGCCCGCGCCACCGTGCGGGCCCCGTTCGCCGGGATCGTCAGCGAGCAACTCGTCAGCGTTGGCGACGTGGTGCAGAACGGCACCGAACTCTTCGCGATCGTGGATCCGTCCAGCCTTCGCCTCGAGGCCCAGCTGCCTCCCCAGTCGCTCGACGGGCTCAAGGTGGGGACACCGGTGCAATTCACCGTGAGCGGTTTCGGCGATCAGGACCTGACCGGCCGGGTGAGCCGGATCTATCCCTCGGTCGACCCGGCGACGCGGCAGGTGCGCATCCTGGTGACCGTTCCCAATCCAGGGCAGCGGCTTGTCGTGGGGCTGTTCGCCGAGGGCCGGGTCGTCACCGCCGAGCGCCAGGCGCTGACGGTGCCGAAGGCGGCGGTGGACCTGCGCGGCGTGCGGCCCACCGTGTCGCAGGTCAAGAACGGCCGGATGGCCCGGACCGAGGTGGTCCTGGGACTCGAGGACGTGGTGGCGGAACTGGTCGAGGTGGTGTCGGGGTTGTCGGTGGGCGACACCATCGTCGTCGGCAGTTCGCGAGGCATCGCGGCCGGCACCCCGATCCGGGTGCAGGACGTCGCCGAACGCACCACTTCCCCAGTCACCCCGTAGGGGCGCCGCCATGTTCATCTCCGATTTTGCGATCAAGCGCCCGACGATCACCGTCGTCACCATGCTGGCGCTGGTTGTCGGCGGCATCATCGCCCTGATCCGGCTCCAGACCGACGAGTTCCCCGAGGTGGCTCCCCCGTACGTCTCGGTTGCCGTCCCCTATCCCGGGGCCTCGCCGGAAACGGTGGAGACCGAAGTCCTCAACCCGGTCGAGGAGGCGATCGCCTCGATCAGCGGCGTCAAGAAGGTGACCGGCCGGGCGGAGGACGGGTTCGCGTTCATCCTCATCGAGTTCATCTTCGAGAAGCCCCTGCCCGAGGCCACGCAGGACATTCGCGATGCCATTTCCGGCATCCGGAACGACCTGCCGACCGAGATGGAAGAGCCGGTCATCAAGAAACTCAACGACACCGACCGGCCGATCGTGTCGCTCGCCATCTCCTCCCCGCGGCTCACCCCCGCCGAACTTACCCGGCTGGCGGACCCGGGCATTACCCGCGAACTGCGCTCCATCCCCGGCGTCGCCGAAGTGACCGTGACGGGCAAACAGGAGCGGGAGCTGACCGTGGAACTGCGCCCCGCCGCCCTCCAGGCGGCGCGGGTGAGCGTGGGACAGGTGGTGCAGGCGCTGCAGGCGCAGAACCTGGCTGCCCCCGTGGGGCGGGTGCAGGGCGAGTACGACGAGCGATCCATCCGGCTCCGCGGCCGGCTCAGCGGCCCCGAGGAGTTCGCGCAGCTCGTGGTGGCCGAGCGGAACGGGGTGCTGATCCGGCTGGGCCAGGTGGCCGACGTGCGCGACGGCATCGAGGAGCAGCGAACGCTGGCGCTCTTCAACGGCACCGAGGCGGTCGGCATCGACATCAAGAAATCCAAGGGGTACAGCACCACGGAAGTGGCCACCCAAATTCTCGACCGGGTGCACGAGCTCGAGGCGACCCTGCCGGCCGGCGTGACGATCAGCGTCGTCAAGAACTCGGGGGTCCGCGTGACCGCCGCCGTCCGCAACGTGCAGGAAGCGCTCTTCGAGGGTGCGCTGCTGACCGTCCTGGTGGTGTTCCTCTTCCTCAACTCCTGGCGGTCCACCGTCATCACCGGCCTCGCGCTGCCGGTCAGCGTCCTGGCGTCGTTCATTGCCGTGTGGGCGTTCGGGTTCAAGCTCGAGACGATGTCGCTGCTCGGCCTCTCCCTGGCCATCGGCATCCTGATCGACGACGCCATCGTGGTGCGGGAGAACATTGTCCGGCACGTCGAACTCGGAAAGGACCACTACACCGCCTCGCTCGAGGGGACCGACGAGATCGGCCTGGCCGTGACGGCGACGACCTTCTCGATCCTGGCGGTGTTCCTGCCGGTGGCGTTCATGTCGGGCATCGGAGGCCAGTGGTTCAAGCCCTTCGCGCTCACGATGGCCTGCTCGGTCTTCGTCTCGCTGTTCGTCAGCTTCTCGCTGGACCCCATGCTCTCCGCCTACTGGCCCGATCCGCACGTGCCGGTGGAGAAGCGAAACTGGATCACCCGGCAGCTCGACAAGTTCAATGCCTGGTTCACCCGCATGGCGGAGGGCTATCGCGGGGTAATCGCCTGGGCGCTCGACCACCGCGCCGCCATGGTGGTGCTCGCCACCGGGTCGATGATCAGCGCCTTCACCCTGCTCTGGAACGGCGTGCTGGGCTTCCTGTCTCTGGTCCTCGGGCTGGTGATCAGTGTCTGGGCCCTGTCCGGCAAGCGATCGCTGCCTTTCCGCATCGCCGGCACGGTCGCGGGCGCCGTCATCGGAATCGGGCTCTTCCTGGTGGTGCCGGAGTGGCACAAGGTGGGCGTCGGGTTCATGCCGCTCGACGACCGCTCGGAGTTCAACGTCCAGATCGAAACGCCGCCCGGCTCCAACCTGGCCTACACCCGAGCCAAGGCGGACGAGGCCGACCGCATCATCCGGGCGCGTCCGGACGTGATGTACAGCTACATCACCCTCGGCGATCCCAGTTCAAGCGCGGTCGACGTCGGGAAGATGTACGTCAAGCTGGTGCCGAAGTCGGAGCGCTCACTCGATGCGGAATCGATCGGCGCCGAGATCCGCAGCCAGCTGTCGCAGATGGGGGGCGTGAACATGGCCCTCTTTACCAGTGACATGGGCGGTGGGCGCAAACAGCTGGCGCTGCAGGTGAAGGGGCCGGACCTCGCATCGATCAACACCGCCGCCGAGCAGATCAGGTCCGTGGTGGCGGCCACCCCAGGCTCGGTCGACATTGCCCTCTCGAGCAAGGGACAGCGCCCCGAATTGACCGTGGACCTCGATCGTGGGCTGGCCGGCGCGCTGGGGCTCACGGCAGGGCAGGTGGCGCAGGCTCTCCGGCCGGCCTTCGCCGGCATCGACGCCGGCGACTGGGTGGACCCCAGCGGCGAGACGCGGGATGTGGTGGTCCGGCTGGCCCCGTCGGCGCGTCAGCGGGCCGAGGACCTTCGGCAACTGCCGCTGCTGATCCCCGGCGGCGCAAACGGGGCGCCGCGAACGGTGCCTCTTGGGCAGGTGGTCCGCGTCAAGTCGGACCTGGCCCCCGCCGTGATCAACCATCTCGACCGGGACTTGGTCGTCAACGTGGAGTGGAACACGCAGGGCCGCTCGACTGGCGAGGTGATGTCGGATGTCCGGAAGGCGCTGGCCCAGACCCAGCTGCCACCGGGGGTCACCTACTCCGAGGGGGGCGACGCCGAAAACCAGAGCGAGGTCTTTGGCAACATCTTTCTCGCGCTCGGAGTCGCGGTGCTGCTGATGTACCTGATCCTGGTGATGCAGTTCGGCTCGTTCCTCGATCCGATGGCGATCCTGATGTCGTTGCCGCTGTCGCTGGTGGGGGTGATGCTCTCGCTCGCCATCACCGGACTCACCGTCAACATCATGAGCCTGATCGGGGTGATCCTCCTGATGGGGATCGTCGCCAAGAACGCGATTCTCCTCATCGATTTTGCCAAATGGAGCCACGAGAAGGGGATGCCGATCCGGGAAGCGCTGATCGAGGCCGGGGCCATCCGTCTCCGGCCGATCCTGATGACCACCTTCGCGCTGATCGCGGGCATGATTCCCGTCGCCATCGCGCGGGGTGAGGGGGCGCAGTTCCGGCAGCCGCTGGGGGTCGCGGTTATCGGCGGTGTGCTCACCTCGACGTTGCTGACCCTGCTGGTCATTCCGACCGTCTACGAGATCTTCTTCGACTGGCGCGAGGCGCTGGGCCGGCGGATCCGGGGGGCGAAGCTGGCTACCCAGTCCGGGGCGATTGTGGACGAGGTCGGCCGCGCGCACTAGATTGGCCCAATGCGGAAGATGAGCATCTGGTCACGATCCCTCGCGGGTGCGCTGGCAGTCTGGTTCAGCCTGGTCATGGCAGCGCCGGCCCTGCTGCACTCCTGCCCGAGAGACATGGCCGGCATGGCCGTCGCTGGGGCGGGGGAGGGACACGCCCACCATGGGGCCCAGCACTCCGATGACAGGCGCCCCGAGGCCCCGACCAATTGCCAGTGTCTTGGCAGCTGCGCCGTTTCCTCCCCCGCCGTCCTGTCGAGCGGCACGGTGGTGCCGGTCGCCCTGATCGCGCCTCTTTCGGCAGTGGTCCTTTCGGCCACGACAGATGTCGCCGTCATCCTGCAGATCGAGCACTCCCGGCCCTTCGCGACCGCCCCCCCACCGCTCATCGGCTGACCCCGGCGCGTCCGCGCCGAGGATCGCCATCCCCACACAACACCGTCATCGCTCTGCTTCGGCCCTTGCCGGGGGAGACTGTCTCACCATGCCGTCAGGGCATCGGTCCCGCTTGTGGGTGCCGGTGTGCCGGCGGCGACGGACTGGCAATTCATGGCATTTCAAGACCGCACCCACGCACGGCCAGGGACCCGGACAGCTTGTCTGGGGCTCTTGGCATGCCTGGTCGTGGCGGCGACGGGCCAGGCGAGTGCGCAGCAGCCGGTCAAGCCACCGGTCGACACCACCACAGTCACGGCGGTCACGCCGATCGTCGTGACGGGGAAGCGGGAACACGCCATCGCGCCGCCAGTCGCAACTGTCGAGGTGAAGACGGAAACGATCGAGCGGGCGCCGGCAGCAAACCCCTATGACCTCATCGGCCGGTCGGCGGGAATCGAGGTGCACCAGCAGGGGCAGGGGCCCGGCTTCGCGTCGAATGTCGTCATCGGTGGATTCACCTCCGACCACTCGTCCGACGTCCTCCTCGTGCTCGACGGCGTGGCCATCAACCTGCCCATCCACGGCCATGTGGAAGGCTATGCCGATTGGAGCATCCTTTCCCCTGGTGCCATCAGCACCACCCGCGTGATTCACGGTCCGGCGAGCCCCCTCTACGGGGACTTCTCCCTTGGGGGCGTCGTGGAGGTGTATACGGCCGCGGACGCCGATGCGACGACGGGGTCGCTGGGGGTGACGTCCTTCGGCGACGTGCGCGGTTGGGTCACGGGTGGGTTCCGGCACCCTGCCGCCGGGGCGCTCTTCTCCGTCTCGGGCCAGCGGGAGGAGGGGTGGCGGGACAACGCCGACTACCTGCTTGGGACCACGGTGCTTCGCGGCTGGCGTGCGGTGGGGAAGGGCAGGCTCGAGGGGGGACTGTACGGGTACGGCTCCAGCTGGAACTCTCCCGGCTACGTGTCGGTGGACCGGTACAACCAGGGTGACCTCGTGGCTGCGACAGACACGACGGACGGCGGTGACGCCGACCGGTACATCGGCACCTTGCGGTACGGCATACCGCTGAACGCCCTGACGACACTCGAGACCCAGCTCTGGGGGCAGGTGGGGAAGTCCACGGTGTTCCTGACCCTGCCCGAGGACGGCATCCTCCAGCAGACCGCTGAACGGGATGATCGCCACGCCATCGGGATGCAGGCCCAGGTCAGCCGTGTGAAGGGCGATGGGGAGTTCAGCGTCGGGCTGAGCGGACGGGCCGACTGGACAACCTACACCCTCGATCAGACCGATGAGCGCACGCCGGTGTCGGCCGAGCAGGCGGATGATGGGCGATACCAGGCGCTCGGCCTCTACGCTCGCTGGCGCGGCATGCTCAGCAGCCGGTTCATGTACGATCTTGGTCTTCGTGGCGACCTTGTCCACTACCAGAGCTACAACCGCCTCGATTCACTCGCCGCCTGGCAGGGTGCCACCGACCCGATGCTGAGCCCAAAGCTTGGCGCCAGTTACATGGCGTCCAGCCGCCTGCGGTTCCTGGGCTCCCTGGCCCGCGGGTTTCGGGGGCCGGTCGGCGTCATCGGTGACCCTAACCGCCCGCTCGTGACTGCCTGGGCCGGCGAAATCGGCGCAGAGTACGGCACGAGCACGTTCCTGGTGACGGTGTCGCTGTTTCAGTTCAACACGGCGAATGAACGAATCAAGGATCCGGTCAGCCTCGAGATTCTGGCCAGCGGCACGAGCCGCCGGCGCGGGATCTCCGCGAGCGCGGCATGGCAGCTTACCCCCAAGCTCTCGCTGCAGGCCGAGGGGACCGTCAATGACGCGACCATCACCGGCGCGGCGGACCCGGTGAACGTCGTGCTGGACCGGACTGCCCTCCGCCCCCCGAAGCCGAACTTTCATACGGAACCCCTGGCGCCAGGTGATCCGGTGCCTGGGGTGTCCGACTACTTCGGGCGCGTCGGCGCAGAATTCATCCCGAAGAATGGCCTCTCCACCTATGCCCTGGTCCGGTTTACCGGCCCCTTCACGCCGATTGGGGAGCCAGGCGTACAGACGCAGGCATACTCGGTCGTCGACATTGGCGGGTCGGTGGCACTCGGCGCCACCACCAGCGTTGACGTCGACCTCCTGAATGTCTTCGACACCCAGTACGCGGATATCCGCGCATCCGGCTACATCAACCCCGGCGCCCCACGCAGCGTGCTCGTGTCGGTGCGCCTACTACACCCGCACTGACCCGCGGGTACCACTGCACTCCAGGAGGATGTCCCAATGCATTCACACGCCTTACACCGGGCGCCCGCGCGCCTGATGGCCGTTCCGATGCTGGCGTTGGTCCTTGCGCTGGGGGCATGCAGCAGCGATGAGGCTGCGGCGCCTGCGCACACCCACACACCCGCTTCAGCCAAGCTGTTCGTCAATGACGTCGACGAGACGGCCAACCTGACGCTCACGGCCGGGGCGCAGACCCGCGTGGTGGTGAAGTTCTATGCCGACGATGGGGATGAGATCACCGGCATCGAGGCAGATCACTTCGCCGCGCTGACGTTTGCGCCGGGGGTGCTCGCCACGGCGGTCGAGGATCCGGATGCCCATTTCTCGTTTGACGTCACCGCCCAGGCCACTGCCGGGACGGGGACGGTGATGGTCGGCTGGGGGCACGACGCGGCGGCCGACGAACTGAGCTTCGGGCCCTTTGTCGTGACGGTTCCATAGCCGTCATCGGCACCGCTGACGGCCGGTTTGCATTCGTGGCGGACCCGATGTCTATTTTCGGGTTCTGACGCACTGTTCACATGTTCCAACGGAGCTCGACGATGATCCCCCGTTCCTGGAAGCGTGTCGCCCTCCTTCCCCTTCTGCTGACGATTGCTGTCGTGGGGGCGTCACCGGCCCAGCAGCCGGTCGCCAAGCCAGCCAAGCCAGCCAACAAGCCCACCCCGGCGGCTCCCAAGGCAGTCAAGGTCACGTCCGTCGAGGGGATTACGGAATACCAGCTCCCGAATGGCCTCCGGATTCTGCTGCTCCCCGACCAGACCAAGGCCGTTACCACGGTCAACATCACCTACCTGGTCGGGTCGCGGCACGAGGACTACGGCGAGACGGGGATGGCGCACCTGCTGGAGCACCTGCTGTTCAAGGGCTCGACCGGTCACCCGAAGATCGGCGAGGAGATGACCCAGCATGGCGCCCAGTTCAACGGCACCACCTGGTACGACCGGACCAACTACTTCGAGTCGGTGCCGGCGACCCCCGAGAACATCGAGTGGGCGCTGCAGCTCGAGGCGGACCGGATGGTGAACTCCTTCATCGCCAAGAGTGACCTCGAGTCCGAGATGACGGTGGTCCGCAACGAGTTCGAAATGGGGGAGAACGACCCCGGCTCCATTCTCGAAGAGCGGGTCTTCTCGACCGCGTATCTCTGGCACAACTACGGCAACTCCACGATTGGGGCGCGCTCGGACATCGAGAATGTCCCGATCGGTCGGCTGCAGGGCTTCTATCGGAAATACTATCAGCCCGACAATGCGATCCTGGTGGTGGCGGGGAAGTTTGATGAGGCGGTGGTCCTGAAGCGGATCGAGCAGCTGTACGGCGCCATTCCCCGGCCAAACCGGGAGGGTGCCAACACCCTCTGGGGCACGTACACCGTGGAGCCGGTGCAGGATGGCGAGCGGACCGTGACGCTCCGGCGGGTGGGCGACGAGCAGGTGGTGCTGGCCGGGTTCCACATCCCGGCAGGGTCGGACTCCAACTTTGCGGCCATCAGCGTCCTCACGCAGATCCTCGGATCGGCGCCGAGCGGGCGACTCTACACGGCGCTGGTCGAGCCGAAGCTCGCCGCGCGTGTCTGGTCGTCGGCCTACCAGCTCTACCAGCCAAGCATGCTCCTGGCTGGCGCGCAGCTCCGGACGGAGGACACCCTGGCGGTCGCGCAGGCCGCGCTGCTTGCCACCCTCGACGAGCTGACGACACGGCCGCCCACCGATGCGGAGGTGGCGCGGGCCAAGCAGACCATTCTCAAGAACATCGAGTTGAGCCTGACCCAGACCGACCAGGTGGGCCTGGCGCTCAGCGAGTGGGCCTCCCGGGGCGACTGGCGGTTGATCTTCATCAACCGGGACCGGGTTCGGGCGGTGACGCCCGCCGACGTCCAGCGGGTCGCGGCAGCCTACATCAAGCCGAGCAACCGGACGCTGGGGGTATTCATCCCCACGGCCAAGCCGGACCGCGCGGAGATTCCGCCACTGCCGGACATCGCCGCGATGGTCAAGGACTACAAGGGCGATACCACGATGACGCTGGGGGAGGCGTTTGACGCCTCACCCGCGAACATCGACGCCCGCACCTTCCGGAGCGAATTGCCGAGCGGCATGAAGGTGGCGCTGCTCCCGAAGGAGACCCGCGGTCAGACGGTTAACGCCTCGATCCAGCTCCATTTCGGCACGGAAGCGGCCCTCAATGGCCGGGCGACGGCGGCGTCGCTGGCCGGATCGATGCTGCTGCGCGGGACCACCGCCCACACGCGGCAGCAGATCAAGGACGAGTTTGACCGGCTGAAGGCCCAGGTCAGCGTGCGCGGGAGCGCCGAGGGGGTGACCGTCTCGATTTCGACGGTGCGCGCCAACTTCCCGGCGGTGCTTCGCCTGGTCGGTGAGGTGCTCCGGCAGCCGAGCTTTGATCCGGCCGAGTTCGCGACGCTGCAGCGGGAGGGCCTCGCGCGACTGGAATCGCAGCGGAGCGACCCGATCGCCCTGGCGCAAACCGCACTCGCGCAGGCGACGCAGCCCTATCCACCGGGGCACCCGCGCTACGTGAGCACCATCGACGAACGGGTGGCCTTGCTGAAATCGGCGACGGTGGAGGAGGCGAAGCGCTTCTGGGTCGAGTTCTACGGGGTAGGCGCCGGGGAGACGGCAATCGTCGGTGACTTTGCCCCGGCGGAGATCACGCCGGTGCTTACCGAGATCTTCGGTGCCTGGAAGAGCCCGGCGGCGTACGCCCGGATCCCGGACCAGCTCGGCGATCGTCCGGCGGTCACCCAGCAGATCGAGACGCCCGACAAGGCCAATGCCATCATGCTGGCCTCAACCCGCTTCCCATTGAGCGAAGACGATCCGTCGTTCCCGGCCATGGCCATCGGGGACTACATCTACGGCGGGTCGGCCTTCGATTCACGACTCATGGTGCGGATTCGCCAGACGGAAGGGCTGAGCTACGGCGTGGGGAGTGGCCTGAGCGCCAGTTCGGAAGACCAGGCGGCGCAGGAGTTCGTGTATGCCATCTTTGCCCCGGAGAACGGCGCCAAGGTGGTCGAGGCCTTCAAGCAGGTCACGGACACCGCCGTCAGCGGCGGGTTCACGGCCGAGGAGGTGTCCAAGGGTAAGGCGGGCTATCTGCAGCAGCGGCAGCTTGCGCGGGCCGACGACGGCAGTCTCGCCGACCTGCTGGTGGACGGTCTCTTTCTCGGGCGGACCATGGCATGGGACGCGAAGCTCGATGCGGCGATCGGCGCACTGACTCCGGCACAGGTGAGCGACGGCTTCCGCGCCTTCGTCGTTCCCTCGAAGTTCACGATCATCACCGCCGGCGACTTCGCGAAGGGCCAGGCGGCGCCGGCGCAGCCGTAACACGCCGGCGGGGTCGCTCGCCGGGTGTCAGTCGTCCCTTGGGGGCGCGCGGCGCTTCGCCTTCGTGGCGGAGCGCCGTTTCTTTGCCTTGAGGCGGTTCTCCGCGGCAGAACGCGGCGGCCGTGTCTTGCGCCGGGGCTTCGGGGGGACCAGCGCCTCGGCAACGAGCCGCTGGAGGCGCGCGGTCACCGCGTCGCGGTTCTTGAGCTGGCTCCTGGTGGCCGCGGATACCAGCCGGAGCCACCCATCGCCGTCGAGGCGATGGCCCAGCGCCGCCACGACGAGGCTCCGCTCATGATCGGTCAGCGCGGGGGAGAGGCGCGGATTCCACCAGAGTTCCACACGGGTCGAGGATGTGTTCACATGCTGCCCGCCCGGCCCGCCCGCTTTCGTGGCGCGGAAGGTGAGTTCGTGCAGGGGAATGGGGGCAGGCATGTCCGAAAGATATGCGCTACTTTTCCCCGATGGCCAGCATCGAGCGACTTGAGTCCCATCTTGGCGCCCTCTCCGGGGCGGTGCTGGGGTATTCTGGCGGGGTGGATTCCGCCGTGCTTGCGGTCGTCGGTGCCCGCGCACTCGGCCCCTCGCGTTTCCTGGCGGTCATCGGTCGGAGCGCCTCCTACCCCGAGATCCAGTGGCGTACGGCGGTGGAGCTCGCCGCCCGGTTCACCGTACCGCTCCTCGAGGTGGACACCGACGAACTAGCGGATCCGGAGTACGTCGCGAATCCGCTCAATCGCTGCTTCTTCTGCAAGTCGGAACTCTGGCGCGTTCTCGGGGCGGTGGCCGCGGACCGCGGGTTCGAGTTCCTCCTCGACGGCACCAACGTTGACGACCTGACCGAGCACCGCCCAGGCGCAGCGGCCGGCGCGGCGCGCCGGGTGCACTCGCCGTTCGTGGACCTCGGATGGACCAAGGCCGATGTGCGGGAGGCGGCTCGTCTCCTCGGCCTGCCGACCTGGGACGCGCCGGCGGCGCCCTGCCTCTCGAGCCGCATTCAGTTTGGCCTCCCGGTGACTGCGGAACGGTTGCGGCAGGTGGAGCAGGCCGAAGCGGTGATCCGCGAATGTGGCGTCGTCGGCGACCTCCGTGTCCGGCACCTGGGCGAGGTGGCCCGGGTGGAAGTGTTGCCCAATGAGCGGGCGCTGGTCGAGGCCCGGTGGGAAGAAGTCACCGGCCGGCTGAAGGCGCTGGGCTTCGCCGACGCGGAACTCGACGCGCGTGGGTACCGCCGGGGGAGCCTTCTGCCGATCGCGTCCACACCGGGCGGCCGCTGAATGCTCGGGTGCCTCTCGCTGCCGTTTCGCCTGCTCGGGCTCCTCATTGTCGCGGCGTTGGTGTACCTCGGGTGGACGGAGCGGGCCCGCATTGCCCCGTACTGGCATCGCCTGACCGACCGACCGGCGGCGAACGCCGGCGGGACGGCGGGCCGCCCTGGTGAACTGGCGCTGCAACGCGCCACGGACAAGATCGACAGCCTGAACGGCTGGCGCGCCGATTCGGTGACGCTCACCGCCGCGGAGATGGCCTCGCTTGTGGGCGCGGGCCTCGACCAGCGGGTTCGTGCCGAACTCGACTCGCTGGAGGTGACGCTCGGCGAGGGGCGCATCGCGGTGGCGGGGAAGATCCGGACGGCCGGACTCCCGCGGGAGGTGCTGGGACCGCTGGCTGGCGCCCTCAACGATCGCGAGCCGATCCGGGGAGCCGGGCCGGTGCGGGTCCGCCAGCCGGGCCTGGCGGAGTGGCGACTGGATGCCTTCCAGGTGCGCGACTTCGACTTTCCGCGCGAGATGGTGCCGAAGATCGTCGGCCTGCTGGCCGGCGACAAGCGCGACAGCGTCCTGTCGATCGCCATTCCGATCGGGATCGGGCGCGTCCGGGTGCACCCGGACGGTGTGACGTTGTATCCTTCGAGTCCACAGCCATGACCGCCCATCGAATTCTCGTCATTGACGACGAAGCTGGCGTCCGCGACGCCCTGAAGCAGGTGCTGGCCTACGAGGGACATGACGTCCGCGTGGCCGGCTCCGGGGGGGAGGGGCTCACGCTCTATCCCGAATTCCGTCCCCATCTCGTGTTCCTCGACGTCAAAATGGCCGGCCTCGACGGGCTCGATACCCTGTCGCGACTGCGCGAGCTCGATCCGGCCTCCACGGTCGTCATGATTTCCGGCCACGGAACCATCGCCACGGCGGTGGAGGCGACCCAGCGGGGCGCCTTTGATTTTCTGGAGAAGCCGCTCGACAGCGACCGGCTGCTGGTCACGGTGCGGAACGCGCTGAACCAGGTGGTCTTGACCCACGAGAACCAGCGATTCAAGCGCGCGGTGGACGAGGCGCATGCGATGATCGGGTCGAGCCCTGCGTTGCGCGGGGTGCGGGCGTTGATTGACAAGGTGGGACCGACGCCCGCCCGGGTCCTGATTACCGGCGAGAACGGGAGCGGCAAGGAGTTGGTGGCCCGCGCCATCCATGCCGCGAGTCCGAGGCGGGAGGGGCCGTTCATCGAGGTCAACTGCGCGGCAATCCCCAGCGAGTTGATCGAGAGCGAGCTCTTCGGCCACATGAAGGGGTCGTTTACCGGGGCCTTTGCCGACCGGCCTGGAAAGTTCGAACTGGCCGACGGGGGAACGCTGTTCCTTGACGAAATCGGGGACCTGTCGCTCCCGGCCCAGGCCAAGATGCTCCGCGCGCTGCAGGAGGGGGAAGTCACGCGCGTGGGCGGGGCCAAGGTAATGCGGGTCGATGTCCGAGTCCTCGCGGCGACCAACAAGGATCTTGAGGCGGAGATCGCGGCGGGGCGCTTCCGTGAGGACCTGCTCTATCGACTCAACGTGGTGCCTATCGTGGTGCCCCCGTTGCGGGAGCGCGCGGCCGACATCCCGGATCTGGTACGTCACTTCGCCTCCAGCGTCGCCGCGGCGGCCGGTGTGCCCGCCCGGCAGTTCGATCCGTCGGCCGTCGAGCGCCTGCAGCGCCGGGCCTGGCCGGGAAACGTGCGCGAGTTGCGGAACGCCGTGGAACGGCTGATGATCCTTGCGGCGGGGAAGTCCGTGACGGCCGGCGATGTGGACCGGATCCTGACCGGCAGCGGAGAGGCGGGGGCGCCCGCGACCGCGACCAACGCCGCCGATCCGTTCTCCGCGCCGACATTCGAGGCGTTCAAGCTCGAGGCGGAGCGTGTGTTCCTCGAGTCCAAGCTCCGCCAGCATGACTGGAACGTCTCCGAGACCGCCCGGGCGCTCGACATGCCCCGGTCGAATCTCTACAAGAAGATCGAGCGCTATGGCCTGACGCGGGAGTCCTCGTGAGCGACCAACCCCGGGATTGGGACAAGGAACTGGCTGCCATCGACAAGGTGATGGCCAAGAGCGCCGGAGCCCCGGCCGCGCCCGCGGCGCCGGTGCAGCGGGGCGGAGGCGCGGCGGTGGCGGCCCCGGCGTTCGGCGGCGCGGTGAGCAAACGGGCCGCCCTCACCACCTGGGTGCGCGCCGGCCTTGGGGTGCTGGTGGCCGCGGCGGTGCTCCAGTGGCCGTACGCCCACCGCTGTGGACTCGGGATGATGCTCTACCTTGGCGCCGCGACGATGGTGGTGGTGGCGGGCATCTGGACCATGATCATCAGTTGGAAGCGCCGCCAGGGCTGGGCGCACCTCGCGGGGCTGGGTGTCTTCCTCGGGGGGCTGGCGCTGGTCGCGACGGTGCTCCTCCCTCGACTCGGCTACGCCGCGACCGTCCTCCCCTGGATGTGCGAGTAGCTGCACTTTCCTTTCACTCCGAACCTCCGAAAGCCTGATGCCAAAGACCTATAAGAACTTCATCGACGGCCAGTGGGTCACCCCGACGACCGGAGCCTGGTTCGAGAACCGCAATCCCGCCGACACGCGCGACTTCATCGGGCGATTCCCCGATTCCGGCGCGGCGGACGTGAAGGCCGCCGTGCGCTCCGCGCAGCGGGGCTTCGAGATCTGGCGCCGCACGCCCGCGCCGGCGCGGGGCGACGTCCTCCGTCGGCTGGGCGACCTCCTGACGAAGCACAAGGAAGAGATCGCCGACGGGATGACGCGGGAGATGGGCAAGGTGCTTGCCGAGACGCGTGGCGACGTGCAGGAGGGCATCGATACCGCCTACTACGCCGCGACCGAGGGGCGCCGGCTCTTCGGCCACACCGTCCCGTCGGAACTCCGCGACAAGTGGGCCATGAGCTTCCGTCGCCCGATGGGGGTGGCGGGTCTGATCACGCCGTTCAACTTCCCGCTGGCCATCCCGACCTGGAAGATGTTCCCGGCGCTGGTCTGCGGGAACTCGGTCATTCTCAAGCCCAGCGAAGATGTGCCCCTCACCTCCCACCGGCTGGTGGAACTCCTGCTCGAGGCCGGGCTGCCTCCCGAGGTGATTCAACTGGTGCACGGGCGGGGCGCCACCGCCGGCAAGGCGCTCGTGGAGCATCCCGACGTCCCGGTCATCTCGTTTACCGGCTCCACCGCCACGGGGTCGTTCATCGGCGAGACCTGCGGACGCATGCACAAGCGCCTGTCACTCGAAATGGGCGGCAAGAACGCCCAGATCGTGATGGACGACGCCGACCTCGACCTGGCGCTCGACGGCGTCCTGTGGGGGGCCTTCGGCACGACCGGCCAGCGATGCACCGCGACCAGCCGGCTCATCCTGCACAAGAAGATCCACGACAAGTTCCTCCGCAAACTGGTGGACGCCGCCGAAGGGCTGCGCCTGGGCGACGGGCGGAAGGGCTACGACGTCGGTCCCCTGATTCACGAGCGGTCCCGGCAGAAGGTGGAATCGTACGTGGCGATCGGGCAGGAGGAGGGGGCCGAGCTGGTGACGGGCGGCAAGAAGCCAGGCGGGGAACGGCTGGGCCATGGATTCTTCTACCGGCCGACCATCTTTGCCGGCGTGAAGCCGTCGATGCGGCTGGCGCAGGAGGAGATCTTCGGCCCCGTGCTGAGCGTCATCCAGGTGCGCAGCTTCGAGGAGGCGATCCGGGTCAACAATGGCGTCAAGTACGGACTCTCCAGTTCGATCTACACACAGGACGTGAACCAGGGGTTCCGCGCGCTGCAGGAGCTCGACAACGGGATCTCCTACGTCAACGCGCCGACGATCGGCGCCGAGGCGCACCTGCCCTTTGGCGGTGTGAAGGCGACCGGCAACGGGCACCGGGAAGGCGGGTGGGAAGTCTACGAGTTCTATTCTGAGACCAAGGTCGGCTACGTCGACTACAGCGGGACGCTGCAGCGGGCGCAGATCGACAACTATGATGATTGACGCCCGGTTGCGCCGTCACGGGGCGGCCGCTAAGGTTCGAGCGTAGCGGCCCGCCCACCAGAGGTTTCCGCGCATGCGCCCACTGCAAGTCGGATCCACTCGACGCGGTCCCACGTCCGACGAGGGATCGCTCGACCAATACCTTCGCGAGATCAGCCGGTATCCGCTGATCCCGCAGACGGAGGAGGTGACGCTTGCACAGGGGATCCGCCGCGGAGACGCCGAGTCCCTCGACAAGCTGGTGCGCAGCAATCTCCGGTTTGTCGTGTCAGTGGCCAAGAAGTACCAGAACCAGGGCGTCAGCCTTGCGGACCTGATCAACGAGGGCAACCTCGGCCTGATTCGCGCGGCCCACAAGTTTGACGAAACGAAGGGGATCAAGTTCATCTCCTACGCCGTCTGGTGGATCCGCCAGGCCATCCTGCAGGCGCTGGCGGAGCAAAGCCGGATCGTGCGGGTGCCGCTCAACCGTGCCGGCACCCTGCACCGCATCGGCAAGAAGACGGCGATGCTGCTGCAGGAACTGGGGCGCGAACCGACCCCGGCCGAAATCGCGGAGGGGATGGACATCTCGATGGAGGAGGTCCAGAAGACCCTCTCCATCAGTCAGGCCCACCTCTCGCTCGATGCCCCGATGACACCGGGCGAAGACAACCGCCTGCTGGACTACCTCCCCGACACCCAGAACGCCGGGTCGGACAGCGAAACTTTCGAGCACGCGCTGACCGAAGGAATCGAGGAGGTGCTCGCGACGCTCAAGGAGCGCGAGGCAAAGATCCTCCGCCTCTATTTCGGCCTGGACGGTCCCGAGCCGATGACCCTCGAGGAGATCGGGACCATGCTCGGGATCACCCGCGAACGGGTGCGCCAGATCAAGGAAAAGGCGCTGAGCCGCCTGCGGCACGTGAGCCGCGCCCGCTCGCTGGAGAGCTTCCTGACGTAAGGCCGCTTCCCGGAGCTTGTGTCCCTCGTCCTCACTTCCCAGCCCCTAACCCCCTTCCGGCCTATGGCATCCGCATCTTCCTTTGACATCTCCACTGGCGCCGACCTCCAGGAGGTCGACAACGCGGTCAACCAGGCGCTGAAGGAAATCCAGCAGCGCTACGATTTCAAAGGCACGCACTGCACCATCGAGTTTGACCGTGCAAAGGCGGAAATCCGGTTGGCGGCGGACGACGACTTCCGGATGAAGAGCCTGCTCGACGTGCTCCAGACCCGCCTCATCAAGCGCGGCGTTCCGGTCAAGAACATGAAGACCGGCGACTTCGAGGCTGCCACGGGCAGTTCCGTCCGGTGCACCGTGACGCTCACGCAAGGGATCGCAAGCGACATCGCGAAGCGGATCACCAAGGCGATCAAGGACAACAAGAGCTTCAAGAAGGTCTCCGCCAGCATCCAGGGGGAGGAGATCCGTGTCAGCAGCCCCTCCCGCGATGAACTCCAGGCGGTCATGGCATTCCTGCGGAGCGAGGACTTCGATATCGAGCTGACCTTCGGGAACTACCGCGGATGAAGGTGCAGTACACGCCGCTCCTGCTGGTGGCCGCAGCCGCGTCCGTGGCGGTCGCATCATGCAATCCGACCCAACCCACCGCGCCGCCCGCGCCGGAACCACTCCCTCCCGCTGCCACCCGTGCTCCCGCCTCGCCCGTGGTGGATTCCGGACCCGGGGGGCCGCCCCTCGCGCCGCTGCCGCCGGATACCGTGGTCAGCACCGCTGACGTGCGAATCGGCCTGATCGTTGGCGCCTCCGATGTGAAGATCGGAGGCGGCGGGCCGCTCGTGATCACCAATCCAGCCGGTGTCCGCGTCCTGGACGTGATCGAGGGCGCGTCATGGCGCGTACGGCCCGCCGGGCCCGCGATGACGCTCTCAGGCCCGGGGGGCCTCAACGGGGGCCGGCTCGACGCCATCGTCGTCACGCCGCTCCACGCCGGACAGTATGTGCGCGTGGACGGCCGGGACTACCGCGGCGAGGTGTCCGTGATTCCCGGTCCGGACGGATTGACGGTCATCAACCGCCTCGGGCTCGAGTCGTACCTGGCCGGCGTGCTTTCCGCGGAGATGGGTCGCCGCGATCCGACCGAGGTGCAGGCGATGTATGCGCAGGCGGTCATTTCGCGGACGTACGCCATGAGGAACCAGGGGAAGCGCCGCGCCCTCGGCTTCGACCTGTACGGCACTGTGTCGGACCAGGTCTATGGCGGGGTCGGCGCGGAGACGGCGCAGAGCTGGGATGCGGTCCGCGCCACCCGGGCGGAAATCGTGACCTGGAAGGGCCAGCCGATCGACGCCTTCTTCTACTCGACCTGCGGCGGACGGACGGAATCCGGCGCCGCGGTGTTCCAGCTTGCCGGCGATCCCTACCTCAAGTCGGTGTCCGATCTGGATCCCAACGGGCAGGCGTACTGCCGCTTTTCGCCCCGATTCCGGTGGCGGGAGGAGTATTCCGGCGACAGTCTCGAGGCGATGCTGCGACGCACCCTGCCGGGGCTCACCAGCGTCAGCGCCTCGTCGGTGTCCAGGATCGAGGATGTCAAGGTATCCCGCCGCACACCGTCGGGCCGGGTGGAAGCGGTGGAGTTCAAGCTGAACGGCCGGCACGTCTCGGTATCGGGCCAGGCGGTGCGGCGGGCCTTCCTCCTGCCGGATGGCGGCATGCTCCGCAGCACCGCGTTCGATGTCCAGGAGCGGGCGGATGGCTCGCGGGTCAGCTGGCTGGCCATCGACGGCCGCGGGGCGGGCCATGGCGTGGGGTTCTGCCAGTGGGGCGCCGTGGGGCGGGCGCGCGAGGGGCAGGATTACGGAGAGATTCTTGCGGCGTATTATCCTTCCACCAAAATCGAGCGCTTGAACTGACCGGCTACCCCGGGGGGAAGGCATGAGCGAGACGTTGCGCGTCGGCGTGATCGGGGCAGGGGCCATTACCCAGGTGGCGCACCTGCCTGTGCTGCGGAAGCTGAAGGGTGCCGAGGTCGTGGCTATTTGCGACGCCGACTACCCCAAGGCGCGCGCCCTCGCCGATCGGTTCAAGATCGAGAACTCCTTCGACGACATCGAGGAGCTGCTCGGCCATTCGGAACTCGATGCCGTCGTCATTTGCACCCCGAATCACCTGCATGAAGGCCATGTGCTGGCGGCGCTCCGGGCCGGCGTGCATGTCCTGGTGGAAAAACCGCTCGCCCTCAACACCGCGAGTGCCCAGCGGGTGGTGCGCGCCGCCGCCAAGAAGGACCGCGTCGTCATGGTCGGGATGAACCATCGCTACCGTGCCGATGTGCAGATCATCCGCAGCTTTGTGCAGACTGGAGAGCTGGGCGACGTCGAAAGCGTGCGCGGCAGCTGGCACGTCTTCCGGCCCAGCCGTTCCATGCTCGGCTGGCGACTGAAGCGGGATCTGTCGGGCGGTGGCGCCATGCTCGACCTCGGCCTGTCCATCCTGGATCTCGGGCTCTGGCTCGCGGGCAACCCGAAGCCGGTGCGGGTCAGCGCCACCCTCGACCGGGCGGGACGGGAGCGCGCCACGGAGCACGCCGGAAGCGCCTTCGTCGTCTGCGAGAACGGGGCCTGCGTCTTCGTGGACGTGACCTGGCATCACCTCGGGGAAGGCGAGCGCTTCGGCGTCGGCCTGCGGGGCAGCAAGGGGACCGCCAGCATCAATCCGCTGAAGGTGTGGAAGGAGATGCATGGCACCCCCGTCGACGTGGCACCGACGGGCTCGGTGTCGCGCGAGAGCGTCTTCACCGCGTCGTACCGCGCGGAGTGGGCCCACTTCCTCGCCGCCATCCGGGGGGAGGCCAAGGCGCCCGACCTCGAGGAGCACCTGGCGCTGCACCGGGTGATTGACGCCATCTACAAGTCGGCCGACGACGGCCGCGACGTCCTGCTGTGAGCCGCGGGCGCCGAGTGGCCCTCCTGCTCGGGCTGCTCGGCGCCTGGCCGGCCGGAGCCGCCAAGGCGCAGCTTTCCTCCGCAGATCCCGCCCCAGGCCACCCGGCCGCCGCACCCCAAATTTCGCTGGTCACCATCGGTCCCGGACCGATCCTCTGGGAGAAATTCGGGCACAACATGATCCGGGTGACCGATTCCGCTGCCGGCACGGACATCGCCTACAACTTCGGAATCTTCGATTTCCGCCAGAAGAATTTCTACTGGAACTTCCTGCAGGGACGGATGCTCTACTCCATGGCCGGGTACATCGCGACGCGCGATATCCAGCGCTACGTGAACGCCGGCCGGTCGGTCGAAGTCCAGGACCTTGCGCTCACGGCCGACCAGGCTCGCACGCTGGCGGCCAATCTCGCCCGCAACGCCCTGCCCGACATGAAGGACTACCGGTACCAACCGTTCCGGGACAACTGCTCGACGCGGGTGCGTGATGCCCTGAACGTGAGCCTGGGCGGGGCACTGGAGGCGGCGCTCGCTGGCGTGCCGGCGAACGCCACGTTCCGTTCCCGCACCGCGGAACTCACCGCCGGAAGCCCCGCCTGGTACTTTGGGCTGATGCTGCTCCTCGGCCCCTCGACCGACCAGCCGTTGTCGGCCTGGGAGGATGCGTTCATCCCAGGCAACCTCGCTCGGTATGTGGAACCAGCCATCAATCCCGCGCTCGACGGAGGGACGGCTCCGCTGGTGGATGCCGTACGCCTCCAGCCCGCCACTGCGGACATGGGACCATCCACCCATACGCCCCCGTTCTGGCTCGGGTGGTTCCTGGTATTGGGAGTGCTGCTGGGTGGATTGCTCGCGTGGAGCGGTGGACGCGACGGGGCGGGGCGGGGGCGGCGACCATTCCTGGTGCTCGCCGGGATCTGGTCACTGCTCTCAGGCTTGGCGGGGCTCGTCATCATCTACCTGTGGGCGTTTACCGACCACACCTACGCCTACCGGAACGAAAACGTCCTCCAGGCGAGCGTCCTTGGCCTGGCAATGTTCGGGGTCCTGGCGGCGTGGGCCCGCCGGGACGGCCCCGCGCCGGCCGCACTGCGCAACCTGGCCGTGACCGTCGCGGTGCTCTCGGTGCTCGGAGTGTTCATCCAGGTGCTACCCTGGTTTCCACAGGTGAACGCCCCGATCCTGGTCTTCTTCGTGCCCGCCAATCTCGGCATGGCACTCGGCGCCATGCGTGCAGTGCCGACCTTGCCTACGACGACTGGACCGAGCGCAACCCGTCCTTAGCCGCGGCAAAGTCGGGCGAAATCTTCAGCGCTTGCTGATAGTACCGCGTCGCCGCCGCGTTGTCCCCCTGGTCCTGTGCGAGGACGGCGCGCCCGAAGAGGACGAGCGCGTCCGCGCTGACCGTGGCGGCCGCCGGCGTGCCCGCCGAGAGCGCGGGCAGCCGCTTCCCGGACATCAACTGCGACGCGATGTCCGCAATCATCTGCGGCAACTCCGCGCGTGCACGCTGGCCGGTGGATACCACCTCCAGGATGGTGCCGGTGCTGCCGTCAATGAGGCGTGCGTCGATGCGCACCCGCCCGTAGTAATCCACGAACGTCCCCGTCACCACGTACCCCGCGCCCAGTTGCTTTCCGACCTTGGAGGCGACCGCGGCGTCCACCCGGCCATTGCGAGCCAGCCCCTCACGCTCGATCAGCTGCTGCGCCTGGGCGCGGTCGACCGTGCGCAGGGCGGAATTCCGTGCCAGGGCGGCGGTCAGTGCCGCGGGAATGCCGCGACCCAGGCCGGCGAAATCCAGGGAATCGAGGCCGTAGGAGCCCCCATTCTCGAAGGTCAGGACGACGATCGTCGGCTCCGCGGCCTGGCCGTGGAGCGGCGGCGCGGCGGAAACGAGCGCAAACAGGCAAAGCAGGCGGGCCGTGCGAATCATCGGTCCACTCCTTGTGAGTATCTGGATCACAGCGTCACCGTCCATCCTTCGCAGGCTGCACTGACGGTGAGTCCTTCGGGTGCCTTGGCCCGCGCCATGGCGAGGAGGGCGTCAACCTGCCCGTCGTCATGCCCGGGATCGTGGTGGAAGAGGGCCAACTCTCCGACGGACGCCTCTGCAGCCAGCGCCACGGCGTCGAGCGCGTTCGAGTGCCCCCAGCCTGGGCGCTCCACATGGAGTGCCGGTGTGTACATCCCGTCGTGTATCAGGAGCGAGGCATCGCCGACAAACGTCGTCAGCGCGTCTCGCCAGCCGGCAGGGACCCTGGTGGCCCCTCCCGGTCCCAGCTCGTTGTCGGTCAGGAAGGCCACAGACGGCCCTCCACCGTTCGGCGTGATCCGGTAGCCCAGCGCCCCGCCCGGATGCGAGAGCTGACAGGACTGCACCTGAAAACCGGGAACCTCCACCACCTCCCCCGGTCGGAGTTCCTGCACGGACATCCGGGCAGGGCGGGCCGCACGCGGGACAGGGTACACGGCGGGCTCGAGCTGGCGGTCGAGCACCTCCCGGAGCGACGCGCCGACGGGCGTGGGACCGTGGACGGCGATCTCCTGCCGTTCGGCGTACATCGGCGAAAAGAACGGCAGGCCCTGGATGTGGTCCCAGTGCACGTGCGACAGGAAGAGATCCACCCGACCGGCGGCAGCGTCGGCGGCAATCTCGTTGCCGAGCCGTCGGATGCCGGTTCCGGCATCGAGGATCAGGCAGTGGCCCTTGCCGTCGCGAAGGGACACACACGGGGTGTTGCCACCGTAGCGAACCGTGTGCTGGCCCGGGACCGGAATCGTCCCGCGCGTCCCCCAGAACGTGACCGAAACACTCATTGCCATGTCGGGGGAATAGGGCGAGATCCGTGCCGTGGAAGCCATGGGACAATGACGGGCTTCCAGTGCGTGTGTGCCGTGATGTGGGTCACGCTGGCCGAACGGCCGCCTCGAGTGCCGCACGATCGAGGATCGTGACCTGCCGGCGCCCGATGGCGATCACTTCCCGGTCCACGAGATGCCGCAGCGTTCGCGACACCGTTTCGCGGCTCGCCCCGATCAGCTCCGCCATGTTCTGGTGGGTGAGTCGGCGCGGGAAGGCGTCGCTGCCTGCCTCGGCGGATTGCTGGAGGAGGAGATGCGCCACCCGCCCGTTGACGTCGAGCAGGCTCAGCGCGCGGATCCGCTCGTCGGCCGCGCGCAGCCGGCTCGACATCGCGGCCAGCATGGCGAGGGCGAGGTCCGGCGACGCCCGGAGCCGCTCGTGGAAGGCCCCGCGATAGAGCGTCATGACATGGCAGGGTGTCATGGCAATGACGTGGGCCGAACGCGGCGCATCGTCGAGCAATGACATCTCCCCGAACACCGCCCCGGCGCCGAGGACGCTGAGGATCACCTCGCGCCCATCCTCGCCAATGAGGACGACCTTGACCCGTCCCTCGATGACCACGTACATGGCATCGCCAGGAGCGTCCTGTCGCAGGATCACCTGTCCAGCCGGGTAGGACCGTTCCCGCGAGGCCTGGGCGAGGGCCGCGAGGTCCGCCTGGGGGACGTTGGAAAGGATCGGGACGGAGCGGAGGATCTCAAGCGGGGACTGGGTCACTTGGCCTCAGCGTGGAAGTGGAAGCAGGGACGTTACTTAGAGGGAGAGGCGGAGTCAATTCGTGGCGCCCCGTCCCAGCCGGCGGGGGGGCCGTGGGCGCTTCCGTTCGGCCTGTAACTCGTTTATCTTTCCCGGCTTGCGAACCCTGGCCCACTCCGGGCCTCGGCGACCACCCGATGCACTCAGGAGCTCCCCGTGAAGGCCGACATTCATCCCGTATACAAGAAGCTGACGGCCCTCTGCGCCTGCGGCAACACATTCGAGACCCGCTCGACGGCGACCTCGATCCACGTCGAAGTGTGCGCGAAGTGCCATCCATATTACACCGGCAAGCAGCGCCTGATGGACACCGCTGGTCGCGTCGATCGGTTCCGCCGCCGTTACCAGGCAGGCGCCGACGCTTCAAAGGAGTAGGGCATGGAGGCGCGCCTCCGCCAGGCCTTGGCCAGGGCGGAGGAGGTGTCGCGGGAACTGTCCGACCCCGCCACCGCCCGTGATTCGAAGCGCCTGACGACTCTTGGACGGGAACACGCCCGGCTGGTGCCGATCGTGCGCACGGCGGAGTTGCTTCGGCGGCTCGAGGATGAACTTTCTCAGGCTCGGGAAATGGCGCAGGAAGCCGATCCCGAGCTTGTGGCATTGGCGCGGGTCGATCTCGAGCGGCTCCCGGCCCAGGTGGAGACCACCAGGGCAGAGTTGCATGAGCTGCTGGTGCCCCGGGACCCGCTGGACGACCGTGACGCGATCGTCGAGATCCGGGCAGGCACCGGCGGGGACGAGGCGGCGCTCTTCGCGGCGGACCTTTACCGCATGTACACCCGGTACTGCGAGCGGCACGGCTTGCGGATCGAACTGATCTCGGAGAGCGGTGCCTCGCTCGGCGGTCTGCGCGAAGTCATCTTCGCGGTGCGCGGACAGGACGCCTATGGGCGCCTGCGGCGGGAGTCGGGGGTTCACCGGGTGCAGCGCGTCCCCGCCACTGAGACCCAGGGCCGTATCCACACCTCTGCCGCCACGGTGGCGGTGTTGCCCGAGGCTGAGGAGGTGGACGTGAAGATCGATCCCAACCACCTCAAGATTGACGTCTTCCGCTCGTCCGGCCCCGGGGGACAGAGCGTGAACACCACCGACAGCGCGGTTCGGATCACTCACCTGCCGTCCGGGCTGGTGGTCAGTCAGCAAGACCAGAAGTCGCAGCTGCAGAACAAGCTCAAGGCCATGGAAGTCCTGCGGGCGCGCCTGCTGGACCGGATGATTGCCGAGCAGGAAGCGGCCCGCTCGCAGGATCGGCGGGCGATGGTCGGCACCGGCGACCGCTCGGCCAAGATCCGGACGTACAATTATCCGCAGAGTCGCGTGACGGACCACCGCATCAACCTCTCGGTGCACAACCTCCCGGACATCATGGACGGGCACATCGAAGAAGTGGTCGAGGCGCTCCGCGTGGCGAGCCGTCAGGAAGAGGCGGCGAGTGGTCGCTGACCCGCCGGTGACCGCGGCAGCCGCCCTCGAGGGCGCCGCAGAGGCCCTTCGCGGGGCCGGGGTACCCAGCGCGCGCCGGGGGGCCTCAAGGCTCGCGGAGGCGGCCTGGGGTCTTGCGCCGGGGCAGGCGCGATTGCGCCTCGATCGGGTCCTGACCGCCGAGGACGTGGATCGACTGGCGCATCTGGTGGCGCGCCGCGCCACGGGGGAGCCACTGGCCTACGTGACGGGGAACATCGGCTTTCGGCACCTGCAACTGGCGGCTGACCGCCGGGCGCTCCTCCCGCGGCCCGAAACCGAAGGGCTGGTTGCCCTCGTCTTGGATAGAATGCCGGTCGGCGTCGTTGCTGACGTCTGCACCGGCAGCGGCTGCATTGCCCTGTCGCTGGCCCAGGAGGGTCGCTACGATCGGGTGATCGGGGCGGACGCCTCACCCGACGCGATCGCGCAGGCGCGTGAGAACGGCCAGCGCGCCGGGCTCACCGTGGAATGGCGGCTGGGCGACCTCCTGGAACCGCTGCAGGGGGAATCGCTCGACGTGCTCGTGGCAAACCCGCCGTACCTCACCGGTGGCGAGTATCGCGCGCTCGACCCTGCGGTGCGGGACTGGGAGCCGAGACAGGCGCTGGAGAGCGGTGAGGATGGGCTCGACGCCACCCGCCGCCTGCTGGTGGCTGGGCGGGATGTGGTGAAGCAGGGCGGGTGGATTGCCCTTGAAGTGGATTGTCATCGGGCGGCCGAGGTGGCCTCCCTTGCGGCCGAGGCAGGGTGGATCGCCCCGGTCGTACACCTGGACCTCTATGACCGCGCGCGCTTTGTGCTCGCGCGGAGGAGTGAGACGTCGTGATTTCGGAGAAGGCGAAGGACCTCGGCCGCCAGATCGGCCAGTCGACGGAGTACAAGACCCTCCGGCGCACGGAGCAGGCGCTGCGTGAGGATGCCCCCACGGTGGCCAAGCTCGACGCCATCCAGCAGCTCGCGACCAAGGTCGAGAAGATGATGGCCGCCGGCGAGAATCCCGACCCCGAGACGATGTCGTCGTACGAGGACGCGGTCCGGGAACTCGAGCTCAGCGCGACCGGCCAGGCCTACGCGGTGGCCCGCACCAATTTCGAGAAGCTGATGACGAAGGTCAATCAGGATATCAGCGAGGGGATGGAACAGGGCGCCACGAGCAACATCATCACGCTCTGATGGCCGATCCCGGGCTGTTCGTCGTGGTCGAGGGTCCGGAGGGCTCGGGCAAGTCCACCCTGATCCGCGCCCTTGCCGCTCGCATGGCGACCTCCGGGCAGGCCCCGGTGGTGGTGCGGGAGCCCGGCGGCACGGCACTGGCCGAATCGGTGCGCCAGACGCTGCTGGAGGCAGACCACACCGTCGCCCCGGTGGCCGAGCTCTTCCTGTTCCTCGCCGCACGGGCTGACTTGACCGCACAGGTGCTCCGGCCGGCGCTCGCCGCCGGGCAGGTGGTGCTGGCCGATCGGTTCACCCTGTCAACCGAAGTCTACCAGGTGGTTGGCCGGGGGCTGGACAAGGCGCTGGTGGCTGCGGGAAACGCCGCTGCGACGGGGGGCCTGCGGCCGGACATCACACTGATATTGGACCTCCCGCCTGGCGTGGGGCGGGGGAGGCAGGAGGCGGCCGGCAAGGCGCTGGACCGGCTCGACCGGGAGTCGGGCGAATTTCATGAGCGGATCTGCCGGGCCTATGTCGGCGTCACCGGCCCCGGCATTGTACACTTAGATGGCACCGGGAGCCCCGAGCGCCTGCTCGAGGCAGCCTGGACGGCCGTGCGGAACGTGCGGCCTGACCTTTGGAGGAAGTCATGAAGCAACGGTGGGGACTCATTCTGGCGGTGGCGTGCATTTCATTCTTTTCGGGCGGGTGGCTGCTGCAGCGCGGTGTGACCAACGACGGCGGCGTTTACCAGAGCGCCCGCCTGTTCGATGACGTCCTCGCCCGCGTGCAGACGTACTACGTCGACAGCATCGGCGAGGCGGCCCTCTACCAGAAGGCCACCGTCGGAATGCTCGAGGAGTTGCACGACCCCTACACCGACCTCCTTCAGGGCGACAACTACAAGGCGCTGACCGAGACCACGACCGGCAACTACGGCGGACTCGGCATCCAGATCGAGGTGCGCGCTGGCTGGATTACCGTGGTCGCACCGCTGCCGGACACGCCGGCGGAGCGGGCCGGGATCCAGACTGGCGACCAGATCACGGCCATCGACGGCACCACCACGCAGGATTACTCGTCGGAGAAGGCGGTCTCTACCCTGCGCGGGCCGGCAGGGACCGACGTGGTGCTGACGGTGCGGCGGGCGGGCGTGGATGGGCCGATCGAATTCAAGCTCACGCGGGCGCAGATCCACAATCGATCAGTCATTTCCCCGACGCTGTTCTCCGGCCACATCGCGTACCTCGCGCTCTCCACCGTGAGCCAGGCCTCGACGAGTGAGCTTCGCTCCGGGATCGACAGCCTGCGGGGCCTGGGCGCCACCTCCCTGATCCTGGATCTTCGCGGGAACCCCGGCGGCCTGCTCGATGAGGGGGTCGACGTTTCAGATCTCTTCCTCAATCCGGGCCAGGAAGTCGTCTCGACTCGCGGGCGCGCGGCGGGCTCCTCGGAGGTCTACTCCGACACGAAGCCGCAGGCGTGGCCGGACATGCCGATTGTGGTGCTGGTGGACATGTACTCGGCCAGCGCGGCCGAGATCATCGCCGGCGCACTCCAGGACCACGACCGTGCCCTCGTGGTCGGTTTGCCGACCTTCGGCAAGGGGCTGGTCCAGTCGGTGTTCCGCATCGACCAGAACACGGCGCTCAAGTTGACCACCGCACGGTGGTACACTCCCAGCGGGCGGACCATCCAGCGCACCGCGTCGGACCAGCGGGACCAGATGATCCAGGCCATGCTCGCGGCCCAGAACGGCGGCATCGTCCCCGACTCGGTGCTGGAAGCGAAGGGCGACTCCCTCGCGCTTCCCGAGTTCAAGACGGACGACGGCCGCATTGTGCTCGGCGGTGGCGGCATCGTGCCGGATATCGTTGTGCAGCAGGATACGTTCACCACCGCCGAACGCGCGTTCCGCGATGCGCTCGGCGCCGATATCCCGGCCTACTTCGACGTAATGACCACCTACGCCCTCGAACTCAAGAACGCGGGGACGCTGAAGTCGCCCAACTTCGCGGTGACGCCGGCCATGCGCAACCAGGTGTACACCAGGCTGCGCGCCAAGGGCGTCGACGTGAGCGAGGCCACTTTCAACGGCGCCGCACGGTGGGTCGATGCGCAGCTCGGGTACGTGATTGCGCGGTATGTCTTCGGCCGGTCCGCAGAGTTCCAGCGGCGGGCCGCGGACGACCCGCAGGTGCAGACGGCGCTCGGCCTCCTGACGAAGGCGTCCACTCCGAAGGCGCTCCTGTCGCTGGCCCCCGCGCATCCGGTACCAGCCGGGAAGTAGATCCATGCCAATTCGCGTCGCCGTCATCGGCGCCGGCCGGATGGGCCAGGGCATTGCCCTGGCCCTTTCGCGTTCGGGGACGTCGGTGACCCTGTTGGGCCGACGGGCGAAGCCGGTCCCCCCGCCGCTCGTCGTGCAGGCCAACGACTGGGCCGGCGGCTGTCGCGACGCCGACATCGTGATCATTGCCACCCCGGACGGGGTGATTCCGTCGATTGCCGCGCGCCTCGCCACCGAGGCGAGTCTGACCGCCCGGCAGGCGGTGCTGCATCTCTCCGGGCTACTCGATCGGGACGCGCTCCAGGCGCTGGAGGGAACCGCTGTGGGCCGCGGGTCCTTCCACCCCCTGCAGTCGGTGTCGGACCCCACGGCGGCCCCCGAGCGGCTGCGTGGCGCCTATGCGGGAATCGAGGGTGACGACCGGGCGCTGGCGGCCGCCGAACAGCTGGCGGGCCTCCTCGGGATGACGCCGGTGAGCATCCCGTCCGGCGCCAAGGCCGCGTACCACGTGGGGGCGACGCTCGTGGCGAACTACACGGTGACGCTGATGGGGGTGGCGGTGCGGCTGGCGGAGGAGGCGGGTGTGCCGGCCGACCTGGCCTCGCGGATCTACCTGCCGCTGCTGCACGGCGCGGCAGACAATCTCGACGACCTCGCTCCGGCGGAGGCGTTGACCGGCGCGATCCGCCGCGGAGACACCGCGACCGTGGTGGCCCACCTCGCCGCGCTGTCGCCGGGCGACCGGGCGCTCTACGCGGTGGTCGGCCTGGAGGCGCTGGCGCTGTCGCGCCGGGCCGGACTCGAGGAGGGGATGGCGGGAGAGGTGGAGTCGGTGCTGCGGGCCGCTATTGGTCGATGACCTTCACGCCCTTCGGTGGCGTGAAGACGAACGTGTCCGGTGGAAGGGTCACATTGGTGCGCAGCTTCGAGAGGGTAAGGGTCCGGTGGTTTCCCGACGGCTCGGAGACCTCGATGCGCCGGGGCAGCCCATCGCTCTTTGCCAGCCACAGCGTGGCCGAGGTAAAGGGCAGGCCTTCCACCGCCGGTGTCATCTGCAGGACATCGACGGCGGTTCCCGCAATATCGTCGGCGCGCAGGTAGCTCACCGTATAGCGCTCGGTCGGCCGATCGAGCAGCCATCCCAGCAGGTTTACGCCGTAGCCGGCCGCGCGCACGATCGGCGCCCGAAGCACCTGTCCTGGTGCGGTGCTCGGCGTGTAGATCCAGATCGAGGTGCCATCGATGACGATGGCTTCGCCAGCCGGATCGGTAAACCGCATCGAGAGGCGCGACGGCCCCGACTGCGCCAGCCGGCCCTGGCTGTTGTAGGTGCCGAGCATCTCATTGCTGACCACCTGGTCGAAGCTGGCGGTGAGGGAATGCAGTTGCCGGTAGATGGTCGCCGTGCGCTGGACAATGGAATCGGCGCGCTGGGCGTGCGCCGGCGCGGTGCCGAGGGCGACGGCCAGGCCGATCAGGGCCGCGCGGCAGCCGATCACGTGCGCGCCCCGGCCGGTTCCGCGATTCGCCGGCCGATCGCGTCGGCGATGAGGCGCAGCTCTCCCATCATTTGCCCAAACTGCTCCGGCCGGAGGCTTTGCGCGCCGTCGGAGAGCGCCTGCTCGGGCGAAGGGTGGACCTCCACCAGCAGGCCATCGGCGCCGGCGGCTACGGCGGCCCGGGCCATCGAGGGAACCATGTCCCTCCGGCCAGTGCCATGGCTCGGGTCGGCAATGATCGGCAGGTGGGACAGCGCATGCACCGTGGGGATGGCGCTCAGGTCGAGAAGATTGCGGTTCTGGGTGTCGTAGCTCCGGATGCCCCGCTCGCAGAGCACGATATCGGCGTTGCCCTCGGCCAGCAGGTATTCGGCGGCCAGGAGCAGCTCCTGGATGGTCGCGGCAATTCCGCGCTTCAACAGGACCGGCTTCCCGGCCCGGCCTGCCCGGCGGAGCAGGGAGTAATTCTGCATGTTGCGCGCGCCGATCTGGATGATGTCGGCCACCTCGGCCACCGCGTCGACCCCTTCGGGATCCACGGCTTCCGTCACGATCAGCAATCCGGTTTCCCGGCGGGCAAGCGCCAGCAGCTTCAACCCTTCCTGACCCAGCCCCTGGAACGAGTAGGGCGAGCTCCGTGGCTTGAAGGCGCCGGCGCGGAGGAGCGTGGCGCCCGCCTCCTTCACGATATGCGCCGCGGCGAGCAGCTGTGCCTCACCCTCGACGGAGCAGGGGCCCGCAATGACCGGCACCTCGTCGCCCCCGATGGTCAGGCCGCCGGGGAGGCGGACGATGGTCGACTCCTGCCTCCACTCACGGGAGACCAGCTTGTAGGGCTGGGTGATGTGCACCAGTTCCTGCACGCCGGCCAGGGCGGTCAGCCTGGTGCCGTCCACGCGGCCGTCATTGCCGACGATGCCCACGGTGGTCCGCTGCCGGCCCGGCATGGGGCGCGCTTCGTAGCCCATGGACCGAATCGTCTCGACGACCGCCTGGATCTCTTCCTCCCGCGCGTCGTGCCGCATGACGACAAGCATCAGAGCACCGGCTCGCCGAGACGGACGCCCACGATCGTCGACACCCCTGGCTCCTGCATGGTCACGCCGTAGACCGCGTCGGCCGCCTGCATCGTGCGCGGGTTGTGGGTGATGACGAGGAACTGGCTGCTGTGCTTGAACTCGTCCAGCAGCTTGGTGAACCGTCCCACGTTGGAGTCGTCGAGCGGCGCATCGACTTCGTCCATGAGGCAGAAGGGGCTCGGCTTCGTCAGGTAGATGCTGAAGAGCAGCGACACCGCCACCAGCGTCCGCTCGCCGCTCGACAGGAGGTGAATGCGCTGGGTCCGCTTGCCGCGCGGGGCGGCGTGGATTTCGATCTCGCTCTCGAGCGGGTCGCCGTCGGCCGAGAGGCGCAAGTCGCACTCGCCCCCGCCGAAGAGCGTCTGGAACACGTTCAGGAAGTTGGCACGCACCGCCGTGAAGGTCTCCAGGAACATGGCCTGCGCGGTGCCGTCGATTTCCCGGATGGCCTGCTGCAGCGACTGGCGGGCTGCCACGAGGTCGTCGCGCTGGGAGGAGAGGAACTCCAGTCGCTTGCTCTCCTCGGCGTGCTCCTCGACGGCGAGCGGGTTGACCACCCCGATCCCTTCGAGGGCGCCGACGATCCGCGCCGACTCCGATTCGAGGGTCTCGAGGTCGAGGTCGAGGAATGGCGCACCGTCGAAGAGCTGGTCAATGGGGCGCTTCCACTCCGTTTCAACCCGTTCGATGATCCGCCGGCGTTCCGCAGCGGCCTCGGAGAGCTCGAGTTGCAGGCGGTGATGCTCCTCGGTGGAGTGCTCGAGGCGTTCGCGATCCTCGTGGACCTTGCGCTCCGCCGTGTCGAGAATCTCCGCGGCCACCGAGAGCGACTCCTCGGCATCTGCGGCGGCGGCCTCCAGTTCCAGGAGTGTCACGCGCCGCTCGGCACGCTCCTCCTGCCAGGTGGCCTGCTCGGCGGTCAGTGTGGCCGTGTCGCCCTCGAGCTGGGTGAGTTCCCCCGCCAGCGTGGCGGCCGAACCCGCCGCCTCCTGGCCGACTTGTTCGGCACGCGCCAGCCGCTCGCCGGCCCCGAGGAGCCTCGCCTCGACGTGCGCCAGCTGCACCTGCCAGTGCACGCGGGCTTCGCGGGCCGATTCCTGCTCGGCCTCCAGCTCCGCGAGTTGCTGGCGGCCCACGTTGAGCCCCTCGTCGAGCCGGACCTTGGAGAGCTCCCCTTCGGTCAGGGCCGCATCGACCTCGCCGAGACGTGCCTCAGAGGCCGTCAGGCGCTCGGTGATCCGGACCACCTGCGACTCGGCCTCCTGGAGTTCCCGGGTACGGGTCGCGACCGACCGCTCGGCGTCGTCGCGGGCCGAGCCTCCGACACGCTCCGCCTCGCGTGCGTGCTCGGCGGCCTCGGTGGCGGTCGAAAGCGCCGCTTCGAGTTCCAGGAGACGGGCGACGGTGGTGGCCACCGCCGTCTCGGCCGCCGTCAACGTCGCGCGCGCGGCCTGGAGATCGCCCGTCAGCGTCTCGAGTTCCGCCCGCCGCCGCAGCGGGCCGGAGGGGGCTCCGCCGCCGGAGAGAAGCACGGCGCCATTGCTGCGCCGGAGGGCGCGGCCGGAGGGGTCGAGCACTTCGGAGCCACCGAGCAGGGCGCGGACCCACCGTGCGGCGGCCGGGTCCTCGACTCTGAGCGTCTGCTCCAGCGGATAGCTGCCGCCTTCCCGCGCCGGGCCCCGCTCGGCCGACAGCAGGACGATGGCGCCGGCGTCGGATGCCGCATGCCAGTCCTGGATGGCGCGGACGGTGGCATCGTCCCGGACCAGCACCGCGTGCACCCATTCGCCGAGAAGCTTCTCCGCAATGTCGGCGTCCTGCGCGCCGGTGCGCAGGAAGTCGCTGAGCGGGCCGAGCACGCCGCCGTCGAACCGGTCGCGCGCCGAGAGCAGGGCCGCGGCGCCTGGGGCCAGGCCGACCCGGTCGCGCTCCAGCTCGCCCAGCGCCTCGTGTCGGGCGGAGAGCTGGGCGACGGCCTCCTCGGCGCGACGGCGGTCGTCCCGCGCGAGGGCCTCGTGCTCCCGGGTCTCGGCGAGCAGGTGCCGGGCCCGTTCGGCGTCGGCCGCCGCGGCACGGTGGACGGCGAGGAGGCGCTCCGCCTCGGCGGCCAGCGCCGCTCGGCGCTGGGTGGTCGCATCGAGCTCATGCCGGAGGCCGTCCCGGAGCGTGGCCGCCTGCACCGCACGATCCCGGAGGGAGGCGAGGTCCGTTTCGAGCGCCGCGCGCTCCCCTTCGAGCGAACGGAGGGTCTGGGCCTGGCGCTGCAGCGTCTCCTCCATCTGGCGGACCTGCGCGCGCTGATCAGCGAGCCGCGTCTTCACGGCGTCTTCCACGCTCGCCCGCCCCTGCAACTCGGCCTGGATGCGGTCGTAGTCCGCCTGGGCGGCGTCCCGTTCCTGCAGCGCGATGTCACGTTCGCGGAGCGCCTGCTGGGCGCGCTGCTCCATCACACTGCGTTCTTCCAGCGCGCGCACCCGGCGCTGCCCGGCGTTGGCCAGCCGCTCGGAGGCGAGGTTGAGGTCGCCCTCAAGGCGCCCGAGCGTTACGCGGATCTCGCCGAGTCGGCGCGCGATGTCGGTGCGCGCGGCCTCGGCCGCGGCACGACGCCGGGCGGCCTCTTCCCGCTCCACCTCGATGGCTGCGAGGGCCGTGCGGTTGTCGGGGAGCGCCGCGGCCAGTTCGGCGTAGCGGGCTTCCTTGTCCCGGACCTCGGCGGTCAGGCGGTCGAGATGCCGGCGCGCCAGCGTCAGCTGTACGGCGAACTTCTCCTCCATCAACTTCGTGTGCCGCTCCGCACGGCCACGCTGGCGCGCGAGGCTGCGCAGCTGCGACTGCACTTCCGCCACCAGGTCCTCGACGCGCTGCAAGTCGAGCGCGGTCTCCTCGAGGCGCCGTTCGGTGCTGTGCTTCCGGTCGCGGTAGAGGCCGATGCCTGCCGCCTCTTCGAAGAGCGAGCGGCGCTCGTCCGCCCGGTCCGAGAGGAGCAGGTCGATCATCTTCGCTTCGATGACCACGCCGGCGTCGCCGCCGAGCCCGGTCCCGCGGAGCAGGTCCTGAATGTCGCGCAGGCGCACGGTCGCCCGGTTCAGGAGGTATTCACTGTGGCCCGAGCGCGAGAGCCGCCGGGTGATCTGCACTTCCTGGTAGGCGATGGGCAGGGTGCCGTCGGAGTTGTCGAGATAGAGGGACACCTCGGTCACGTTGACGGGCCGCCGGTCGGCCGCGCCCTGGAAGATCACGTCCTCCATCTTGCCGCCGCGGAGCAGTCGGGCGGACTGCTCGCCGAGTACCCAGCGCACGGCGTCGCTGACGTTCGACTTCCCGCAGCCGTTCGGGCCGACGATGGCCGTGACCCCTTCCTCGAAGGTCAGGGTGACGGTGTCGGCAAACGACTTGAAGCCGGACAACTCGAGCTTTGAAAGCTTCATGGAAGAGGTTCCCGGGACGACTACGGGTGATAGATGAACGAGGGACGCCCCAACCGGCGGCCCGCCGATTCGGCGGCCTCGCGGGAGGGATACGGGCCGACGACGACGCGATAGGCTTCTTCGCCGGTTCGCGGGGTGATCACGAGCGCAGGGAAGCCCTCACCCCGAATCTCGGCGGCAAGGTCCTGTGCCCACGCCGGATTCTGGGATCGGCTCACCTGCAGGTACACGATGGCAGGCGCCTCGACGGGCCCGCCGAGACTGTCGGGCGTCGCGTCCGCCGCCTGGGCGGGGTCGGGGCGCGCAGGAGTCGGTTCCGGCATGCTCCCCCGGGCCACCCACGGCATCGGGAGGTAGAGGTCGGCGGCCCCGCCCTTGAGACGGCCCGTCTCCGGGAAGTCCGGCTTGGAGAGATCGCGGGCCACCACGTCCTTCCCCTCGCGGACCAGGAGCGTGGCGTCTCCGAAGACGGTGGGGAGGTCGGCGGCCCAGGGACCGGCCACGACGCCCACGAACTGGCTGGTCGCCAGGTTGATCACCCAGATGGTGTCGCCCGATGCGGGACGCGCGAGGAGCCACCCGCCGTAGGGGGCGACCCGCAGCGCGGCGGCAGCCCCCGGAATACGAATATCCCCGATGCGTTCGCCGGCGTAGCGATCGATGACCGCCAGGTCCTCGGCTTCGCGCGCCACGTAGATCCGGTGCCCGGAGGCGGAGAACCGAACGGCGGTGGGGGTCCCGCTGACCCGCACCCGCCGGATCGGCGTGCTGCCGCGTGGTGCCCAGAGGTAGACCCCGGTCGGGGCGGCGGCCGCGACGAGGTCGCCCCAGGGCGAGGCGGCGGTATGCGTGGTGGGCAGATCGGCGGAGCCACCGGGTTCGGAGCCCGTCACGAGAAACGCCCGGGCGGTGTCACCGGCCTCGATGGCGATGAGCTGGCGGTCGCCGGTCCCGTAGAGCGCGGTGGGCCGGGTCGGCAGGGTCGCATCCGTCCGCTTGGCGAGCCGGTTCCTGATCCGGATGACAGAGTCTTTCCGGTCCACAACCCAGAGCGTTCCCTCGGGGCCGAGCGCCGCCCCGCTGACCGCCGATGTCAGGAGACGCGAGGTGCCGGTGCCCAGGTCCAGGGCCTGAAGGCCGTTGGCGGAGTCCACGGCGTAGGCGAGCCCCTGGTCCTGGTCGAATCCGACCACCATCTCGATCGGCGGTGTGCGCCCCCGCGCGCGCCACCCGATGTCGGCGAGGGTCGGGCCCGCGTAGATCCGGGGAGTGCCGCCGGAGCGGGGGAGGCGAAGGAGGCTGGTCTGGGGGACGGCCTGCGAGGCTGGGGGAAGCGCCCCAGTCTCGTGAGCGGGAGAAGCTTGGCAAGCCATGAGGCCGACCGCGAGGACGGTCAGGCCTTTCAGATGGGGGAACGGCACAGGCCAAAAATAGGCGCTTTGGGGGGCAGGGGCCAGACCGAGTCTCGGCCCGGATTTAGGCCGGAATCAGAAGGGCGGTCCGAGGGTGATGGTCCAGTATGGCGGGATGCCCCGGCCCTGGGGGAAGGCCCAGTCGAACCGGAGGATCATGTAGCCGAACAAATTGATGCGCGCTCCCACACCGAGGGTCGTGACCGGGGTTCGGGTCAGGGCCTGCTGCTTGAGCGACGCGTTCGGGTTCTTCGAGAACGCGACGGTGTTCCAGCTGTTCCACGCGACGCCGTAGTCGACCCAGGTGACCCCGTCGATGTACGGCAGCCCCTGCGGCCCCATGCCAAGGTACGAGTTCACCAGCGGGAACCGCAGTTCCAGATTTCCGACGGCGATGCCGGTGCCGACCATCTGATCGAGGGCGTAGCATCCGGTCAGCGGTGCCAGCTGGTCGCTGTTCGTGGCGCACTCGTTCCGGTAGTAGGAGCCCGAGGTCCGGCCGCGTACCAGGTCCGTGTTTCCGAGGTAATATCGCTGCCGATCGGCATCCGGCCCCCACTGGTCCGCGTAGAGGAGGCGACCCGCGAGAATCACCGGGCCCTTAAGGGGGATGTAGCGCCGGTAGTCCAACAGCCCCTGCGTGACATTCCAGCCACCGACGGTCTGGGTGATCTCCGCGCGATACCGGGTGCCGAACAGCGGGCCGATCCACCCGGTGAAGGTGGCGTCATAGACCAGGGCGATCGACGGGCTCGCCACCCGCTGGCCGTCGAAGTAGATGGTCTCCTTGTAGGGCGTGCTGGTGATGACCCCGGTGGTACGCTCGTACGTCTCGTAGTACGACTGGATGCCGTCGTCGATCTGCCCGAGCGCCAGCCCCAGCTCGAGCCGCTGGAAGCGGTTGATGTTGTAGAAGCCGCGCCCGAAAATCTGCCGGGTGGTCAGGAGCCGGGTGCGCGTCACGTACGTATTCTCGCTGGGCGTCGGGGAGCCCGGGACGACGATCGGCTGGAGCACGTAGTAGTTGGGGTACTGCTGGAATCCCACCGCCCAGTTCAGGCGGCCGCTCAGGTTGGCGTACGCTGCGAGGAAGTCGCCCTGATTCAGGGAGCCATTGATGTAGCCGGCGAAGATCAGCTGCTCGTTCCCCAGCATGTCGCCGAACTGGATGGCGCCGCCGCCGTAGATGCCGTTGCCGAAATTGTCACGGGTGTAGCCGACCGAGGGGCGTGCGGAACTCTCCGGCGTGAACTTCCGCTTGTAGGGCCCGACGGTAAAGCTGGTGCTGTCCGGCAGGAAGAGCGACGCCGAATCGAGCAGCCCGATGACGGTCACCTCGCCGCGCCGGCGCCCGGAGGTGTCTGTCGCAGCGGGGGCCACCGCGGCGGCGCGGAATCCCGACGGGGTGCGGTAGATCGACCCACCCTCGCGGGCCTGCGGCACGCCGGGCACCGCGGGAGGGGCTTCGGCCGAGTCGCTGGGGAGTTGGGCGGCCGCCAGGTCGACGGAGTCCGGCGGCGTCCCGAGCGTGTCCGCTGGTTGGCGCGCCTTGCCGGAGTCGGCGCGCACCGCCACGTCCGCAGGCGGGGGCGCGGGCCGCCACGGCCCCCGCTTCAGTGCCCGCGGGTTCTGGATGGTGTAGACATCATTGTTCTGGTCCTCGAAGTACACGAACGCCAGGCGGTCGGCCTCACGGGCCCAGCTCAGGGCAGGGGAGAGCGGCGTCGCCGATTGCGCACCGGTGAAGAGGTTGGTCAGCTGGTAGATGTCGCCGCCAAGCTCGTACAGGTAGATGTTGGCGATGCCGGTGCGATCCGAGACGAAGGCGAACGACTTCCCGTCCGGCGCCCACTGGGGGCTGACGTTGCGGCCGACCTCCATGTGAGGCAGGAGTTCCCGCCGGCCGAGGTCGACGTCGAAGAGCGCGATGCGGAAATTGCCGTAGCTGAGGTCGTTGAAGTTGGTCTCCGGCCCTTCGTCCGTGACGTAGGCGATGGTATGCCCGTCCGGGGACCACGCCGGCATCAGCTGCGCGTACCGATCGTTGGTGAGTTGCCGCAGTCCGGTGCCATCGACGTTGACGATGTACAGGTCCGAGAGGCCGCCCTGCATGCCGGTAAACGCCAGCTGCTTCCCGTCGGGGCTGTAGACCGGCGAGGTCACGCCGTTCAGCTCGACGCGAATGCGACGAATTGCCTTCCGGTGCAATGGGTCGAAGACGACGATGTCGTCGCCGCCCTGGGACCGGGCCGCGAAGACGAGGTACTTGCCGTCCGGCGACCAGGAGGAGGTCGAACTGATGTACCGGAAGGTCTCGTAGTTCGAGTCGAACACCGACTTGGCGAGCTTCTTGACGACCTCGCCCGTCTCCCCGTCGGCCAGGTAGTAGTCGATGAAGAAGAAGTTCCGCTCGCTGAGGTAGGCGATGAGCTTCCCGTCGGGCGAGAGCGCGGGGGCGATATGGAGCGTCCCGCCGGACTTCTCCTTGGTCAGCAGCGGCTTGCCGACCGCCGACGCCAGCTGCTTGGAGGCGACATCCGGCAGGTAGGTCTCCTGCACCCAGTCGCGCCATTGCACCGAGAGCTGGTTCAGGGAGATGCCGAGCACCCGCTGGAAGGCCCCGTCCACGCCGCCGCCGCCCAGGGTCGCCGAGAGGATGGAGCCGACCGCTTCGTCGCCCCAGCGCTGGCCGATGTAGGCCCAGATGGAGTGACCGAACCGGTACGGGAAGATGTAGGGGTCGTAGGTCAGCTGCTGGATGGTCGGGAGCTTCCCTTGCAGCACCGCATCGCGGAGCCACATGGCAGTCTCGGGCGTGATGGTGCCGAGCGAGAGGTATTCCGCCATCCCCTCCGCGAACCAGAGCGGGGGATTGACCTGGATGATGGTGGCGATGCCCGATCCCGCCTTGCCGCGGGACCAGGTGTCGTACTGGAACTGGTGCACCATTTCGTGCATCAGGACGTGGTCGAAGTCCTTGTACGCGCCGGTGAAGGGCATGATGGCGCGGTGCTTCATGAAGTCCGTGACGCCGCCGGTCGCCTCGCCGATGTCTCCGCCGAGCGCGTTGGTCTGCTGAAAGTCAGATGGGGACGCGTAGAGAATGATCGGCTTCCGCTCGATGAACCGGTGGTTCAGGAGCAGGGAGAGCCGGCCGTAGGAGCGCTCCGCCATCCGGGCGGCATCGAAGGACGCCTCTCGTTCGACGGGATAGAAGTAGACGTCGAAATGTTCGGTGTGGATGATTTCGAAGTCGAATTTGTCGTACATGACCCGGTTCTGCCCGAAATACTGCGCCGACGCGACCGTGGGGACGGTCGCGAGGAGGGCCAGCAGGCAGAGGGACCGCAGGGTCATGAAGAGTCGGTTCCTGTCAGGGGCGCGGTGTCAGCGCCGGGGCGTCGTCCCAGAGGCGTTCCAGCTGATAGAACGCGCGTGCGTCTGGATGAAACAGGTGCACTACGAAGTCCACGAAGTCGAGCAGGACCCAGCGCCCCGACGGGAGCCCCTCGACATGGTGCGGCTTGTATCCCTGGCGGGCCAGGGCGTCGAGCACGGCGTGGGCGATTCCCCGGACATGGGCGTCGGAGGTGCCGGAGCCGACCAGGAAGTAGTCGGCGGCGTCGTGCAGGCCGCGCAGGTCGAGCACCGTCAGGTCCCGGGCCTTCAAGTCGTCCGCGGCCTGCACCGCCGCGCGCAGGGCTGGCGGCAGGACCGGCGCCCGGGTCAAGCCGGGCTCCGAGGATTGGGTGGTGCCGGCGGTGTCCCGTCCTCGACCTGGTAGAACACGGCCCAGGCGCCTTCGCCGACATGCGTTCCCAGCACTCCCGTGGCCAGCGATACGAAACAGTCCCTCGGTCGGTAGGCCGCCACCAAGGCGTCCCGGACCCGCTTGGCAACCTCAGGGGCCTCCGCGTGGACCACGCCGAACCGCAGTTGCTTCGGCCTCGGCTGCAGTCGCGCCTCGAGCAGGGACAGGACCCGCCCAATCAGTTGCTCCCTCCCGCGGGCCCGATCAATCGGGACGACCCGGCCCGCGGCATCGAGCGAGAGAATCGGCTTCACGTCGAGCAGTCCACCCAACCACGCCTTGCCCCGGCTCACGCGCCCGCTCCGCAGGAGGTTATCGAACCTGTCCACGGTCAGGAACAGGCCGGACTGGTCGCGGACCCGTTCGATTTCGGTGGCGATCGCGTCGGCCGGCCAGCCCTGCTCGGCGAGTTCTGCGGCCCGCAGCGCGAGCATCCCCGACCCGAGTGACGCCGACCTGCTGTCCACCAGCCGGATATTGGTCAACCCGCCCGCCTTGATGGCGGCGGCACCGGACTGGAAGGTGCCGGAGAGCCCGGAGGAGACCAGGACCGAGATGACATGCTCGGCTTCGTGTCGCGCTTCCCTGAACACCCGGACGAAGTCGGCCACCGTCGGCTGCGAGGTGGAGGGGAGCTGTTCCGCCGAGCGCATCCGGCGGTAGAACTCCTCCGGCTTCAACTCCACCCGGTCGAGCAGCACCTCGTCCCCAAAGATGACCTGGAGCGGTACGAGGGAGATGCCGTGCCGGTCGAGCACCGTGTCGGGGAGGTCGGAGGCGCTGTCCGTGACGATGCCGACCTGCTTCTGTACCCCGTGCTGCAGTCCCCGGTGCTGGGCCTGCATGTCCTCGGCTTTGGTCTTTTCGAGGCTGCCCCATCGGGACACATAGGTAAAGACGGCGTCGGGGGTGTTGGTATGCACATGGGCGTGCAGGATGTCGCCCATCACGGCCACCACGAGGGAGCCGCCGAAGGTCCGCAGGGCGGCACGGACCTCGTTGGCGGGGGGCAACTGCTCGCCGCGGACCACCACCTCGGTGCAGAATTGGAAGTCCTGGTCGGCCGCGACTTCCACGTCGGCGGCCGGGATGACGTACTCCCCTGTATACCCCGGTTCCACCGCCAGGATCGGGTCGCCGTCGATGAACCGGACCACCCCCTCGATCATCCGCATGAACCCCATCCCGCCCGCGTCCACCACCCCGGCTTCCTTCAGCACCGCCATCAGCTCGGGGGTCCGGGCCAGCGCCTGCTCGCCCTCGAGGTGCATTTGCCGCATGAACTCGGCGATATCGGGAGAGTGGGCGGCGGCACGTTCGGCGGCGGCGGCGGCCTCACGGGCGACCGTCAGGATGGTGCCTTCGCGGGGGTCGTCCAGCGCGCCGTAGAGGCGGGTGGCCCCCGCGCTCAGGGCGGCGGCGAGTTCGGCCGGGGTGGCAGTTTCCTTGTCGCCGATCGACTCGGCAACGCCCATCAGAAAGTGGGCAAGCATCATCCCGGAATTGCCCCGCGCGCCGAGCACGGCCGCGCGGGCCATGGTGTTGGCGGTGACCGGAAGCGATGCGTCGCCGAGCGCCCGGAGGGCGTCGGCGACGGCGCGGAGGGTCAGGCTGAAGTTGGTACCGGTGTCGCCATCGGGGACCGGGAAGACATTGATCCGGTTGATCTCTTCCCGGCCGGCGGCCACCCAGTCGGACGCCGCAAACAGCGATCGGGCGAGCCGAGGCCCGTCCATGTAGGCGATCCCGACGCCCATGGGGGAGCGGCTCCTACTCGGCGACAACCGTCACGCGGATGTCGGCGTGCACCTCGGGATGGAGGCGGACGATCACGGTGTGTTCACCGAGGACCTTGATCGGGTGGGCGAGCTCGACTTTCCGCTTGTCCACGGTCTGGCCCTGGGCGGCGAGACTGTCGGCGATGTCCTGGGAGGTGATGGAGCCGAAGAGCTTTCCTTCCTCCCCTGCCTTCCGGGTGAAGGTCACGAGGATGGCCGAGAGGGCGGCGGCTGCCGTCACGGCGGCATCCTTCTCGGCGGCAAGGCGAACGTTCCGCGCCTTGGTTTCTGCCACGATCCGCTTCTTGTTGCCCTCGGTCGCCTCGTAGGCGAGGCCCTTCGGCAACAGGAAGTTGCGGGCGTAGCCCGGCTTCACACGCACGAGGTCACCAGCCTTGCCAAGCGACTTGATGTCGTCGCGCAGGATTACTTCCATCATCGGTCCTACCCTCCGGAAGGCGGCGGCGCCATGCGCCGCCGGAAGTCGAGCCAGATATCAGCCAAGCCGAGAAGGGCAAGCCCCCCGACGGCAAACGGCAAGAGAAAAGCAGCACCTACCATCAACATCACGACGAACAGCCGCGGCGCCGGTCGCAGGGCGGTGGCCAGGACGGCCGAACCGCGCAGCGCGTACAATCCGACGCCGAAGGTGACCAGGCTCGCCGCGGGGCCGGCCATCGGCGTCTGTTCGGCGAAGAGCAGTCCGATCAGCCCCACGATCAACAGCCAGACCAGGTGATCGCTGAACCGGAAGTCGTCGAACCGGCCCGGGACGGGCGCCAGCGCCCGGCCTGCCAGGCGGGGCGCCAGCAGCGCCGCGAGGCAGAGCCCGGCAAAGAGCATCAGCGCCAGGACACCCGGAAAGTACGGGGCCATGGGGCGGAGTCCCTCGCCAAGCGTGCGCAGGGTCTCGAGCGTCGCCGGGTCGGGTGTCGTCCCCCCACGGCTCAGCAGGTCGGTCGCCGCCTGCTGCGCGATCATCCCCTGTTGCACGACGGCCCGCTCCACGTCGTCCCACCGCACGCCGACATACAGCGACAGTCCAACCGTTCCCAGGACGACCGCGGCCGTGCCGCGGAGCGCGCGCGTCGAGACCGATCCCGTCGAGAAGAGCAGGTAGAGCACGCCGATCCCGGTCGAGAGTGCCGCCCCGGCACGGATCAACTGCTCCAGCAATCCGCCCGTCTGCGCGGCCCACAGCCCCAGCCAGAGTGTCAGGGCGATGAGCCAGAGCCAGGCCCGGCGACCCTGCGGCCGGCTCGCCGCGACGAGCACGGCGAGTGGTCCGAAGAGCAGGGCGGTCATGACAGGCCAGGTAAAGAGTACGTAGGCCCCGACCGCCAGGCGGGCCCTGAAGGACAGCACCTGTCCTTCCGGGGGCCGCCCGCTTGCCATGGTCAGCTGCCGTGGCCCTTCAGGTACGGCAGCAAGGCAAGGACACGCGCCCGCTTGATGGCGGTGCTGAGCTGGCGCTGGTGCCGTGCGCAGGTGCCGGAAAGCCGGCTCGGCAGGATCTTGCCGCGCTCGGACAGGAACCGGGAAAGCGTCCGCTCATCCTTGTAGTCGACGACGCGCACGCCGGACTCACAAATGGAGCAGCTCTTCTGTGGGCGCCTCATTCGTCGTCCTCCCCATCGCCCTTGTCGGCGCTCGGGGGCACTGGCTGGGGCCCTTCGTTCACCACGACGAGGAGCCGGAGCACCCCTTCGTCCAGCTTGACGGCACGCTCAAACTCCGGCAGCGCCGTGGGGGCGGTGGCCAGCTTGGCGATGACGTAGTATCCGGTTTCGTGACGGTTGATCGGGTAGGCCAAGGTCCGCTTGCCCCAATGGGACAGCTGCGGTGCCTCGGTGTCCGGCTGCGCGAGGAGCGCATGGAAGCGCTCAAGGCGCTCGTTGATTGCGGCTTCTTCGAGGGCAGAATCGAAGATATAGACCGCTTCGTACTGACGGGTCATGACACCTTCCTTTGGACTGTTGCCCCAGCCCTGGTGTGGGGCTGAGGAGGAGTATTGTGAGCGGGGAAGTATAGTCGGGGAGCGGACTTGAGTCAAAGGGCCGCCCCCTTATCTTCCCCCCATGATTCTTCGCTCAATCCAGGTTGGCGTACCCCGCGCCTACGGCGCCGAGGGCGCAGACGACCCCCTCGACCGGCCGTGGAGCAGCGCCATCGCCAAGCAGCCGATTGCGGGCGCTGTCTGGGTCGGTCGACTGGGGGTGGCGGGCGACATGCAGGCCGACCGGCGGGTGCACGGCGGGCCTGACAAGGCGGTGCTGGCCTACGCCGGGAAGCACTACGAGTCGTGGCGCGAGGTGCTGGGGCGGGCCGACGTGGGCCCGGGGTGGTTCGGGGAGAACCTGACCATCGACGGTGCCGACGAACGGTCAGTCTGTGTCGGCGACCGGTTTGCCATCGCCCAGGCGCGGTTCGAGGTGACCCAGCCGCGGCAGCCCTGCGCCACCCTCAACCGGCGGTTCCACCGGAAGGACATGGTCAAGCTGGTGCAGGCGGACCTGCGGACGGGGTGGTACCTCCGGGTGCTGACGGAGGGGTGGGTCGAGGCAGGGATGCCGGTGTCGCTGGTGGACCGTCCTTACCCGCAGTGGACGGTCTGGGTCGCGTCAGAATTGATGGTGGAGCGGTCCCGCCGCCGCGAGGAGGCGCTGCGGCTGGCGGCCTGCCCGGCGCTGAGCGAGAGCTGGCGCGGCACCCTGACGGCTGCCGCGCCCGCGGCGTAGGAGGCAATCAGCTCCGGCGGTCGCCGAAGAGCCGGAGCAGCGAGAGAAAGAGGTTGATGAAATTGAGGTAGAGGCTGAGCGCGCCGACCACGGCGTAGGAGCCCGCCTGCTCCCCCGACACCTGGAGGGCCATCGCCCGGAGCCGCTGCGTGTCGTAGGCAATCAGGCCCGAAAAGACCAGCACCCCCACCACTCCCATCACGAACTGCATCGCGTCGCTGTGCCAGAAGATGCTCACCACGCTGGCCAGCACCAGCCCGATCAGTCCCATGAACATGAAGCGGCCCATGCCGGAGAGGTCGCGCTTCGTCACGCTGCCATACACGGCGAGGGCGCCAAACATCCCCGCCGAAACGAAGAAGGCGTTGGCCACCGAGGCGCCGGTGTAGGCCAGCAGAATCAGCGCGAAGGTGACGCCATTGAGCGCCGAGTAGGCGAGAAAGAGCGTCCCCGCCGTCGAGGGGGTCAGCTTGGCGACCCGCGCCGACAGGTAGACCACCAGCACCAGCTCGGCGATAATCACGCCGAAGAAGAGGATGCGGTTGTTGATGAGCGTGCTCATCGCGGCGGGGGAACTCGCGACGGCCAGCGCCACCACCGCCGTGACGGCGAGCCCGCCGAACATCCACCAGTAGACGCCACGGAGGAAGGTGGCGATCCGCGCGCTGTCGACATCAGAAGTGAACCCGGTCCGCCCGTGGGCGGCGCCAAGTGGATTGGTCATGGATTTACGCTCCTAGGTGTTGAACCTGAACAACATCACGTCGCCGTCCTGCACGACGTACTCTTTGCCTTCCGCACGCGAAAGGCCCTGCTCGCGCGCCGGCTTCCAGCCGCCGACGCGGACAAAGTCCTCATACGCCACCGTCTCGGCCCGAATGAATCCATGCTCGAAGTCGGAGTGGATGACGCCCGCCGCCTGCGGCGCCCGGTCGCCCTTGTGAATGGTCCAGGCGCGGACCTCTTTCTCGCCGGCGGTAAAGTAGCTCTGGAGGCCGAGCAGATGGTACGCCGCATGGGCCAGCCGGTCGAGCCCCGATTCGGTCAGGCCGAGGGACTCCAGGAACTCGGCCCGGTCCTCCGGCGCGAGCTCCGCGAGCTCGGCCTCCACCCGGGCGGAAAAGGTGACGATTTCCGCAGGCTCCTCGTCTCGCACCAGCGCCGCCTGCAGCGCCTCGACATGGGCGTTGCCGGTGTTGATCTCGTGCTCGGCGACGTTGGCGGCGTAGAGCACCGGCTTGGCGGTCAGGAGGTTGAAGCTCCGGTAGACGGCGGCATCCTCCGGGGCGGGGACGACGGAGCGCGCCGCTCGACCGTCGGCCAGCGCGGTGCGGATTGCCTCCAGCAGCCGCACTTCGACCTTGGCCTGCGCATCGCCGGACTTCGCCGTGCGCGCCGCCTTGTCGAGACGCTTTTCGACCGAGGCGAGGTCGGACAGCCCCAGCTCGATGTTGATGATCTCGCGATCACGCGCCGGGTCCACGCTCCCCATCACATGCTGGATGTCATCGTTCTCGAAGCACCGGACCACATGCACGACCGCGTCGACCTCGCGAATGTTGGCGAGAAACTGGTTCCCCAGCCCTTCGCCCTGGCTGGCGCCCTTGACCAGGCCGGCAATATCCAGGAATTCGACGGTAGCGGGAAGGATGCGCTCCGGCTTGACGAACGCGGCGATGGCGTCCAGCCGCGGATCCGGCACCTGGACGACGCCGGTGTTCGGCTCGATGGTGGCAAAGGGATAGTTGGCCACCAGCGCCCCGGCGGAGGTCAGGGCGTTGAAGAGCGTGGACTTACCGACGTTCGGAAGACCGACAATACCGAGTCTGAGCACGCGGAATTATCGCTGGGAAGGGCTCCCAATGGAAGCGGGGTGCTGGCGCGGCACGGGGCTTCGCGGATACAATTCGAAGGTAGACGTTCCCCCACACAAGGCGGGCCTTCATGTCATCGACAACCAGCGTTCCTGGCGGGGCCGACGCGGCCCGTATGCCGGCGGGACGCGAGCAGGCGGTCGTCCGGTTCGCAGGCGATTCCGGCGATGGAATGCAGATCACCGGGGCGCGGTTCGCGATGGAGACGGCCCTGGCCGGGAGCGACCTGGCCACCTTCCCGGACTTTCCCGCGGAAATTCGCGCCCCGGTCGGGACGACCTTCGGCGTTTCGGCCTTCCAGATCCACTTCGGATCGGTCGAGGTGGCCACCGCAGGCGACGACCTCGATGTCCTGGTCGCGATGAATCCGGCGGCGCTGATCACCAACATCGGCGACCTGCGGCGGAGCGGGACACTCATCGTCGACAAGGGGGCCTTTACGGAGCGCAACCTCGTCAAGGCAGGGTACGCCAAGAATCCCCTGGAAGACGGCAGCCTCTCGGACTTCACGGTCCTTCCACTCGACATCGGGCGGTTGACCGAGGCGGCGGTGGAGGGGCTCGGGCTCACCTCCAAGCAGACCGCGCGGTCCCGGAACATGTGGGCGCTCGGGCTGGTCCTCTGGCTCTACGACCGGGACCGGAAGACCACGACCGACTGGATCGAGAAGAAATTTGGGAAGGACCCCGCGATCGCGGCGGCGAACATCCGGGTATTGAACGCCGGACACGCCTTCGGCGAGACCGCCGAACTCCCCAACTTCCTCCGACCGGTCGCCATCGGTGCGGCGCCGGCGGAACCGGGCACCTACCGGACCATCAGCGGTACCGAGGCGGTGGCGTGGGGCCTCCTTGCCGGGCTCAAGGGATCGGGGATCGAACGCATGGTCTTCGCGGGCTACCCGATCACGCCCGCGTCGCCGATCCTCCACGCCCTGACGGGTCTCCGCGCGCACGGGGTGGTCACCTTCCAGGCGGAAGACGAGATTGCCGCCATTTGCGCGGCCATCGGCGCCTCCTTTGCCGGGTCCCTCGGCGTGACATCGTCTTCCGGCCCCGGGATCGCCCTCAAGACCGAGGCGCTCGGGCTCGCCATCGCGACGGAAGTGCCGCTCATCGTGATCGACGCGCAGCGCGCCGGCCCCTCCACCGGCCTGCCCACCAAGACCGAGCAGTCCGACCTGTTGCAGGCGGTGCTGGGCCGGAACGGCGATGCCCCGATGCCGGTGCTCGCGGCGGCCACTCCGTCGGACGGGTTCGAGGTCGCGATGGAAGCGGTCCGGCTGGCCACCAAGTACATGACACCGGTGTTCCTGCTGACCGACGGGTACCTGATCAATGCCGCCGAGCCGTGGCGGATTCCCGACGCCGACGGCCTGCCGACGTTCCCGGTGAAGTTCCGCACCGATCCGGAAGGATTTCAGCCGTTTGCGCGGGACCCCGCCACGCTTGCGCGTCCCTGGGCGCGGCCCGGGACGCCCGGGTTGGAGCACCGGATCGGCGGTATCGAGCGGAACGCCGACACCGGGGACATCTCGTACGACCCGGACAACCATGCGCGGATGACGGAGGCGCGCGCGGCCAAGGTGGCCCGGATCGCCGACGACATTCCCGCACAGGGCGTCAGCCAGGGCGAGGACAGCGGCGAACTGGCGGTGGTCGGTTGGGGGTCCACGTTCGGGCCGATCCACATGGCGGTGCAGCGTGCGCGGGCCGAGGGCCGGAAGGTGTCGCACATTCACCTGCGATACATCGCGCCCTTCCCCCGCAACCTTGGCGAGCTGCTCAAGCGGTTCGACAAGATCCTGGTGCCGGAAATGAACAACGGGCAACTCGTGACACTGCTCCGGGCCGCGTACCTCCTTCCGGCCGAGCGGTTCACCCAGGTGAACGGGAAACCGTTCAAGGTCTCCACTATTCTCGGGGCGATCATGGAACGAACCAGTGGCAACGGGAAGGGTGGTGCCGCATGACCGCGACCCCGACACTCGTCAAGTTGCAGCCGAAGGACTTCGCTTCCGACCAGGAAGTCCGCTGGTGCCCAGGCTGCGGCGACTACGCCATCCTCAAGGCGGTGCAGAAGGCGCTGGCCGAGATTGGCGCCCGCCGCGAGAACACCGTGTTCGTCTCGGGCATCGGCTGTTCCTCGCGATTCCCGTACTACATGTCCACCTACGGATTCCACACCGTGCACGGGCGCGCCCCCGCCATTGCGACGGGAGTCAAGCTGGCCAATCCTGAACTCGACGTGTGGGTCATGACGGGCGACGGCGACGGGCTGTCGATCGGCGGCAACCACATGCTGCACGTCCTCCGCCGGAACGTGGACCTGCAGATCATCCTGTTCAACAACGAGATCTACGGCCTGACCAAGGGACAGTACTCGCCGACCTCGCGGACCGGGACCAAGAGTCCGACGTCGCCGGCCGGCTCCATCGAGCGGCCGCTCTCCGCCGCCACCTTCGCGCTCGGCGCGGGCGGTCGCTTTGTCGCGCGAGGGATCGACACCCAGCAGGCGCAGCTCATCGATGTGCTGAAGCGCGCGCACGCCAATCGTGGCGCGTCATTCGTGGAAATCTTCCAGAACTGCCTGGTGTTCAACGATGGCGTCTTCGACGAGTTCACCGACCGGAGCGTGGCGGAGGAACGCCAGCTGCACGTGGTGCACGGCCAGCCGTTGCTCTTCGGGAAGGGACGGCAACAGGGGCTGCGCTTCGATCCCTCGAGCATCTCCCTCGAAGTGGTGACCCTCGGCGAGGCAGGGGTGTCCATGGAGGACATCCTGGTGCACGACGAGACCAACCGGACGCTCGCCGGGATGCTGGCCGCGCTCGCCTCACC